>NZ_CP145903.1:1576884-1892261 GCF_049569215.1 Salinimicrobium sp. TIG7-5_MAKvit | reverse complement strand
AATTTCTATAACCTCTTTTTTAGCCACAGTATAACCGCCCATTGCACCTCCCAATGCTTTCCCGAGGGTTCCGGTAATAATGTCTATGCGGCCAAGCACTCCTTTCTCTTCGAGAGTACCAATCCCGTCCTGACCTATAAATCCTGTGGCGTGGCATTCATCTATCATAACCATAGCATCATACTTTTCGGCAAGATCACAGATCTTATCAAGGGGTGCCACCAGCCCGTCCATGGAAAATACCCCATCGGTAACAATAATCTTAAACCGCGCTCCTTTTTCATTAGCTGTTTTAAGCTTCGCTTCAAGCTCTTCCATATTTCCATTTTCGTAACGGTAACGAGCTGCCTTGCACAACCTTACCCCATCAATAATAGAAGCGTGGTTGAGGGAATCAGAAATTATAGCGTCTTCAGCAGTCAAAAGTGGCTCAAAAACACCCCCGTTCGCATCAAATGCAGCAGCATAAAGTATGGTATCATCCATCCCGTAGAAATCGGCAATCTTGCGCTCCAGTTCTTTATGTATATCCTGGGTACCGCATATAAACCGTACACTAGACATCCCAAAGCCATGTGTATCCATAGCGTCTTTTGCTGCCTGTATCACTTCTGGGTGTGACGAGAGCCCAAGGTAATTGTTGGCACAAAAATTAAGAACCTTTTTACCACCTTCAAGAGTGATCTCAGCGCCCTGTGGTGAAGTAATGATCCTTTCTTTTTTATAAAGGCCTTCTTCTTTAATATTGTTTATTTCCTTTTCAAGGTATTCTTTCATTTTTCCGTACATAATGACTGGTTTTTTACAAAATTACATTCTTTTTACACAAAAGTTACTTCAATCTGGTCGTTTATATAAACCAGGATCTTGTTTTCAATCTCAAAATCCATTTTTGCCAGAATATGAGCATATTCTGAAATCTGCGCCTTATGTTTTGGATCTGCTGCACCTGTCTTGTAATCAATAATATTCACCTTATTACCAGAAAAGATAAGTCTGTCGGGTCTTAGGAGTGCACCATCCTCAGAAATTATTTCCCGCTCATTATAATTCACCACGCCATTTGTAAAATATTTCTTTAACGCGGTATGGCCTGTAACTTCTAAAATAGATCTTTCAAGTTCTTCTTTTTCTTCGGAAGGAAAAAGTCCGTCATTTTTGCCATTTTCGAGCACCCGCTCCACATCTGCTTCCGTATCTATTTTAGCAAAAAGATCGTGGATAAGCTGACCTTTTTCAATAGCCTTTTGCTGTTTGGTATTCCACATGAGCCCCGAACGCGTGATGATGGAAATACCATTGCCCTCGGTTGCGGAAGAAAAAAAACTTTGCTGCTCAAAGGTGTTCGAAGATTTTTTTTCTTCGGAAATCATTTCATGCATATTTCCGAAGTGGTATTCATTACTGTCATTCCACTTCCCTATAGACCGTAAATAGGATATAAATAGACCCGAAATGCGGTTGGTATTTTCGTTCCCCTTCTTGTCGAGGTCCATTTTTGAAATGATATACAATTGATGCTCGGGCCGCGTCATAGCCACATACAGCACATTGAGTGCATCAAGCTGACTGTTACAGCTCAACTCATGATAAATTTGAGGTGCTTCGCCCTCCCATTCTTTCATCTTTTCGGCTGCACGCAGGTAAGCAATTTCTACGTTGGTATCGAGTTCTTCGGGCAATTCTATCCAAAAATGTTCCCTGGCCGTGTCATTTATCTGGGTATTGGCAAAAGGATAGATTACCACAGGAAATTCCAGCCCTTTAGCTTTGTGAATGGTCATTATTTGCACTGCATTTTCACCTTGCGGTACCACAATGCTCAGTTCTTCTTTCTTTCGTTCCCACTGTTCCAAAAAGGTGAAAAATGCGACCCCTTCGGAACTGGAAACTTCGTAAACAAAATCGAGATAGAACTGCAGGTAAGCATCAGAAACGGCCTCTAGCGAGAAAGCCCTGATTATATATTCAACCGCCTCATAAACCGACATTGCCGTAGCTGCCACGGGTGAAAAATTGATCCCATTCTTTTCCAGAGCTTTAAAGAATTCCTCCCCTTCAGGCTTTAGATGCTCTTCAAGAAATTGGAAATTGTTGTCTACTTCAATGGTTTCAGTCAAAAGATAATCAAGGATCTCAAATTTGAGAGACCTGTCTCCGGGATCGAGGCAATACTGTAAAACTGCAGTAATAAACCTGATTTTTGGAGAACGGTTTATGAGTAAACTTTCCGCAGAGATAACGGGAATAGCATGTTCACTAAGGTAATTGGCTACAGCAATACTCTCGCGGCGTGTTCGGGTAAGGATACAAATATCAGAAAGTGCCCTGCCCTGTTCCTGCACTTCGGTAATAATTTCATGCACCCTTATGGGGTACGCCTCCATTTCTTCGGAAGCATTTTCAGCCTCTATAAAAGAAATGTTCACATAACCTTCTTTAGAGCTCACAACGCCCTGGCCACTGTTAAGAAAGAGGTTTTTATGGGTTTCATTCAGAAAAAATCCTGAAGCATACTTAAAGAAATCGTTATTGAACTCCACCACGGTCCTCGCACTCCTGTAGTTGTTTGGCAGCACCAACATTTCCAGGTCTTCAACGCTAAACGGATGCCGCTTTTGGCATAGTTCCATAAATTGTTCGGCTTTACCGCCACGCCACCTGTAAATAGACTGTTTTGCATCTCCTACCAGCGTAAGCGAACCAAATTCGCCGGCCGGATGCTCAATAGAAAGGGTATTGTCAACAAGCGGGATCAAATTTTCCCACTGTAACTGGGAGGTATCCTGAAATTCATCAATAAAATAATGACGATAGCGATCTCCCAGCCTCTCATATATAAAAGGTGCGGGCTGATCTTTCACTGCTTTGCCTATCGTGGCGTTGAATTCTGAAATCAACACCAGCGAATTTTCAGCTTTTATCTCTTCTATCTGTGCCTGTATGGCATTTAAAAGAGACAGCGGCACGAGGTTCTTGTCTACCGCTTCAAGGAACTGTATGCAGGTGATGTATTTTTTTACCTGATTGTACAGTGCGACAATTTGCGGCTGAAGGCTATCGAGAACCTGCTTTTTGGCTGCATCAAGTTTAGATGCATAGAGCGCTTTTTCAGCAAGATCTCTTTGCCAGCCTGCGGAAAAGTTAACGTTAAAATCCCCTTTTTGAAGCTTCAGAAAAAATTTTGGGCAATAGCCGCCACTAAAACATCCATTGTCAAGATTGTTTTCATCCAACAACTGAAAAAAGTAATTTGCCGTGTCAATAACAGCATTTTCCAGCTTTTTTTGTTCCTGAATGATCTTCTTTTTTAGATCTTCAAAATCGCCCGGCTTCTTTGTCTTTAGGATTTCCAGGAATTTACTGCTGGTTTCCTGTGTGAGCAAACGCCCAATAGCAAAAAGATCGCGGGCTATGTCCCAGCTCTTATCGTCATCTGTGCGGGAGAGGACAAAATTGACCAGAATCCGGGTTATGGCTTTGTCTTTTCCAGCTTTGCTTATAAGCCTGTCTACCGCCTCCCCGAGCACTTCATCGGTTCTAAGTTCAACTTCAAAATTAAGTGGCAGCCCCAGGTCTTTGGCAAAGGTTCGCAAAACCCGGTGGGTGAAACCATCTATAGTAGAAACTTCAAAGGCAGCATAGTTGTGAATTATATGCTTTAGGATATCGCTGCTTCTCTTCTGAATGACCTCTGGCGACATTCCCGTATCTTTGGAAAGCACGGTGAGCAATTCTTCTTCTTTGCTGGTGCGACTGGGATTGGCAAGCCCATGCAGGCTTTCAATTATGCGCGATTTCATTTCCCCCACAGCCTTATTGGTAAAGGTAATGGCAAGTATATTCTTATAACTGTCTATTCGCGGCGAAGACAGCAGAAGTAAAAGGTACTGTTTTACAAGGGTATAGGTCTTTCCCGAACCAGCCGAAGCGTCGTAAATTCTGAAGATGTTAGCGTGCTTCAAATTTTTTTCACTAAAGTAAGAAATGCATCTTAATTGACCTTCTCGTGCCGATCCATTAGCTGGAAAATATGCAGAAAAAAATGAGATTTTTCTATGTAACTGTAAACTAACTTTTTTAAAAAGCTACATCTTTAAGGATTTTATAACATTTTATAATTCTTATTAATGAGGTTTATCTCTAAATTTGAAGTTGACCTAATTAATAATAAAAACGATTTAACTATGGCTTTCGAGTTACCAAAATTAAAATATGCATTTGACGCATTGGAGCCTCACATTGACGCAAAGACAATGGAGATCCACCACGATAAACATCACGCAGGATATACCAGCAAATTAAATGATGCCGTAAAAGGCACAGATATGGAAGGTAAGAATATTGAAAATATTCTCAATAACCTTGACATGGATGATAAAGCTGTCCGCAACAACGGAGGGGGATATTTTAACCACAACCTTTTCTGGGAGATCATGGGACCTAATGGTGGTGGAAAGCCACAGGGAGATCTTGCCTCTGCAATAGACAAAGACTTTGGATCTTTCGAAGCTTTTAAAGATGAGTTTTCTAAAGCAGGTGCTACCCAGTTTGGATCTGGTTGGGCATGGCTTTGCGTGCAGGAAGGTGGCAAGCTTGAAGTATGTTCTTCAGCAAACCAGGATAATCCTTTAATGCCCGGAGTTGGTTGCGGCGGATATCCAATCCTTGGAATGGACGTTTGGGAGCATGCTTATTATTTAAAGTATCAAAACCAACGCCCCGCATATATTGATGCGTTCTTCAATGTGATCAACTGGGAAGAAGTTTCCAAACGATATGCACAACATAAATAATTAAGGTCTCATTAGAGATTTTAAATAAGACAGAAGGCTGTCTTAAAAGCTTACTTGAAAAGTTATTCTGAATTAGGGGATCTATCTTGAATAGGACCTCAACTTCAGGCTTGATCAGGAAAGGCTTTTAAGGCAGCTTTTTTTGCAGAATAGTGCGCATAAAAAAAGGTGGAGATCTCCACCTTTTTTTGCCCCAAATCTACCATGAACTTAACCTACTTATGTTATGGCTTTACTAAAGTAGCTAAACATCTCATTATCAGAAACTTTTTTAGATGAAGTACATGGAAAATTGTTGAAGAGCAAATAGGCGGTATGTGCTGTAAGAATTCAGCAACAATATTAACAAAAGGTCAAGCTAATTTACCTCAATGTCTTTTAATTTTAGTTGTAGCGTGATATTGCCCTGAAATTCATTCTCTTCAATAGAATAGGCAGCCTTGACCTTTTTCCCTTCACTTACCAGCTCACACTTCTTCCCCAGATCAAACCCTATGGCGCCAAAGCTGCGATCATTTCCCTTCTGATAAAACCTGGCTTTCAGGTGCTTGTCATCTCCACCAACACAGCGGGCGTAACCGGTATCCCGCAAATTTTTTGACATAAAAACAGGAGACATATTGCCGGGCCCAAATGGTGCAAACTGTTTAAGGATCCTATAGAACTTATCTGTAATATCACCAAGTTCTATTTCGGCATCAATCTGAATTTCGGGCGTTAGCAGGCGGGGATCTATTGTAGCCGAAACCACTTCTTCAAATTTTCTCTTGAAATTCTCATATTGATGAGAGAGCAGCGTTAAACCTGCCGCATATTTATGCCCTCCAAATTGTTCAATGAATTCACTGCAGCCTTCCAAAGCATCATAAACATCAAAACCACTGACAGAACGTGCCGATGCTGCAAGTTTTTCACCGCTGCGGGTAAACACCAGGGTAGGGCGATAATAAGTTTCGGTAAGCCTCGAGGCTACAATCCCAATCACCCCTTTATGCCAGGTCTCACGGTAAACTACTGTGGTCTTTCTCTCCTGTTCGCAAAGTTCGTCAATCTGGGCAAGTGCTTCTTCAGTAATTACTTTATCTGTCTCTCTTCGGCTCATGTTATACTCTTCAATTTCGGCTGCAAATATTTTTGCCTGCACACTATCTTCTTCAGTAAGCAGGTTAACGGCGTGCAGCCCGTGCTTCATTCTACCCGCTGCGTTTATACGGGGCGCAACTATAAAAACAACATCTGTAAGGGTGAGTTGTTCCTTCTTCACCTGTTCGAGGATTGCACCAATTCCTGCACGGGGAGCGACATTTATTACCTGCAGGCCATGATAGGCAAGTATCCGGTTTTCTCCGGTTACCGGCACTATATCGGCCCCAATAGCTGTAGCAACCAGATCCAGGTATGGGATGAGCACTCCAAATGGCTCTCCCCTCTTTTGGTTTAGAGCCTGCAACAGTTTGAAGCCCACACCACATCCGCAGAGTTCCTTATAAGGGTATTCACAATCTTCTCTTTTAGGATCCAGTACAGCTACCGCCTTTGGTATTTCTGCCCCCGGCCTGTGATGATCACAAATTACGAAGTCAATGCCCTTTTCACTGGCATAGGCTACTTTTTCAATAGCTTTAATTCCGCAATCGAGGGCAATAATGAGGCTTATGTCATTATCGGCTGCAAAATCTATCCCTTTATAAGACACACCATATCCTTCTTCATACCGGTCGGGGATATAGGTCGCAACGTTTGGGTAGGTTCTTTTTAGATAAGAAGAAACCAATGCAACACTCGTGGTGCCGTCTACATCATAATCTCCAAAGACCATGATATTTTCCCCTTTTTGAAGGGCAAGCTCGATCCTGCTTACCGCTGCTTCCATATCTTTCATTAGAAAAGGATCGTGGAGGTCTTCGAGACTTGGACGAAAGAACTTTTTGGCTTCTTCAAATGTTTCTATGCCGCGCTGAACCAGCAATGAAGCTATTGGTTTTTCTACACCTAAAGCTTCCTGCAGATGTTCGACTGTTGAAAGATCGGGTTTAGGTTTGAGTGTCCAGCGCATAGAGTTTTTTTTTCAAAAATACTGATTGTTCTTTATTATTTACGTCCTACAAACCGGCCTCATCGAGAACCTGAAGGAAAATCTGACACCGAAATTTCACAGTTCTAAAGATTAATTCAGCCAATTAATTATTTCTTTATTAATTTAATTGAAATTTTTACTGAATGAAAAAGATCCTCTTATTCGCCATCGCACTAATTTTCCTGTCCTGCGAAAATAAAACTTCAGTAGAAACAGAAGCACCTGAAGAAACGATTTCCATTTCAAAAGCTGATACTCTTGAGCACCTGCTTTCAAAAGTAATACCCACTGAAGGTGGCTTCAGTATTTCAGAGCAGGCAGCACATGCGGTTCTGAGTGAAATTCAGCACCGCGAGCAAGGCATCTTCTATGTTTACGCTCCAGAAGCCGACTTTAACGGGACCGAAGTTGTAAAGATCAAAAGGGCTGATTCTAACGGAGCCGAAATTTTTTCTGAAACAATCACCACGCTCAAAATCGAGGTCGCAGAGTAGCTATTTATTCCCTGCAACAACAACTACAATCTCTCCTTTAGGAGGTTTGGTCTCATAGTGCGCAAGCACTTCAGCTGCTGTTCCTCTCACGGTTTCCTCATGTAGTTTGGTGATCTCCCGGGATACAGAAACCTGCCTGTCTTCTCCAAAGAATTCTTTTATCTGGCCAAGAGTTTT
The DNA here is from genome assembly GCF_049569215.1 of Salinimicrobium sp. TIG7-5_MAKvit. Lineage (GTDB taxonomy): Bacteria > Bacteroidota > Bacteroidia > Flavobacteriales > Flavobacteriaceae > Salinimicrobium > Salinimicrobium profundisediminis. The sequence goes on along the minus strand of NZ_CP145903.1, from coordinate 1,884,717 downwards.
CAGAAGCTTGTGCGGCGATTCATATAATATTATGGTACGGGTTTCCTGCGCCAGCAATTCCAGCCGGGTTTGTCGTCCTTTTTTTACCGGTAAAAAACCTTCAAAAACGAATTTATCATTGGGCAACCCACTGTTCACAAGGGCAGGAACAAAAGCAGTGGCGCCGGGCAGACAATCTACTTCGACCCCTGCTTCAACACAGGCCCGGGTGAGTAAAAATCCGGGGTCACTGATAGCGGGCGTCCCGGCATCACTAATTAACGCTACAGTTTTTCCATTCTGAATTTGCCGCACCACATTTTCTACCGTTTTATGCTCATTGTGCATATGGTGGCTTTGCATAGGTGTATTTATCTCAAAATGTTTTAGCAGTTTTCCGCTGTTGCGGGTATCTTCAGCTAAAATGAGATCTACTTCTTTGAGAACCATAATGGCGCGAAAAGTAATATCTTCAAGGTTGCCAATAGGCGTGGGCACAAGGTATAGTTTCGCCATAGAACCTTATTCGAAGTTCTTTTCAACTATAGCCAAAAACCTGCTTTCATAGTCTTCTTTTCCTTCCCAGTTATTATAGTCGGGCTTGACCATGTTTTCAACAAAATTAAAGGCTTCTTCCTTAGTCCTTATAGTAATGAGTTGAGACAACACCCTGTTATAATCTGATGTACTCCCGTCAAAAAGGTGCTTTACAAAGGCCATTCTGTCGTTAAGTCCAATATTGATACCTTTCTTGAGCCTGTCATTGAGGGATTTTGGTTTTTCCTGGGCAGAACCCTGTCTTTTCACCGGTTCAAACTGCGGCAGGTTATCGTAGTGAACTCCCCCAATATCGCTCATATCGTTCTTCTTGTAATTGCGCGGTTCTACATGTGCAAAGAGATCGTCAACCTGCTGTGTCTCGAGTGGCATCTGGGCCACAATATCCTTGATCTTTTCGGTATTTGGCTCGGTAATCTCTTCAGAATCGTTGTATTCAAGTCCGGTAGGGTTATACTCGTCCGGTTCTGGAGCATCTTCTTCCTGCACCGGCAGCACCGATTCCTTCTTTTCTTCGGAAGCTTTTACCGGAGCTTCTTTTTCTTTTGGAGCTTCTACTTTCTGAGCAGTTTTTACTACTTCCTGCTCTCTTATTTCTGAAGCCGTGTAGAGATTAGATTCGGTAAAATTGTAGACGGTAAGCTTTTCGTATAATCTCCTGGCAAGTTCTTTTAATTCCCCGGTCGCGACCTGGTCCTGATCTTTTAAAAGAGCAACTTTTTCGGCCAAAGCTACTAATTCCCCTTTCAATTGCTTTTTCATAACTTTCATTCTTGCAACCCGAATACGGTTGTATTTTTAATAAATTTGTGTCACCTTTATCAAAAGCGAAGTCTGCTTTTTGGTCTTGAAAAATACAAAATGTTTCTTGAAAATACAGTAAATCATAAAGAGCAATTTGGGTGGATTGAAGTTATATGCGGCTCGATGTTCTCTGGGAAGACCGAAGAGCTGATTCGCAGACTCAAGCGCGCCAAATTTGCCAAACAAAAGGTCGAAATCTTTAAACCGGCCATAGATACCCGCTACAATGAAGAGATGGTGGTGTCTCACGATTCCAACGAAATAAGGTCCACCCCTGTTCCTGCTGCAGCCAATATCAGGTTACTGGCCGATGATTGCGATGTGGTGGGCATTGATGAAGCCCAGTTCTTTGACGAAGAAATCGTCTCTGTATGCAATGATCTTGCAAACAGAGGGGTAAGAGTGATCGTTGCCGGACTGGATATGGATTTTAAAGGCAACCCATTTGGGCCAATGCCCAACTTAATGGCCACTGCCGAATATGTCACCAAAGTACACGCCGTTTGCACCCGTACCGGAAACCTCGCCCAATACAGCTACCGCAAGACTTCAAATGAAGACCTGGTGATGCTGGGAGAGACCGAAGAATATGAGCCTTTGAGCCGCGGAGCTTTTTACAAAGCCCGGTTAAGAGAAAAGCTAAAAAATTTCGAGGTTACAGAACCCGAAGAATTAAAAGACACCAAAAGAAGTGAACATGCCGAAAGCCAGGGAGACCGTACTTGAAATAAATCTTGATGCCTTAGCGCACAACTACAATTACATTAGGTCAAAACTCGATGAAGATGTAAAATTTATGGCCGTGGTCAAGGCCTTTGGCTACGGAAGCGACGTAGCCGGCATAGCCCATAAGCTCGTGGAGCTGGGCGCCGACTATTTTGCGGTAGCTTATACTTCTGAAGGTATTGCCTTAAGAGAGGCCGGAATTGAAGCCCCTATTTTGGTTCTTCACCCTCAGTCATTCAATTTTGAAGCTGTTATTGAAAATTGCCTGGAACCAAGCCTTTACAGCAAGTTTGTTTTAGAAGAATTTATCAAAACTGCTGAGGAAAAAAATCAGAAAGAATATCCTGTACATATTAAGTTCAACACCGGACTTAACCGCCTTGGGTTTTCAGAAAAAGAGACCGATGTAGTGAAAGACCTGCTCACAGCTACCACTGCAGTTAAAGCGAAATCATTCTTTTCACATTTAGCCGCAAGTGAAGACTGGAAAGAGCGGGAGTTCACCCTCATGCAGATCCACACTTTCAGGAAAATAGCTGTTAAATTATATGACGATTTAGGCTACAGGCCCATGCTGCACATTTGCAATACTTCGGGGATCATTAACTATCCTAAAGCCCATTTTGACATGGTGCGATCGGGGATTGGACTTTACGGGTTTGGAAATGATGAGCCCAATGATGAAAAGTTAAGGCCAATTGGAACGCTTAAAACCATTGTCTCACAAATCCATGTGCTGGAAAAAGGCCAGTCCCTGGGCTACAACCGCGCCTTTATCGCCGAAAAACGCACCAAAACAGCCACGCTCCCCATTGGCCATGCCGACGGGATTAACAGGCAGTACGGCAATGGCCGCGCCGGGGTAACTATTAATGGCAGCTACGCCCCAATTTTAGGAAATGTTTGTATGGACATGGTGATGGTCGATATTACCGGAATTGACTGTAAAGAAGGGGATGAAGTCATTGTTTTTGGAGAAACTCAACATGCAACTGCCTTTGCTGAAAAGGGAAATACTATCTCCTACGAATTGATTACCGGCATCTCCCAAAGAGTGAAAAGAGTACTTATTACAGATTAATTCATACATTTGGGTTACTAACTTAAAAATCTAATTTATGGCATTCTTTAAGGATTTCAAGGCTTTTCTAATGAAAGGCGACATTATTGCCCTTGCTACCGCCGTAGTTGTAGGAGGTGCTTTTAATAAAATAGTTTCTTCTGTGGTAGCCGATATCATCATGCCTCTCATAGGTGTTATTACCGGGGGAGTTGATTTCTCACAAAAATTCATTTCTCTTGACGGTAACGAATATGAAAGCCTGGATGCCGCAAAAGAAGCCGAAGCCGCAGTGCTCACCTACGGCAATGTTATTCAGGCTATTATTTATTTTGTGATTGTGGCCTTCTTTATTTTCCTGGTTTTACGGGCTTATGAAAGAACCAAAACTGCGAAAGAAGCTCCAAAAGTCACTGAACCTAAAGGCCCTTCACAGGAACAACTGCTTACCGAAATTCGGGATGAATTAAGGAAAAAGAACAGCTAAAAATGCCATTTTTCGCGCCTGTGTATCACTGCATGAGCAAGAAATAAATATTTTTGCGGCAAGAGAACGAACTTTAAAACACGTAGTAACCGCTACGCTACATATCCTAACCTTAAACCCCCGGAACCACCGGGGGTCTTTTTTTACTACAACCCTCCATATTTAACAAACTGTACAAAGTGGTTATAAAAAATAATTTGAGGCAGAATTTCTTTGCGTCTACTCTTTTTATTATTTGTAGTACAATACATTTGTATAAAAATATCAGGACGAGCAGGAAATGGAGACTTACAGGTTTCCGAAGCCTGCGAGGTCTTTAAATCACTATAGCATGAAAATAGCAGTTGTAGGCGCTACCGGGATGGTGGGCCAGATAATGTTAAAAGTATTGGCAGAAAGAAACTTTCCGGTTACCGAATTGCTTCCGGTAGCTTCAGAAAGATCTGTAGGCAACAAGATAAGCTTCAATAGCAAAGAATATGAAGTGATTGGCCTGGAAGAGGCTGTGGCACAAAAGCCAGATATTGCCCTTTTTTCGGCCGGCGGTGAAACTTCCCTTGAATGGGCGCCAAAGTTCGCAGAAGCAGGTACTACCGTCATAGATAATTCTTCGGCCTGGAGAATGCATCCGGAAAAGAAACTTATTGTGCCCGAAATCAATGCTTCAGAATTGACTTCCGAAGATAAGATCATTGCAAATCCCAACTGTTCTACTATTCAAATGGTGATGGCACTTGCCCCTCTTCACAAAGAATACGGTATTACCCGTGTGGTGGTTTCGACTTACCAATCTATTACAGGCACTGGCCTAAAAGCTGTACAGCAGTTAGAAAATGAATACAAAGGCGAACAGGGAGAAATGGCATATCCATACCCTATTCACCGTAATGCCATTCCGCAGTGTGACGTTTTTGAAGAAAACGGCTACACCAAAGAAGAGATGAAACTCACCAACGAGACCAAAAAGATCCTAAAAGACAACGCTGTAGAAGTTACAGCCACCGCTATACGTATTCCGGTAGTAGGCGGGCACAGCGAATCTATAAATGTCACTTTTAGCAGGGATTTTGACGTTAATGACGTTAGAAGGCTGCTAAAAGAATTCCCCGGAGTCACCGTGCAGGATAATACTGATGTAAATACTTATCCCATGCCTATTTATGCCGAAGGTAAAGACGATGTTTTTGTGGGGCGTATAAGAAGAGACCTTTCTCAGGCTAATTCATTAAACATGTGGATTGTAGCCGACAATCTACGAAAAGGCGCTGCCACCAATGCGGTGCAAATCGCCGAATATCTGGTAGATAATAAACTTGTTTAAAATATGAGGTGCCAAAAATGGCATTTTTGAAGAGTAATAATTTAAAGGCTGCATATTTCTTGTGCAGCCTTTCTTATATCTTTTAATGAGAAAATTACCTATTTTAGGACCTCTTAAACTACTGATAAATGAATAGAATATTAATTACTGCCCTGGCTGCCGGAGCTTTGATCTCCTGCGGAAGTTCACAACAACCTGAACCTACCCCCGGGACAACCACTCAAACCCCATCTACTGCTTTGGAATATCCCACCACCCGAAAAGGTAATACCGTAGACACTTACTTTGGCAACGAGGTGAAAGACCCTTACCGCTGGCTCGAAGATGATCGCAGCGCCGAGACTGAAGCCTGGGTAAAAGCACAAAATGAAGTCACTTTTGAGTATCTCAACCAGATTCCCTTCAGGGAAGAACTAAAACAAAGGCTTACCGAACTCTGGAATTATGAGAAATTAAGTGCACCAAGTGAAGAAGGCGGCTGGATCTACTTCAGCAAAAACGACGGACTCCAGAATCAAAGCGTTATTTACCGTAAAAAATCGGAAAATGCCACGCCCGAAGTATTTTTAGATCCGAATAAATTTAGTGAAGACGGCACTACTTCTCTCTCCGGAATGAGTTTTTCTGAAGATGGAAAAACCCTTGCTTACAGTATTTCTGAAGGTGGAAGCGACTGGAGAAAGATCATTGTTATGGATGCCGAAACCCGCGAAATCAAAGAAGATACTTTGATTGATGTAAAATTCAGCGGCCTTTCTTGGAAAGCCAATGAAGGTTTCTACTATTCAAGTTATGACAAACCTGAAGGAAGCGAACTTTCAGCAAAAACAGATCAGCATAAACTTTACTACCACAAACTCGGCACGCCACAAAGTGAAGATAAAGTGATCTTTGGCGCTACTCCCGAGCAAAAGCATCGTTATGTAGGCGGGAGTGTTTCAGAAGATAACCGCTACCTGTTCATCTCGGCCAGGACTTCAACTTCGGGAGGTAAACTATTTATGATGGATCTCGCAGAAGACAATCCTTCTATTGATACCATAGTAGGCCATGAAGACAGCGAAAGTTATGTAATGGACAACCGCGGCAGCAAGCTGTTTATCGTGACCAATCTAGACGCGCCAAACAGAAAGATCGTTACTGTAGATGCCGCAAATCCACAGCCCGAAAACTGGAAAGACCTTATTCCTGAAACCGAAAATGTACTTAGCCCATCAACCGGAGGCGGATATATTTTTACTGAATATATGCAGGATGCAGTTTCTAATGTAAAACAGTACGACTATGAAGGAAAACTGGTAAGAGAAATTGATCTTCCCGGAATTGGAACTGCCAGTGGATTTGGCGGGGAAAAAGATGAAAAGGACCTTTACTACAGTTTTACAAATTATGTTACTCCCGGCAGCATCTACAAATACAATGTAGAAACCGGAACTTCAGAATTGTACAACCGCCCGGAGGTGGCCTTTGATCCTGATAACTATACCAGCGAACAGGTTTTCTACACCTCTAAAGACGGTACTAAAGTGCCTATGATCATTACCTACAAAAAAGGGATTGAAATGAATGGGAAGAACCCAACCATCCTTTACGGTTACGGCGGATTCAATATAAGCCTCACCCCTTCCTTTAGTATTGCCAATGCGGTGTGGATGGAACAGGGCGGAATTTATGCCGTACCAAACCTACGGGGTGGCGGGGAATATGGAAAGGACTGGCACGATGCCGGAACTAAATTGCAGAAGCAAAATGTTTTTGATGATTTTATTGCCGCTGCCGAATACCTTATTGAAAATAATTACACCTCCAGAGATTACCTGGCCATTCGGGGAGGTTCCAACGGCGGACTTTTAGTAGGAGCTACCATGACCCAAAGACCAGATCTTATGAAAGTTGCCCTGCCGGCAGTGGGAGTTCTTGATATGCTGCGCTACCACACCTTTACAGCAGGTGCGGGCTGGGCTTACGATTACGGTACCGCCGAAGACAGTGAAGAGATGTTCAATTACCTAAAGGGGTACTCTCCTGTTCACAATGTAGAAAGTGGAGAAGAATATCCTGCTACTTTGGTCACTACAGGAGACCATGATGACCGCGTAGTACCGGCACACTCCTTTAAGTTTGCTGCCGAGCTTCAGGATAAACAGGCAGGTGACGATCCTGTATTGATTAGAATTGAGACTAATGCAGGTCACGGTGCCGGTACCCCGGTGAGCAAGACCATTGAACAATATGCCGACATTTTTGGCTTTACACTTTACAACATGGGATTCAACAAACTCCCTAACCCGGTAAAATAGTTCTTGTTCAGACCTTTTTTAAAGAGGCTGTTTTAAAGTACTTAAGTGTTATTCTGAATTTATTTCAGTGATTCTGTGATCATCATTAGAGTCATATGTGGCCTGGACCAGGTGCAGATCAACACAAATAAGGCTTTGAGACAGCCTCTTTTTATTATTAAAACTCTAATTTTACAGCCTTAACCAAACGAAGATGCTAAAGGTCAAAAACCTTTCTTTTGCTTATGGAGCCAAGCCGGTGTTAAAGAACCTCAGCTTTAACATCCAAAAAGGGGAAAATATATCAATCATTGGCGCCAGTGGATGCGGTAAAAGCACCCTGCTCCAGTCTCTTTATGGACTTCATGATGTAAAAGGAAAGATCTTCTGGAAAGAAAAGCAGTTGCTGGGGCCCAATTTCAACCTCGTTCCCGGCGAAGATTTCATGAAATACCTCACGCAGGATTTCGACCTGATGCCGCCATTGACCGTAGCCGAAAATGTGGGTAAACATCTCTCAAACGCCTACCCCCGTAAAAAACAGCAACGGGTAAACGAGCTTCTAGCTTTGGTAGAAATGAAGGAGCTGGCAAAAACAAAGGCAAAGTTCCTGAGTGGAGGCCAACAACAGCGGGTAGCACTGGCAAGAACCCTCGCTAATCCTCCTGAAGTCTTACTCCTGGATGAACCCTTTAGCCATATTGATCATTTCAGGAAGAACAAACTGCGCCGGAACCTCTTTAGCCACCTGAAAGCAACGGGCACTACCGTAATGTTGGCTACTCACGACAGCACAGATGCACTTTCTTTTGCCGACAAGACCATTGTAATGAAATCCGGAAGGATCATAGCTATGGGATCGCCCACAGAACTTTACAATAACCCGCCAAATGCCTATGTTGCTTCCCTGTTTGGAGACGTAAATGAACTCCCGGCTTCCCTCTTCTTTGACGATCAACCAGTACGCAAGAAGGTTATTCTCTACCCTCACGACATACATTTGACAGCATCGGGCAGGTATCAGGGGGTGGTCAAAAATGTGTTTTTTAAAGGAAGTTTTTTTCTTACTGAAGTTGAAATAGAAGGCACTTCAATTTTTGTGGAACACCCGGAAGGTCTGGAAAAAGGCAAATCTGTTCGCTTACAAATCGAACAGGATCTACTTGAAAAAAGGTTAGGCTAAGTGAGAAATTTTCCGAAGAAATTATGCAATTCAGAAATGCGGATATTTACCTTTAGAAAATTTCTTCTATTTGTAATTCTCTGCCATTAAACGTCACGCTACTTCCCTTCTTTTTTCCCATAAATATTTGTGCTATTGGAGCACCTACCCCTACAGTATAATATTTCTCATTGTCCACACTAATTTCACCGGCAGGAATGGCAATAAAATAATTGGCCACTGTAGTTTTCACGATACTTCCAAAACCTGCTACATTCCCTGTACTACCTGTGGGGACTTCCTTAAGCGTTCTTTTAAGCCTTTTAAAACCTTCAGCCTGGTTTGCTACTTTCTCAAATTCGAGGTGCAGCATAGCCCTTTCGGTCTCATATTTATCGCCCATAGAGCATTTGGTCTCCAGTTTTAGTGCAGCTTCAAGATCGTCTATGACATGCTGTACGGTTTCGATCTTTTTCTCTACGTAAGCAGCGCAGGCTTCAATCAACTTTTCTTTTATTTCAGACATTTTTTCTTTGCTCGTTTTTAATGTCAAAGCCTCAATCAGGAAGTTTTAAAATCTCTTGCCAACTGTAAGTCCAAATCTTGGATAAGCAACGCTTATATTATCTGAACCTAAAAAGTTTCTTCCAGCTCCTCCAAAAACTTCAAACACCCATCCACTTTCAGTCATAAACTTTGATCCTACCGCAAGACCTATCCCTGCACCTATTTCATTTTCAGTTTTGACTTCGTAAGTACTCCCGTTATAGTAGGTGTATTTTTCATCATCTACTACGTAAAAGGCCGCATTCCCCTCCACAAAAAATCCGGCAGCAGGTTTTTTACCAAAATAGATCCTGTAATAGGGAATAGCCATAAAATCAATTTCTATATCATCTATAGAAAAGTTAACAGAAATACCCAAAGCAGACTCATCATTCAAAATTCGCTCGTAGCTAAGCTCGGGGAAACCAATGAGCAAATACATTCCATTTAATTTTAATTCGTTTTTACCGGAATAAGGTACCTGCTCTTGTGGGGTAGCTATTTCTTCAGTCTCCTGGGAATATCCATGAAAACAAAACAACATGGATATTAATAATAGAGGTAGTATTCTGTTCATTGATTGATGATTTTAAATTGAGTAAAAATAATTTTATTTGGTCCTGTTTTTTTGGAATGTCTTAAATTCTATTAAAGCTCAATTTTTCCAAGGTTCCTCATTTGCCTCACAATCCAGCTCTTCCTGCCCCCAATGTAACTGCTGGCGGGATTTGCCCTGTATTCCCGCGGATTTGGAAGTATGGCTGCAATGGCAGCGGCTTCATAGGCGGTAAGGTTCTCTGCACTCTTTTTAAACCAGGCTTGAGCAGCAGCTTCGGCGCCATAAACGCCTTTGCCCATTTCTATGCTGTTAAGGTATACCTCAAGAATACGCTCTTTACTCCACAAAAGTTCTATCCAAAAGGTAAAATATACTTCCAGGCCTTTTCTAAACCAGCTGCGCTGTGGCCATAGAAAAACGTTCTTGGCAGTTTGCTGCGAAATAGTGCTGGCGCCCCTTACTCTTTTCCCTTTTTTATTGTCTTCCATGGCCTTTTGAATCGCCTTATAGTCAAATCCATTATGACTGGGGAAATTTTGATCTTCACTGGCAATCACCGCCAGCTTCAGGTTGTCAGAAATCTCCTCCATGGGCACCCAGTCGTGATAGATCTCCTCTTCGGGATTTTCAAAATACCTGATGGCCATTAATGGCGTAAACGGAACCGGCACCCACTTATAGACCACAACCATAAATATGCTGAAGAGAAATAATCCCAGCACCAGTTTCAGTAAAAACCTGAAAAATCTTTTCATTTTTATTCAATTAGGTCGGCCAGTTCTTTTCCTACGAGACTGCCAATTGCTATACCCATTCCGCCTAAACGCACTCCGCAGAACACGTGCTTCGAAACCTTTTTAACCACCGGTTTCTTCTGTTCACCCATGCCCATTATTCCGCTCCACCTTCTTTCGATCTTATAAGGAGTATCGGGTAAAATGACATTTTTGAGCAGGCTTTCAAGCCGCTGTTGCACCAGTGCCGTCAATGCCATTTCGGTGGTTTCTTCTCCTTTAAGGTTGAGGTTTCTGCCCCCGCCCAGCAGAATCCTATCGTTAATATTTCTGAAGTAATAAAAGCCTTTTTCAAGGTGAAAAGTGCCTTTTAGATGAAGGTTGGGAATAGGAGCTGTGATCAAGACCTGTGCCCGGGCCGGTTTAACCTCTGGGATACCCAGTTGTGAAGCAAAACCATTGGTGGCAATAAGCAAATTCCCGGTGTAAAAACTAAAATGTTCTGTTTCTACTTCTACGGAATCATCTACTTCAGCAAAACCATTTACGGTAACCGAGTTTAGGATCTTCACGCCAGCTGCCTGCACCTTCTGAAGCAGGGCGCTCATCATTTTCCCGGTATCAAGATGGCCTTCAAATTTATTGTAGATCAGGCTGTTATCTACTTTTGCAAATCCGAATTTATTATTGGTTATGCTGAAGACATCCTCTCCAAAAATGGGGTTTAGAAGGCTGTTTATTTTTGCCATTTTTGACACGCAGGCTTCAAAGAGATCTTCTTCGGCTGCAGTAAATAGTTCATATCCGCCATTTACCTGTAAATCAATACCATCACTATTCAAAGTTCTTTTGAGTAGATCAAGCCCCTGCACCCGTTTTCTCACCAGTTCTACCATCTCTTCTTCGGAATGATGCTGCAGGTCGTCCAGAATTTCGCTAAGACTTCCAAAAGCAGCAAAACCGGCATTTTTTGTACTGGCACCATTAGGCAGAAGGCCTCTTTCGAGGATTACCACCTTTGCTTCGGGGTAACGGGTTTTTAATTGCAGGGCGCAGGTAAGTCCGGTAATCCCGCTGCCAACAATGGTAAAATCAATATTAGAAAACCAGGAATCGTGTTCCCAAAAAGAAAAGCTCATAAAAATGCCATTTTGTAGCCAAAGTTATTCTTTTTTTGCCTCTTCTTTTACGTCTTTGGGTTTCCCTCTTGAAAGTTTAAGAGGAACGAGTGCTCCACCTTGTCTTAGTGAGCCGGAAAGTTCCTCTTGCTTTAGTCTTCCTTTAAAATGAAACCCTCCAAGCTTTGGTGCCTTTACCTCCAATACATTATCTTCAAAAGATGTAGATTCAACAGGAATATCAAAAGCATTTTGTGCGGGACTGTCTAAGGTAGTGGTATAGCCATCCTTATTTTCAGAAATATGAAAGACAATCCCCATTTTACGGTCCTGTACCATCAATTCGCCATACCAGTCGCCGGTAATCTCCTGTGCACAAAAGGAGTTGCTGAGATATAATAAAAGTAGAACTGAAAATACCTTCTTCATAATTTTAGGTTTAAAGAATTAACTAAAATGTTTAATGCTACACCGGCCACCACTGCAGATAAACATTTGCTTTAAGATAAGAATTTATTGCTAAACCCCTGTAAGGCAAAACCTTTGAAATAAATTTTGAAGTAGACACTGAAATTTTTGGAACACGCTTTTCGCTGAAGGAGATAAAAAACACCACTGCTTTCCAGGAGCAGGGATACAGGACAATAAATAAAAAAGACCTCACAGGTTTTGAAAACCTGTGAGGTCTAAAATGGTATAGTAACTAGGGATCGCTGTAGCAATCCCATATAATATTACTCTTTTGGTTTCATTTTGAAACTCTCCATGAACTTGGTAGTGTAGTTCCCCGCAACATAATCGGGTTCATCCATCAACTGCCTGTGAAACGGAATTGTTGTTTTCACACCTTCAATTACAAACTCGTCAAGAGCCCGTCTCATTTTACTAATCGCTTCTTCGCGGGTTTGGGCGGTAGTAATCAATTTGGCAATCATAGAGTCGTAGTTAGGCGGAATCACATAACCACTGTACACATGAGTATCTATACGCACTCCATGCCCACCCGGTGCATGCAGGTTGGTGATCTTTCCGGGAGAAGGTCTAAAGTCGTGATATGGATCTTCAGCATTAATCCGGCACTCAATAGAGTGTAGCTGTGGCTCGTAGTTCTTACCTGAGATAGGCACTCCTGCTGCCACAAGGATCTGCTCCCTGATGAGGTCATAATCTATCACCTGTTCGGTAATAGGATGCTCTACCTGAATACGGGTATTCATTTCCATAAAGTAGAAGTTCCTGTGTTTATCTACAAGGAACTCTACGGTACCGGCGCCTTCATACTTAATGTATTCGGCTGCTTTAACCGCAGCATCTCCCATTTGTTTCCGAAGTTTATCGGTCATGAAAGGAGACGGAGTTTCTTCGGTAAGTTTTTGATGGCGTCGCTGTACAGAACAATCCCTTTCTGAGAGGTGACAGGCTTTACCTGAACTATCTCCCACGATTTGGATCTCAATATGTCGCGGCTCCTCAATAAGTTTCTCCATGTACATGCCATCGTTGCCGAAGGCTGCACCTGCTTCCTGCCTGGCCGATTCCCATGCTTTTCGCAGATCTTCCTTTTTCCAAACGGCACGCATTCCTTTACCACCACCACCGGCGGTAGCTTTCAGCATAACCGGATAACCCATATCATTGGCGATCTTCTCGGCTTCTTCATAAGATTCGAGAATGCCTTCTGACCCGGGAACACAAGGCACCCCGGCAGCTCTCATAGTAGCTTTAGCCGTGGCTTTATCTCCCATCTTATCTATCATATCGGGGCTGGCACCAATAAATTTGATATCGTGTTCAGCACAGATCTTCGAAAATTTAGCATTTTCAGAAAGAAAACCATATCCCGGATGAATAGCATCTGCATTGGTAATCTCGGCCGCTGCTATGATATTTGAAATCTTTAAATAGGAAAGGTTGCTGGGAGGAGGGCCAATGCAAACTGCTTCATCGGCGAAACGAACATGAAGACTTTCTGCATCGGCAGTAGAATATACCGCTACGGTCTTAATGCCCATTTCTTTACAGGTGCGAATAACGCGCAAGGCAATTTCTCCCCTGTTGGCAATTAATATTTTTTTAAACATACTGTTTAGTTTTGGCTTTAGGGTAGCTCCTTACAGCTATTATGACGGATCTACCAGGAATAGAGGTTGATCAAATTCTACTGGTGATGAATCATCAACCAGTACCTTCACGATCTTTCCGGAAATCTCACTTTCAATCTCGTTGAAGAGCTTCATAGCTTCAATCACACAAAGAACATCACCTACTTTTATAGAGTCTCCAACTTCTACAAAAGGACCTTTGTCTGGAGATGGTTTTCTATAGAAGGTTCCAATTATAGGAGACTTAATAGTAACATATCCTTTATCTTCCTGTGCGGCATTGGCTTCGCCCCCGGTAGTAGAACTCTCCTGTTGTTGTGGAGAAGAGGGCTGTTGCTGCACCGGCTGTTGCACTTGTGGTGCAGCCTGCATAGGTACCTGCTGCAGGATTGTGGTTTCCCTTTCGTCAGATCCGGTTTTGATGGTGATCTTTACATCATCCATTTCCAGCTTTACTTCACTGGCTCCAGATTTTGCCACAAACTTGATGAGATTCTGAATTTCTTTTAAATCCATATTATTTAGTGTTGGGTGTTTTTAAGAATTATAAGCCCACTTGAGGTAGATAGAACCCCAGGTGAAGCCACCTCCAAACGAAGCAAAAATAAGATTATCTCCTTTTTTAAACTGTTTTTCGAAGTCGCTTAATAGTAAAGGCAAAGTAGCCGAAGTTGTATTACCATACCTATGAATATTCATAAGCACTTTGGAATCATCGATCCCCATTCGGCTTGAAGTTGCATCTATAATCCGGCGGTTTGCCTGGTGTGGCACCAGCCAGTTGACATCTTCATTTGAAAGATTATTGCGTTCCATGATCTTTGCACTCACATCGGCCATATTGGTAACGGCAAATTTGAATACGGTCTTTCCATCCTGAAAGACGTAATGTTGCTTATCGGCCACTGTTTGTGCCGTTGCAGGAACAAGAGAGCCACCGGCAGAAATTTTGAGAAATTCTCTTCCGGCGCCATCGCTTCTAAGAATTTCATCCTGTAGCCCAAGACCTTCTTCATTGGGTTCAAACAAAGCAGCCCCTGCGCCATCTCCAAAGATGATACAGGTAGTTCTATCTGTATAGTCAATAATTGAAGACATTTTATCGGCCCCTATAACAAGAACCTTTTTGTACCTGCCGCTTTCAATATATGCTGCGGCGGTAGACATCCCGTAGAGAAAACTGGAGCAGGCAGCCTGCAGGTCGTAAGCAAAAGCATTTACGGCACCTATTTGTGATGCCACGTAAACCCCTGTCGCTGCGACCGGAAGGTCGGGCGTTGCCGTAGCCATAATTAGCAGGTCAATTTCTGCCGGGTCTATTCCAGATTTATCTATAAGGTTTTGGGCGGCTTTAATTGCCAGGTAGGAAGTTCCTTTATCAGCATCCTTAAGGATGCGGCGCTCTTTGATGCCGGTTCTTGAGGTGATCCACTCGTCGTTGGTATCAACCATAGTCTCAAGGATTTTGTTTGAAAGAACAAATTCCGGTACATACGCGCCTACAGCTGTAATCGCTGCTGTTGTTTTACTCATAAACATGCATTTAATGCCTCTGCAAAATGGTTAAATTACTGAGAAACAGTAGACTAATAAAACTCCACAATACAGCGGTGCAAATTAAGGTGTTTTTAGCACTTTATCAACTTAAAACAAAAAACTCTCACTATGTGAGAGTTTGGGGTATTTTCAAAGCTCTTGAATATTAAGCTTCTACTTCTTCTGTATTGTCAATTAACACCTGACCACGGTAGTATAATTTACCTTCATGCCAGTGTGCCCTGTGGTACAAATGAGCTTCTCCTGTAGTAGGATCTGTAGCTATTTGTGGTACAGAGGCTTTATAATGCGTTCTTCTTTTATCTCTCCTCGTTTTTGAGGTCTTTCTCTTAGGATGTGCCATGGCTGCGTATTATTTATCGTTTAATAAATTTTTCAATTTTTCCCAGCGGGGATCTATGTCCTCCTCTGTTTTAGTCTCTTTTTCTCGCGGACTTAACTCGTCCAGCTTTTCAAGTACATCTGACTTTAAAGTGCCATCTAGCACTCCAGGATGAACTCTTTTTGACGGAACGGCCAAAACCAGCATTTCGTAAATGTACTGTTGGATATTTACCTCGTACTCACCATGGGGCAAGATCAAAATATCCTCATTGTCATCGTTATACTCCTGCCCAAACTTTATTACCAGAAATAGCTCACTGTCTATTGGCTGGTCATAAGGTTCATTTGTAAGGTCGCAGTAAACGTTTACCATTCCCGATGCTTTAAAAGTGAGCTCCAACATGGTCGATTTCTTCTCAAACAGAAGATCTATCTTTATGTTGGCACTATTAAATTCATCGTAATCAAAATGTTCAAAGAACTTATTGTCAACCTCGTACTCGAACTGGTGTTTACCTTGTTTAAGACCCACAAAGGGGATCGTAAACTCCTTTAGTTTCCTCATTTCATCATCAGTTTCAAGTGCCTACCCCTCAGGATAAGGCGGGTGCAAAGATATAAAAATTAATTAACTGCCTATTCTTTATGAACAATTTTTTGTTTATATCTTCTTGCCCTGTTTCTTCAGGACGTTTTGGGTGAGTTCTTCATATTCCTGACGGCTTTTAAAGATATCTATTCCCTTGAAAACGGCTTCTTTAAATGAGTGGTGATCGGCCTCGTTCTTTCCGGCAATCTCGTATGCCGTACCGTGATCGGGTGAAGTGCGCACCTTGCTAAGACCGGCTGTGAAATTAACCCCACTTCCGAAGGAAAGGGTTTTAAAAGGAATTAATCCCTGGTCGTGATAGGCTGCAATAATAGCATCAAAATTCTTATAGTTACCACTTCCGAAGAAACTGTCGGCAGAATAGGGGCCAAAAATGAGCTTTCCGGAGTTCCTTATTTTTTCAAGAGTGGGCTTCATGATCTCCTCATCCTCATTTCCAATAACTCCGCCGTCACCACTGTGCGGATTAATTCCCAGCACCGCAATTTTAGGCTGCGAGATCCTGAAATCCTGCTGCAACGTTTTATGAATGATCCTCACTTTCTTTTCGATCAATTGGGGTGTTATAGCTGCAGCTACATCTTTTACCGCCACATGATCTGTCAAAAGCCCTACTTTTAAGGTATCGGTGATCATAAACATGAGGCTTTCCCCTCCCAATTCCTTAGCCAGATAATCTGTATGGCCTGGGAAACGAAACTCTTCACTCTGAATGTTGTGTTTATTTATAGGCGCGGTAACAAGAATATCAACATCACCCTGCTTTAGAGCATTGGTTGCTGCCTGTAACGAAAAAAAGGCATGCCTGCCAGCCTCTTCTGTCTCCTCTCCAAAATTTATTGTCACATTCTCTTTCCAGACATTTACCACATTGAACTTATTATCAATGGCCTGGGCTGCATCATCAACCCCCTGAAAGGCAATATCGATATTGAGTTTTTTCTTGATGAACGTAATGGTTCTGGCCGATGCAAATACAACCGGTGTGCAGAGCTCCATCATTCTAACATCCTCAAAAGTCTTGAGCACGATCTCACTTCCAATTCCGTTGAGATCTCCAATACTAATTCCCACTTTTATTTTGTCGGATGATTTCATAATGATTTCCTGTATTTACACTAATTTTATACCTGCAAAGGTAATTAATAATAGGAGAATGTTTACAGGCATCATTGAAGAACTGGGAGTAGTCACGGCACTGGCTAAAAGTGAAGACAACCTTAATATTAGTATTAAAGCCAACTTTACTTCACAGCTGAAGATAGATCAAAGTGTAGCTCATAACGGCGTATGTTTGACTGTGGTAGATATTGCACAGGGGGAATATACTGTTACTGCTATTGCTGAAACCCTCTCAAAAACTCACCTGGGAGAATTAAAGAAAGGAGATGTGGTAAACCTGGAGCGGGGAATGCAATTGGGCGCCCGGCTAGACGGCCATATTGTGCAGGGCCATGTAGACCAAACCGCTTTATGTACCGCAGTGGCGGAAAAGAATGGCAGCTGGGAGTTTACTTTTGAATATGACCCTGGGCTACAAAATATCACTATAGAAAAAGGTTCTATTACTGTAAACGGGGTAAGCTTAACCGTTGTGAATTCGGGTAAGAACAACTTTAGCGTGGCCATTATTCCCTACACCTTTGAGCATACCACTTTTAAAATGATCAAAAAGGGAACCAGAGTCAACCTGGAATTTGACGTTATTGGGAAGTATGTAAAGCGACTTACTCAGTTAAATCCTTAAGTTCCTCCTCTTTCTTCCTGAGTCTGAATAACTGGAATGCTCCAAGCGCAACCCCCGAAAGGAACAGGGGCAACAAATAATCATTTATGGGTAAGCAAAAACCCGGTGGTGGTGGCGGACTTCCATCTCCTGGATCATCAGTTTCACCACAACCGTTATCTGTCGTAGAAGACTGGGTGCTCTGCATCATAGGTGGAGGTGGGCTCTTCGAATCCTGCGCATAGGCGCTCTGGAAATAAATTCCAAAGGCAAGACCTGCAAGCAGAACAAGTATGATCTGGTATTTCCCCCGTTTACCCATGGTCACAATATTCTAATAATTAAAAGTAATAAACAAATTACCTGTCAGGGAATATCGAATAATTCACTTTCCTACTAATTATCAAATATATCGACTATTACCCTGCAGAATTTCTCAACCCTATCTAAAGTTTACTTTTCTTACAAAATTACAGTTATTCTTCATTCTTTCCTCTTCAGCACTCTAAAAAGGTGTTTATCTATAAATTTATAAATTGAGGTCCTATTTTAGCCTTATGAATAAATATATCGTTTTTCTTTTTTTCAGTTTAAGCATTGTAACTACTCGCGCACAGGATTCCTTAAATACAGGAGGCGAACTTATTATTGGATTAACCGAAGCGCCTCCTTTTGTGATGAAGGAGGGAAGCGATTTTTCGGGTCTTAGTATAGAATCCTGGAAGCTGGTAAACAGGGAATTGAATGCTAATTATAAGTTTAAGCAATTCGAAACTCTTGATGCGCTGCTACAGGCGGTAGAGCAGGGACAGGTTGATCTTAGCATCAACCCTATCACTGTTACCGATAAGAGAATGCAGAAAATGGATTTTTCACAGCCCTACTTCATCTCTTATACCGGAATTGCAAGAAAGAGTGGTTCTGCCGTCTGGAGATATCTCTCAAATATTTTTAGCTGGAACTTCTTCTCGGCCATACTTATCCTGGTGGGAGTCATCTTTATTTTTGGAATGCTGGTCTGGATCTTTGAACGAAAAAAGAACAAAGAAGAATTTGGGCCCGGTGCCAAAGGAATACTCCAGGGCTTCTGGTGGAGTGCAGTGACCATGACCACCGTGGGCTACGGGGATAAGTCGCCACGTACTTTTGGTGGTAGAGTTGTAGGTTTTATATGGATGTTCATAGCTATTATTATGATCTCTACCCTTACAGCGGGAATTGCCTCTTCCCTTACCGTACAAAACATCCAGGATGAGATTGGTACGGTACAGGACCTGGAAAGATTTGAGATCTATACCGTAAAAAGTTCCAGTGCCCAGGAATTATTGGACCAGTACAACATTGATTCTTATAAAGTTCCCAATGCCAATGAGGGCCTGGAAGCGCTCCTGGAGAATGATAAGAACGTGCTGGTATATGATAAACCTATTCTAAGCTATTATATTGAAGAAAAAGAACTGCAGGAGGAACTTACTGTTCTTGAAAACAGCCTCAAAAAAGACTACTACAGTTATAGTTTCCCAAAGCACTCTAAACTTGTAAACCTAATAGACCCTATTCTTATTGGAACGCTGAAAACCATGGAATGGAACAGCCTGATTTCTGAATACAAGTAATCATACAGTCACTTTATCTCCTTCCCCAGCTTTATAAGTGACTACATTAGCTTCTGAAGAACTTTATATTTTTTTCACTTCATTTCATTTAATATTGTAACATTACTGCTGAAAATCAGACACATTACTATTTAGCACTTATTATATTCAGCAAATTTTAACTAAAACCAAAAGAAGTATGAAAAAAGTAAGGTTCCTCGCAATGGCACTTATGCTGCCTTTGTTAACCTCCACCTTTACTTCCTGCGAAGACCTGCAGGGAAAAGAAACTGACAGTCTCCAGGACCAGGGCCTGTCTATTGAGTACGAAAAATACGAACTTGACAACGGCCTAAATGTGGTACTGCACCAGGACAAGTCAGATCCTATTGTGTCAGTGGCCATCCAGTACGGGGTGGGTTCTAACCGGGAGAAAAAAGGCCGCACAGGATTTGCGCATCTCTTTGAACATATGTTGTTCCAGGAATCTGAAAATGTACCACAAGATCAATTCTTTAAAAAGATCCAGGATGTGGGTGGAACCTTAAACGGCGGTACCTGGCAGGATGGTACTGTTTATTATGAAGTAGTACCCCAAAATGCACTTGAAATGGTGCTCTGGCTGGAATCTGACCGTATGGGATATTTCATTAATACTGTAACTGAAGCTGCATTTGCCAACCAGCAGGAGGTAGTACAGAATGAGAAACGCCAGCGGGTAGACAACAATCCTTACGGGCACACCGGCTGGGTGATCGATAAAAACCTTTTCCCTGATGGCCACCCATACAGCTGGCAGGTGATAGGCGAACTTGAAGACCTTCAAAGTGCCACTATAGCCGATGTTAAGGAATTCTACGACAAATTTTATGGCCCCAACAACGCCACCCTGGTTATTGCCGGAGATTTTGACAGGGACGAGACCAAAGCAATGATCGAGAAATATTTTGGTGAGATTAAAAAACGTCAGGAAGTTGCCCCGCTTGAGGTACAAAACGTAAAGCTTTCAGAAACTAAAAGGCTTTACCATGAAGATAACTTTGCTACCGCACCTCAGCTCAATATGGTGTGGCCTACAGTTGAACATTATACTGCAGATGCCTATGCGCTCGATTTTCTGGGAGAGATCCTATCCGACGGAAAAGAAGCGCCACTGTATGAAGTACTGGTAAAAGAAGAAGAACTGGCCTCTGAACCAATAGCCTTCAACAGCTCTGATCAAATTGCCGGAAAATTTCGGATCCTGGTCACTGCCAACGCAGGGGTAGATTTAGATAGTGTTGAAGCCGGTATTGAAAAAGCCCTTGATCGTTTTGAAAAAGAAGGAGTTACAGAAAGGGATATTGAACGCATTAAAGCAGGTCTTGAAACCGATTTTTACAATGGAATAAGCAGCGTACTTGGAAAATCCTTCCAGCTCGCCCAATATGATGTCTTCACCGGAGACCCGGGTTACATTGTAAAAGATATAGAAAATATCAAAAAAGTGACCAAAGAAGATGTGATGAGGGTATATAATACCTACATCAAAGACAAGCCTTTCGTGATGACCAGCTTTGTACCTAAAGGCCAATTAGAGCTTATTGCTGAAAACTCTGAAAAAGCCCAGGTCGTAGAGGAAGAGATCACCGAAAACGTAGAGGCCGAAGTTGCTGCTACCGAAGAAAAGACCATTGAAAAAACACCTTCAAAGATTGACAGATCTACACCACCTCAATTGGGTGAGGCGCCCGGCTTAAATGTTCCTGAGTCATGGAACCTGGTGCTTGAAAATGACCTGGAAGTCTATGGTATTGAGCAAAATGAATTGCCATTGGTAAATTTTAGCCTGGTAATTGAAGGCGGACATTTACTTGACGACCTCAGCAAAAATGGTGTGGCAAACTTAATGACCGATATCCTTATGGAAGGTACGGCCAACAAAACACCTGCAGAACTCGAAGAGGCAATAGATCTTCTTGGAGCTAACCTGTATATGTACACCACAGATGAATCTATAGTTATTAGAGGGAACAGCCTTGCGAGAAATTTTAAAGCAACCATGGAACTTGTAGAAGAAATCCTTCTTGAGCCACGATGGGATGAGGAAGAGCTGGCGCGTATCAAAACCAGTACAATCAATTCCATAAAAAGAAATGAGGCCAATCCAAATGTAATTGCCAACCAGGTTTATAACAAGCTGCTGTATGGAGAGAACCATCCTTTCGCCTATCCCACTTCGGGTACGGTAGAGTCTGTAGAAGCCATTAGCATTCAGGATCTTAAAGATTACTACAACAAATATTTTTCTCCTACTGTAAGTCGTTTCCATGTGGTGGGCGATGTTTCACAGGAACAAGCACTGGAAGTACTCGCCGACCTCAAAGACAATTGGGAACCTAAAGAAGTTAACATACCTGAATTTGAAGTAGTGACCAATAGAG
Source organism: Salinimicrobium sp. TIG7-5_MAKvit (assembly GCF_049569215.1). Taxonomy (GTDB): domain Bacteria; phylum Bacteroidota; class Bacteroidia; order Flavobacteriales; family Flavobacteriaceae; genus Salinimicrobium; species Salinimicrobium profundisediminis. The sequence continues at coordinate 1,863,047 of NZ_CP145903.1, read as the reverse complement.
ACAAAGCCTCATTGTATTTTGTAGATGTACCTGGTGCCAAGCAGTCGGTGATCAATATTGGTTACCTCGCTCTTCCCCGCACCAGCGAAGACTTCTTCCCTGCCGAGGTGATGAACTACAAGTTGGGAGGTTCTTTTTCGGGTAACGTAAACCTGGTACTAAGAGAAGAAAAAGGATATACCTACGGTGCCCGCAGTGGTTTTAGTGGTTCTAAGATCCCCGGCACCTTTACAGCCTCTTCTAGCGTGCGCACCAATGCCACAGGAGAATCTGTAGGTATTTTCAAAGATGAAATCGCCAAATACAGGAATGGCATCACGCCCGAAGATCTCGAGTTTACCAAAAATGCCCTTATCAAGTCTAATGCCCGCCGTTTTGAGACACAACCCTCACTGCTGGGCATGCTTCAGGAAAGGAGCGCGTATGACCTTCCGGCCGATTATATTAAGCAGGAAGAGGAAGTTATTCGCAACATGACACTTGAAGAGCATAGAAAACTGGCCCAAAAATATCTTGACGAGTCCAAAATGGCTTACCTGGTGGTGGGAGATGCCGCTACCCAATTTGAGCAGTTCAAAGATATGGGCTTTGATGAAGTTAAATTGATCAATAAACAAGGGGAAGAAGTAAAACCCGAATCAGTAAAGCCCTAAGCACTTTTTTTAATTCAATTATAAGCTCCCGTTTTAGCGGGAGCTTTTTTTATTCACGGGGGGTAGGTTTTAAAATTCAGTGCTCTTTTTTGGTCAAAAAATTAGGAAGAATAATCTACTTTTGCCGCATGGCAACAAGAGGTGGATTTTCAAGCAGGTTAGGCTTTATAGCCGCAGCCGCAGGATCGGCAGTAGGCTTGGGGAATATTTGGCAGTTTCCGTATGTGGCAGGACAAAACGGAGGGGCTGCTTTTTTAATAATCTATGTTTTCTGGATTTTCCTAATAGGTTTTCCAATAATGTTGGGAGAAATCACCCTGGGCCGCAGTGCACAGTCCAACCCTTATGGAGCTTATAAAAAATACGGCGGAAAAGCCTGGGGACTTGTAGGGCTGTTCGGTATTCTTTCAGGAATCATGATCCTCTCTTTCTATAATGTGGTTTCTGGTTGGGCTTTCGGTTATTTTCTTGAAACAGCCTTCGGAAATTTATTGGAAGAAAATGATTTTTCATCCTTTTTTGGAGAATATGTAGCCGATTATTCAGATAATCTCTGGTTTAGCTTTGGGTTTATGGCCATTACTGCCGTGATAGTACTGCAGGGTGTCAAAAAAGGCATTGAAGGTTCAGCCAAAATATTGATGCCGGCGCTTTTTTTCCTGCTACTGGGAATCATAGTTTACGGTCTCACCTTACCGGGAGCCATAGAGGGCGTGAAGTTTTATTTGCTGCCCAACTTTAGCCTTATTAATGCCGAAACTATTTACTCTGCTCTTGGGCAGGCTTTCTTTTCCCTAAGCCTGGGAATGGGCGGTTTGATTACTTATGGTTCTTATCTCAATAAGCAGGAAAATATCTTAAGCTCTGCCAGCCTGGTGGTAATTGCAGATACCATGGTGGCATTTTTGGCAGGTTTAATGATTTTTCCCCTTGTTTTCTCTCAGGGGCAATCTCCTTCAGAAGGTCCGGGACTGGTATTTGTAGCACTTCCCGGAATCTTTCAGGCTATGGGGCCAGTGTTGGGGAAAATTGTAGGAAGTAGTTTTTTCCTTTTACTGTGTTTTGCCGCCCTCACCTCTACCATCTCCCTGCTGGAGGTAGCCGTTGCCTATCTCATAGACGAGCGCAAATGGTCCCGCCGCAGGGCAGTTTCCTTGATGGCCCTTGTTATCTTTTTTATTGGAATACCCAGTATGCTGGGTTACGGTGCCATTCAAAGCTTAACCAGCTTCACTTTTTACGAAGGCACATCAAAAAGCTTTATGGACCTTGTACAGGATGTATTTTCGGTTATTGCGCTGCCCCTTGGAGGGTTCCTGCTTAGTGTCTTTATCGCCACCCGGTGGACCACTGCCAAATTTTCTGATGAAATAAGCCAGGGTGCAAAAAATTATAAAGGCTCCTTTATGGAAGGCTTTTTAAATATAATGATCAAATTTATTTGTCCGATAGTTTTGGGGCTCATGTTCATACTTACCCTGCTTCAAAAGTTCTTTAACATACAGCTGTTCTAGCTTTCTTCGGAAGAAAATACAGCTAAAATATTCCGGAACATATTCTACAGTAACCTGCCGATAATATTTTTTTTTGCGCTGGTGACAAATTTCACCTCACTCAGCCTTCCAATAACCTGCTTTAAATTTTTCTGCGGAATAAATGCACAATGCAGCAAGGATGTAAATAAAAATATCCAGCCATTCAAAATGATTCCCTAACACCACCGAAGCCATCTTGTTATCCTGAAGATTTAGAAGAGAAAGAAGCCCGAAATATTGCGAAGCTTCAACAGCAAAGGCGAAAAACAGCACTCCAAAAATGGCATTTTTGACAGGAATATTTAAAAAGCTTTTTAAAAGGCAGTAGAGAAAGATGATCACCAGGAAATCTCCACCGTAGGGCCTTATAACTGTATCGTTTACAAAAGCAGCAATAGCCACTTCTGTAAAGAAAAGAAGAACAGCCCCCGCAAAATAATTGAAATGAAATTGCACCCCGGCAAGCTAATAAAAACTATAAAACCCTGGTGTCAATAAACGATTTGAGAATGTTTTTGATTTGCTGCTGGGTTTCGGGATCCATTCCCTTCAGATTCGCAGTATTGGCTTACCAACTCAGGTTTTGAATATTCTGCTTCATCCAGATGTTCAACAATATAATGATCAAAAGAGCCTTTTGAGAGGTCTTTTCCCACCACCTGGATAATGTTATTGTGCCGGGGGTCTTCTTTGATACGCTGAAAGAGCTCCAAAACCTTTGTCTTTTCTCCTTCCAGCACCTGAAAGAAATTACCTTCAGAAAAAAGGAGCATTCCTTTAATATTTTCCTTGTTGTTCTTCTCCCGCCATTTGGGAAGTAAGGTTTCAATCTCACCAACTGTAAAATTGTTGCTGGCAGTACTTATAAAACATATTGCATGCTCCATTAAAAGGGGGTTTTTCAGTCCCATTTTAAAAAAGTATAATTTTTATAAATCCTAAGAATTTCACAAATCCGTCATTTTAATGTAAAAACCACATTTCTTCGGAAATAATCACCCCTCAAAAATGCCATTTGGAAGGAATTTCCAGTAAAATTTCAGGAATAACCGAAATAGACAAAAAACATTCAGCTTTACTGCAACAAATATGATTTTTTGTTGTCTATTAACTAAACTCCCTGATGAAATCACTTTTTTCAGCTCTTTTTCTCTTGATAAGTATTTCGGCTTTTGCACAGGAAAAAGACAGCATTCCGAGGAAACAGATCTACATCTCCCGCATTGATGACGCTCCAAAAATAGATGGCAGGCTAGACGATGCTGCGTGGAAAAATGCGGCAATAGCTACCAATTTTGTGGAACGGCTTCCAAACAACGGGCGCTCTATCCCCGATAGTCTTGCCACCCAGGTAAAAGTAGCTTATGACGATCTCGGCATTTACTTTGGGGCCGAAATGCTGGACCCTAATCCTTCAGAAATAAGAAAAGAACTCACAGAGCGGGACGGCATAGGCAATGACGACTTCTTCTTTATTTTACTTAACGGTTACAATGACCGGCAACAGAGCATGCAGTTTATTGTAACGGCGGCAGGAGTGCAGTACGATGCAAAAATTACCAATGGCAACGAAGATTCTTCCTGGAACGCCGTTTGGTACAGTAGTGTAGATATCAATGACCGCGGGTGGACGGCCGAGATCTTCATTCCTTATTCTGAATTGCGGTTTCCTGAAAAAGCCATCCAGGAATGGGGTTTGCAAATGGAGCGCGAGTTTAAACGCAGCGGCACCCGGTATAGCTGGAGCCCCGTAGATAATGCCAAAGGATCTTTTTCTATATATGACGGCGAAATTCACGGCATTGAGCATATTCAAACCCCTACCCGACTTTCGGTACAGCCTTACGTCTCAACTTACCTTAACAGTTACGACGGTGAGACCAGCACTAACGTTAACGGCGGAATGGACCTGAAATATGGCATTAATGACGCTTTTACCCTCGACATGATCCTGATCCCCGATTTTGGACAAACAAAATTCGACGAATCTGTGCTCAACCTTTCGGCTTTTGAAGTGCAGTATGATGAGCAGCGACCTTTTTTTACTGAAGGAACCGAGCTTTTTACCAAAGGGGACCTCTTCTATTCGCGCAGGGTGGGCGGTGCGCCTTTTGGAGATGTGACACTTCAGGAAGAAGAAGAGATCCTTGATTTTCCTTCTTCCGTAGATCTTATCAATGCTTTGAAGGTCTCGGGAAGGACAGATGGTGGGCTGGGAATCGGATTTTTTAACGCCATTACCGAAAAGACCTATGTCACTGTGAAGAATACCGAAACCGGTGCCACCCGCCGCGAACTTATTGAGCCTTTCACCAATTACAATATCCTGGTGCTCGATCAACGCTACGGCGACAATTCTTCTGTATCGCTGGTAAATACCAACACCACCCGCGAAGGCCATTTTAGAGACGCCAACGCTACAGGCCTGTATGTTGACCACACAAATAAGACCAACACGTTTAATTATTTTGGCCGGATTGAAGGCAGCTGGGTGATGGAAGAAGGCACCAAAACCGGTATGGAGGCCCAGGCCGGAGTATCAAAAATTAGTGGAAAGAACCGCATGGACCTCAACGCCAATTTACGCACCAAAGACTATGATATTAACGACCTTGGCTATTCCAGTGCCACAAATTTCGTTCGTTACCAGGGCCTGTACCAGCGCAGGCTTTTGCAGCCAAAAGGCTTTCTAAACAATATGTACCTCAACTGGGTAAGTGTACATGAACGCCGCCTGGAACCCGACCTGCACAGCAACTGGATCCTTAATTTCAATTCCAGCTTTACTACCCGGGAGTTTTTCAACTTTGGCGGTGGTTTTGAAACCACTCCCATTGGGACCAATGATATTTATGAACCACGGGTAGATGGCAAGTACTTTAGCATTCCTGCTTATTATGATGTGTGGCTTTGGTTCAATACAGATTTCAGGAAGAAGCTGGTAGTAGAAGTATTGGCCGACTGGTACAAGTATAATGAACGTGGCCGGGGAGATCTCATTTTTGATTTTAGCCCCCAATACAGGTTTTCAGACAAGTTCAATGTACGACTGTCTACCAACGTGAGATTGTCTGACAAAGAAGAGGGCTTTGTAGATTTCCTGGAGGCGGATGATATCCTTTTTGGGCAGCGCGATAGAAACACCATTGTAAACTCTCTTGGTGCAAATTACATCTTCAACAACAAAATGGGATTGAACCTGGCCTTTAGGCACTATTATTCTGAAGTGTTTTATTCTGAATTTTACACGCTCCAAAATGATGGAGGTTTAAGCGATTACGGGTCCAAAAATGACGAATACAACACCACTTACAACAGCTGGAACCTGGATTTACGCTTTTCCTGGTGGTTTGCCCCCGGAAGCCAAATGACGCTGCTCTACCGCAATGCCACCGACAGCTACATAGAGCGTTCGCACATCAATATTGGCGACAACTTTAAAAACCTTTTTGATCAACCACAGGTGAACAGCCTTTCTTTAAGGATCTCCTACTACCTGGATTACAACCGCGTTAAAAGCTGGTTTAAATCTAACGACAGACCCACCTTACCCCAAGATGCCGTTGGTTACCGGGAGTCAAAAATGAGGTTGTAAGAGACATATTTTATTCTTAAGAAGAGTTTTCAAAAATGGCATTTTTGGGAGGTAATTTTGAGAGGTCTTATTAAGCAACTCTGGTCTCTGCCAAAATTTTTTCCAGGTAACGGTATTATTAAAAAGGTTCCCCGAATTCATTTCCGCCATATCCCAGTCCATTCTGAGAAATCAATAAAGTGTGTTTTTAACAATTATTTTCTACATTTATAGAAAATGATTCATTATGGGTAATAAATCACTACTTGGAAATTGGGCACTTATTCTTTTTTGCACCTTAGGTGCCGGACAATTATTCGCGCAACTCAGCATTAATGAAAAAGAATATTTTGAAACCCGGGGGCTAAACGTCCTTGTTTTTAGCAATGAGTATAATGGATTCTTTTTTGACGAAAAAAACGCCGGTATAGAACTCATCCATAACGGAATGAGAAGTAGTACCGGAGGGGCTGTAAGATTGCAGAATACGCCTGAACAATGGGATCTTGTACCTTCACTTGTAGAACGAAAGGTAGATCCTGCTTCCAATATTATAGAGGTCACCACCCGTTATAACCAGTTGGATTTTACCTCAAAGATCATTGTCAAAGCTGAGGGAAAAGGGATGAATATTTCTGTGCATCTCGATAAACCCCTTCCCGAAAACCTTAAAGGAAAAGCCGGATTTAATCTGGAATTCCTGCCTGCTGCTTATTTTGAAAAGTCTTATCTGGTAAATGGGAAACCCGGTATCTTCCCTCTTTACCCATCGGGTAATACCAAAATTAAACCTATAAGTGAAAAAGTTCCACAGTTTGCTGGTCATTCAACTCTGGACACTCGCGGGGAAGAAGAATTCATATAGCCGCAACCTCTTGCCACTGGTAAGACCATCATCCTGGCACCTGAAGACCCTTATCACCACGTAAAAATTACTTCAGAAACCGAGATCTCTTTATTTGACGGGAGAAGCCTTGCCCAAAATGGCTGGTTTGTTACCCGCAGTATCCTGCCGGCGAATAAAACAGGAAAGGTTTTGGAGTGGCATCTGGAAGCCAATACAGTTGCTGACTGGACCCGGGAACCCAATATTGGTTTTTCCAAATTGGCTATCACCCGGAACAAAAAAAGATTGCAATCATAGAACTGGATAAAAACCATGATAGGTTGCAAACTGCCTCTTTGTATCAGGTAACTCCTGAAGGAACCACAGGGGAAAAAGTAAGCGGGAAAGTTACCGAATGGGGAAAACATTTCAGGTATAATTATGCCGAATTTGATTTTTCCGAAGTGACAGAAACCGGGATTTATTTTATAAAATATGGAGAGCACACTACCAATACTTTCCCTATTAGTGAGCAGGTTTACGAGACAGCCTGGCATCCCACCCTGGATGTTTTCTTCCCTGTGCAAATGGATCATATGAAGGTGAATGAAGCTTACAGGACCTGGCACGGGAGACCTTTTATGGATGATGCCTTGCAGGCGCCGCTGGAGCAGGAACATTTTGACGGCTACAGGATGGGATCATCTACAGACACCAAATTTGAACCCTACGAACACATTCCGGGCCTTGATGTAGGTGGATGGTTTGACGCAGGGGATTATGACATCCAAACCGGCACCCATTGCCTAACCATCACAGATCTTGTTGCTTCCTGGGAAGAATTTGGCCTGGAGCGCGATCAAACCCATATCAACCAGGAAAATCGGTACGTCGATATCCACCGGCCAGATGGGCAAATAGATATCCTGCAGCAAATCGAACACGGAACCCTAAACCTGGTAGCACAGATCAATAGCATAGGTCACGCGGTTAGAGGGATGATAGTTCCCAACCTGCACCAGTACCATCATCTGGGAGACGCCTCAACCGAAACCGACAACCTGCCCTACAATCCCAATTTGCAGCCATTCGAAAGTGATGGAGTATCCAGCGGAAATATGGACGACAGGTGGGTATTTTCTGAACGTTCCCCATACCTGGACTACAGCACCGCCGGGGCATTGGCTGCCGCAAGCCGGGCTTTAAAAGATTATAACCCGTCCCTCTCTGCGGAATGTCTTGAACTGGCAAAAAAACTTTGGCAGAAAAATGAGAATATGCCTGCGCCTGAGCCTTCTTCAGGATATTTCGCCCGTTTCCTTAAACTCAGCGAAATGAATACTTCTATGCAGCTCTATGTTACTACAAAAGAAACTAAATATGCTCAAGCCTTTGATTCTAAAATTTGGAATGCGATGGATGAAACCCTGGACAGAACTATTGATATTGCTTTGCACGCTGCGCCCCATATGGATGCAGAATTCAATAATAAATTAAAAATCTATGTTCAAAAATATACTTCAGAAATAGATCAATTGGAAAAAGACAATCCTTATGGAGTTCCCATGTTCCGCAGGCCGGGTTGGGGTGGTAACCACGGAATTATAGATTTCGCCATCGCCAATTACAGGGCCCATAAATTATTCCCGGACCTGGTGGATAAGGAGCATGTATTTAAAGGTTTACACTACATCTTCGGAAGGCATCCTCATTCTAACCTTTCTTTTGTTTCGGGAGTAGGTACAAAGAGCAAAAAAGTGGCTTATGGGAGTAACCGGGCAGACTTCAGTTTTATTGCCGGCGGCGTGGTACCTGGGATCCTGTTAATGGGCCCCGATTATCCCGAGAACAAAGAAAACTGGCCCTTTTTCTGGGGTGAGAATGAATATATTGTTGATATTGGAGCCAGTTATATTTTTCTGGTAAACGCAGCAGATGAACTCCTTAAGGAATAATAGTTACCACAGGCCTAATCTTTACTTCATGATAATGAGGTTTCAAAAATGACATTTTTGAGGCTTCTCTTCTTCGGAAAGAGTTTTCAAAAATGGCATTTTTAGAAGGGTATAAAGTCCAAACCCTCCCGATGCTGCTTTTTTTTAAAAGGGATTCAAATTACATGGGTTTTCAGAAAAAAGATCGCATTTAACTGAAAAAATCTGCCTCCCGGCTTCAACACCTGATTTTTGTCATTGTTTTCTCTATTAAGTCTTTCTTATTTTTAGTTTTTGACCGCTAATTCTTTAAATATGAAACGATTTCTACTCCTGTTGTCGCTTTTTGTGATCATTTCCTGCAAAAATAAAAATGAGAATACCGAAACTGACTTTACCGATGAAGGTTACGAGCTGCTTACCGATGCAAGTGTGTATTTTCAGCCTTTATCTTCGGTAGAAATGGAAGAACCCGACTCTAATGCAGTAAAACTCGGGAAGCATTTATTTTATGACACACGTTTGTCGGGAGAGGGGAATATCAGCTGTAATTCCTGTCACAACCTGAACACTTATGGAGTAGACAACCGGCAATTCTCTCCCGGAGATGTTGAAGGAACCTTTGGGAACCGGAATTCCCCTACGGTACTTTACGCCGCTTTACACAAAATGCAGTTTTGGGATGGCCGTGCACAAACTGTAGAAGAACAGGCCGCAGGCCCTATTTTAAACCCTATTGAACACAATATTAAACAGGAAGAACAACTGGTAAACCGCTTAAAAGAAGTTGAGCTATACCAGGATTTGTTTACCAAAGCTTATGGCGACGAAGGAATTACTTTTGAAAATGCCCTCAAAGCCATTGGGGCTTTTGAACGCACCCTGATGCCAAAAAGCCGGTTTGACTCCTATCTCGAAGGAGATCATTCTGCCCTTACCCAAAGGGAAAAATCCGGACTCAAAAGCTTTATCAATGCCGGTTGTATCACCTGCCACAGTGGCGTTGCCATGGGCGGGCAAATGTTCCAGAAATTTGGTTTATACGAAGACTACTGGAAGTACACCGAATCTAAAACTATTGATCTGGGACTCTATGAAATAAGTCAGGATGAAATGGATAAGTATTTCTTCAAAGTTCCCGGTTTGCGCAATATTGAACATACCTACCCATACTTCCACGACGGCTCTGTAGAAGATCTTAACAAAGCGGTAGAAATTATGGTAGAACTGCAAACTGCAAACGATCTTTCTGAAACAGAGATTGAAGATATTGTGACCTTCTTAAAGAGCCTGTCAGCCGATGTTCGGGACGAGGCAAAACAAAATCCCTTTGAATAGGCGACAATTAGTCGGGAGAGGTTTACAGGCCCTTATACTTCCGCAGAAAATTGAGTAACAGCGAAAAGGGAAAAAGGAAGTTTTTTTAAATTGATCATTGAGGGAAAGCTCCACCTTTAAGAGGTCCCAAAAATGCCATTTTTGGGAGGTTTTTTAAAGACAGGAGCATCAAATAAACATCATCATTAAAAAGCAAAATAGAGAACATCAAAAAGCACAAAAAAACCTTTCAGCGAACTGAAAGGTTATCAAACTAATTCAATAATATGTTTTTAGAATAAACCTAAATACTTCTTCCCCCCAGAAAAAATAAATAGATAATATTCATTATCGAATTAACCCAGTTTAAAAATCCAAGTGATCTCTGCCCCATCATTTATTAACCATGTTATTAAACTCGTGTTTTAAAGATTTTTCGTGTTTGTTGTAATTAATTGAATTTATCTGTTCCTCTATAATTGCCCTCTCCTTCCATGAGAGAGAAGATTTATTTGGATTTTTAATTTGGCTCATACTATACATTCATTCGTAGCTGAGATTTTTCTCTTTACACTCATCAAAATGTTGAGTCTTGCGCTTTCAGAGGTTAAAAGTATAAAAGAGGGCGGTGTGCCAAAAAAAAATGTCGTGAAGTGCCGCTTTTTTGTCGTGAACGGATATTTTTTTATGAAAATCATCCACAATACCCATGGCTTTTATCATACCAGATGAAAAATGGGTGGAATTTTGGGAAACAGCTCGGGAGGTGAAACAGGAACCACATATTTTTCAGAAATAAAACATCGCTTTTAAGCTGAATTTCATTTTGCTTACATTTAAAAATTAGATGTATGTTTAGCAATCAGCCTTAGGGAGCTTAAACAGGAAGCCTGGGGCCAGCCTTCTAATCAAAAATTAAACATTTGAAAAAATTACTTTTTATCCTTTTTTTATACGGGATACCCCTTTGGTCTCAGCACCAAGGTTCTGTGCTAACTTCCAAAAGCTCGTTCTCCTCTATTGATGGTTATCTTATTTCCAAGCCTTATCAGGCTATCTACGATACAACCGGATGGTTGTGGATTTTGGGAGAGAACAACCTCTCAAACGAATATATTTTAGGAGAACGCGAAGTAATTATTCAGCGGTTTGATGGGGCAAATTTCTTTACTCTCAAATTACCCGACACCTTTGATAAGAAAATTGAAGATGGGCACTTTTTTAAACATAAGGCCAACGGGCTGTACCTGAAATTATTTTACAAGACTGCACGGGCAGAATTTTTTTATATCAATACAGAAACTCTGGAAATTAAGGCTGTTAAAGATTACAATGAATTAAACAAAAACTACCTGTTTTCTGAAGCTTATACTACCGGAGGTTTGACACTTTTGGCCCTTACCTCAAAAGATAAGTTTTATAGTGCCGCACTTGATAAATTGAAATTAACCTTAATTGATTCTGTACCTTTTTCCAAACCGATTTCCGAACCAATTCTGGCTGATCCTGTTACCACAAATGACTTTACAATCATTAAGTTGTTATCTGAAAAAGAGGGGTATTTTCTAAATAAGGAGGGAAAGTTTTTAAAGAAGATATCCGAAGGGGATTTTGTAACTGCTAACGGGACTCATTTTTTTCCGCAGGCCATACACTCCTGTTTTAAAGTGGGTGATGCTTTTTATGTATATGCTGATGACACCGGGAACGCCTTTAAATTTGATAAAACTCTAAATAAATTCACAGAGACGCCAAACACAGGCAACCTCCTGAGTTCAAATAAAACCCTGAAATTTACACCCGATTTTAAACACGCCTTAAGCACCGGAGTTTTTAGAGACCATTCAGTAATAGCCTTGTATAAGTTTACAGATTTCAAGAATGAATTGCTCACGAAAATGGAAGTAAAGAATTCTTTTGAAACTGCTTATAAAGAATTTGGAAAAGACCTGGTAGTTCTACATGGGAACACTTTAGAGACCTATTTCTTTATCAAAAGCCAAATCAAAACTTTCTTAAAAGGTGAAAGTGTGGCAACCATCAACAAGCTAACGGAAAATAATTATATCGTCGCAACAGAGACCGGCAGGATATACAGGGTTGATGTAAAGAATAATACCGAAGAGCGAATTGAAATACAGGATGCTACTACCGGGCTGGCAATAAATTCCTCCCGCGGCATTTTTATCGAAAAAGACAACAGCATTTTAATTGGAGACGCCGGGAATTTTTACAGCCTTGATCCTAATTTCAGGCTAATTCAGAATAAAACGCTGAAAATTCCGGGTGAACAAACCATTAAAATCAGAGATACCCTTTATTCCGCAGATCACGAAGGTGCCATTTTTAAATACAGTATGCACGACAAGAGCTTAACAAAGCTTACTAATAAAGGTGCTGTACAGGTAAAGGAATTCACTACAGATGGCTCCAAACTTTATGCAATTTCAAATAAGGGAATTTTTGAATACGGAAATGGCATTTTTAACACCTACGAATTTGAAACTGTAGAAACAGATCATTTACTTTCAATAAAGTACCTTGAAAGCCATGGGCTCCTGGTTTCTACAAAATACGGCGAAATTTACAGGTTTGACACAAGCACAAAAAAATTAAAATCCTTTTACGAAGGTTCGCTGAATACCTCAATTATGGGTATGGTTGCAGATGCCAGCGGAACTTTATGGTTGAATACTTACTCGGGAATTGTTTCTTTAGACCCTTCTTTAAAAAAAGTTAGTAGGTTTACTGCCAAAGACGGCCTGCACGAAGTAAAAGGTAATATGTTAAGCACCTACAGAGATGAACAGGATGGCAGTATCTTAATGGGAAGTCAAAAAGGCCTTAGCTATTTTAAGCCCGGTGAGCTGGTTGAAAATAAGGTGAAAGTACAACCTCAATTTACTTCCATTTCATTGTTCAATTCAGATACTAATCATTGGGAAGTCAATACCTCCCCCGATTTTTTAAATAACACCCGCAAAATTGTATTGCCTTCAGAATATAGAAGGTTTTCTGCAACCTTATCGGTATTCGGACAGATGAACCCCCGGGATATTAAATTCCGCTATCGCTTGCTGGGAAACGGAAATACTTCAAACTGGTTCACCAACTATTCGGGTAAGGAAATTTTATACGCAAACCTCTCAGCCGAAACCTATGATTTGCAGGTGGAAGCTTTAAATTCTTCCAATCAAAAAATAGGAGAAAGAATTTCTCTGGAAGTAATATCCAAAGAAGTCTTTTACAAAACCTGGTGGTTTATTTTACTGCTCCTGTTTTTGATTTCCATTTCAGTTTTCTACTTATTTTATCAGTATAAAGAAAAACAAGTCTTATTTGCAAAAAATAGAATTGCGGTAAATGAAGCCAAGATCAAAAATGTTATGATGCTGGAAATCCATCACAGGATTAAAAATAATCTTCAAATTGTTTCCGGCTTGTTGGGCCTGCAAATTGTAAACAGCAGGAATGACGAATTAAAAGAAAAATTACAGGATAGCCAGAGCAGGATTGAGTCTATTGCAGGTATTCACAACCTGTTGTATAATTCAAGCAAGCAGAATCTAATTCCTGTAAAAGAAAATATTGAAAATAGTATAGACTATTACAAAAAGCTTTTTCCTATAAATGCCACCTACCATTTAAACATCGACGCCTCAATTTTAGACATCGATCAAGCCACCCCCTTTTCACTTTTACTGAATGAATTAATCAATAATTCTTACAAGCACGCTTTCACAAAAACAGAAAACCCTGAAATTTACATACATTTTGAAAAGCAGGGCAATAAATATGTTTTTAAGTACAGTGACAATGGCAGTTTTAATAACGAAAAAAGCCCAAAACAGGCTATGGGAATGAAAATCATAGAGATGATGAACAAGCAATTAAAAGGAAATTTAAGCATCGAGAACTCTACCAGTTTTAAGTTAACTTTATTTTTCCCTACCAATGAGTAGCATAAAAATTTACATTTTAGAAGACGAAATAATCACCCAGGAGCTTCTAAAACAGACCCTGGAAGAACTGGATTTTACCATTTGCGGAATGGCAACAAATGCAGAAACTGCACTCGCAGAGATTGCCATTTTAAAACCAGACATTGCCATTTTAGACATTAGGGTTGAAGGTTCACAAACAGGAATCTGGCTGGGGAACCAATTAGACATCCCGCTCATCTATTTAACTGCTTTTAACGATGTAGAGACCATCAAAAAAGCAATTGCTACAAAACCCACCAGCTACCTTGTAAAACCCTTTAATAATAAAGACCTTTTTATTGCTGTGGAATTGGCAGTGAGCAAAATACAAACCAAAGCACAAATTGTTGTAAAGGATAAAGACAAAAAAGTCATTCTCTCAGAAGAGCAGATTTTATTTGCAAAAAAAGAAGATCAGTACCTCATGCTTTATTTAGAAAATTCTGAAAAGTTGATTCGTTCCAGTATTAAAGATTTTTTAGCTCAGGTAAATTCCTCTTCTTTTTTACAAGTGCACCGTTCTTACATAATCAACAAAAATTGTGTCACTGCATTTAACACCAAAGAGATTACCATTGGCAACAAAAGTATTCCCATCTCAAAAAGATACGCGAAAGAAGTTTTAGGAGAAATCTCTCCTTCTTGATGTCTTTACTGCTATTGATGTGAAGCAATTAAATTCGAAATATTGGGCTATAGCGATAAAAGTCATACCCCTTTATCTAGAACTTACACACTTTACGGAAGTGTGTCGCATCTATTTTTGTGTAAAAAAATAATTAATCCCATTCAAACTGCATTATCTCTTCCTTACGGGCGGCTAATTCTACTTCGATATTATTATTTCTTTTATTTGCTTCAGATTCATTCAGCAGTTTTACAATCTTCTCTCCTATTGCTTCTAATAGTTCTTGTGGGTCATTAAGAAGCTCATTATTTTCCCAGCTCTTTAAATCACATAATAATTTACCTTTTAAATCCCTTACCGCTTTTTGGTTTCCGTCGTAATTGACCGGAAATGATATTGTTTCCTTTATCTGCAAGTTTGTCTTACCTGTATTCATCACTAATTAACTTTTGAATTTTCACTTTTCAAAAGTATTTCATGTTTCACAGTTCCGTGTTACCTAAAGTTTAAACTCAGTTCAATATCTCGAAATCAATATTAAAAATCTCTCTTTCAAGGAACTAAAACAGAGAACAATTCTTCATTTAAGCTGTTGAGATTCATTCGGGTAATTGGCTTCAACTTTTCTTACATGAAATTAAGGTTTATTTAAACTAAGCTTAAACTTAAAGTGAGCTTTCCATAAAGATCAAGGTTTTCCTTTGCATTGCCCGCAAAAACAGAAGAAACTACAATTAAGAAGTCTTAGAAAATACAACGCAAACACCTAATCTATAAGAAGAAACTGCAAATTTTGAATTAGCCAAAAAAGAGCCCATTCTGTTGCACCAGAATGGGCTTAATTAAAACTGAGACTACAAAAATTAATTTTTAGCCAAATTGTAATGAATACTAACATACAATTTTTTACACTTTTTTTAAAGAAACAAGCTTATTTAATATGCTTTCTTTTAATTCTTCCGGAAGCATTTGCTTCTACTCCATTCACCATAATAACAGAGGGTAATTTTCAGGAAATAATTCGGGGGAGAGTCATTTATGAAGGCGGATTACCCCTGCCGGGAGCTACAGTAGTAGAAAAGGGAACCAGTAATGGTACTCAAACAGATTTTGAAGGAAACTTCAGCCTCAGCGTTTCAGGACCTACTGCAATTCTCGAGATCTCCTATTTGGGATTTGAAAAAAGTGAAGTCCCAATAAACGGAATGGATTTCATAGAAGTCACTCTTAAAGAGAATGTCAATTCCCTTAATGAAGTAGTGGTTACAGCCCTGGGAATAAAAAGGGAAGAAAAGCGCCTGGGTTTTTCTCAGGCTACTGTAGAATCTGAGGATATTGCACAAACTACCCCTAATAACTGGTCATCGGGTTTAAAAGGGAAAGTTGCGGGATTGAATATAGTGTCTTCCAGTTCGGGTCCTATTGATTCCCAGCAAATTACCCTTCGCGGAAACTCTTCCTTCGATTTACAGGGAAATTATGCTTTAATCGTTGTTGACGGAGTTCCGGTAAATACCGAAATGACCACATCGGGATCTTCCAGCGCCTATATGGGAGAGGATTCCCCTATAGATTATGGTAATTCAATTTCAGATTTAAATCTTGAAGATATTGAGAGTGTGAGTGTATTAAAAGGCCCCGGAGCAACTGCTCTTTACGGAAGCCGAGCTGCTAACGGCGCATTAATTATCACAACCAAATCTGGCCGCAATTCAAAAGGACTGGGAATAACCTACAACGGAGGAGTCACTTTTGATGTTATTCAGCGCTGGCCAGATTATCAATATGAATATGGACAGGGAACAGGAAAATCATTTGATGATGAAGGAAATCCATATTACTCCTACGGAGCTTCGGAAGACGGAAACAGTACCGGGGGAACCAGTAGTGCCTGGGGACCAAGATTTGAAGGGCAGTATTTCTATCAATATGATCCTGCTGTAGGTGGACAGTCTTTAGAACGTCAATTATGGCAGCCATATAAGGACAATAGAAAAGACTTTTGGCGCACAGGTGTTACCATTAATAACAATGTATCTATCCAGGGAGGTGGAGAAAATGGATCCATGAGAGCCTCTATAGGACATTCAAAAAATGAATGGATCATGCCCAATACAGGATTTGAACGTATCACTGCTTCCATCAACTCCAGATACAATGTATCAGATGAAATGGAACTCGGGGCTATAATTAACTATAATAACAGGAGCAGCGACAATCTTCCGAGTACGGGATATAACAATGGATCTATTGCATATTTTATGATCTTTCAAAATCCCAATGTAAATATCGATTGGCTGCGTCCCATCTGGCAGGAAGGACAGGAACAAATTGAACAAATTCAGCCATTCAGTTCTTATATTGACAATCCTTATTTAATTGCTTATGAAGCTTTAAACACGCTGGAAAGCAACCAGATCATTGGAACCGTCTATACAAATATCCAGTTAACACCTAACCTTGACTTAATGTTAAGAACAGCCCTTAACTCTACCAACCAGGAGCGGGAGCAAATAAGGCCCTATAGCATTAACAGGTATTCACGTGGATACTATCAAACTCAGGATGTTTTCAAACAGGAATTGAACAGCGATTTTCTTCTTAACTACGAAAACAAATTGAGTAAAGATTTTGCCTTTTCGTTATCCCTGGGAGGAAATGCACGGACTGAAAAAAGGCGATATACCGATGCTTCGGTAACAGGACTGGTAGTTCCGGGGGTCTATAAATTGGCTAACGGAATGAATAATCCTAATATCAACAAAGGTGACAGTGACAAGCAGGTTAATAGCCTTTATGGTTTGTACACAATGTCTTATAAGGATCAGATTTTTGTGGATGTAACCGGAAGAAATGACTGGTCGAGTACACTTCCGGAGCAAAACAATTCCTTCTTCTATCCTTCTGTAAATACTAGCTTTATTCTTTCAGATATTTTTAATTTTTCCGAAGGTGCAGTTGATTACCTCAAGTATAGATTTTCATACGCCCAGGTAGGAAATGACACAGACCCTTATCAAACCAGCAAATATTACAATCAAAACGCTTTTCCAAGTTCGGCTGTAGTGCCTGCAACCTTGTATAACGAAGATTTTAAACCTGAAATTTCCACCAGCTATGAAACAGGAATAGAAACACGCCTGTTAAATAACAGGTTAAATCTTGACGCGACCGTTTATGAAATTTCTACTGAAAACCAAATCATTCGGGTACCGCTTAATTACGCAACAGGATATAGCGCAGCAATTCTGAATTCTGGTAAGGTAAGAAACCGCGGCGTCGAGTTAACGCTGGGAATAAAACCTGTTCAAAATGACATTTTTAGCTGGAATTCTACATTCACCTGGGCAAGGAACTGGGGGAAAGTTTTTGACCTGCCAGATAATATTGAGAACCAGTTTGTAGTAGGTACCGGCGGACAGGCCTCAATGATTGCCAAAGTAGGTGAATCTCCCACCGCAATCTACGGCTATGGTTTTGTACGCTCTCCAGAAGGTGAAATCGTATACGATGGAGCCGGCCTCCCGGCTTATCCTGAATCTGGTGACATAATGTATATAGGAGACGCCATGCCAGACTGGACTGCAGGATGGTACAACCAGATAAAAATTGGAAACTTCGGTTTCAATTTCACCCTTGACGGGCAATATGGAGGGATTATTTATTCCCAAACCCATCATAAACTTGTTCAACAAGGAAAACTCACTTCTACTTTTATGGGAAGAGAAGATGGTTACATTATTGGAAAAGGAGTGGTGCTCAATGAAGATGGGACTTATTCCCCAAATACTACGAAGGCGGTCACGCCAGATTGGTATAACCGCTACTACCGGAGAGCAAATGTGGAATCAAATTCATTTGATGCCTCCTGGTTAAAACTGCGGGAAGTGAGCCTCCAGTACAATTTCCCAAAGACATTGCTCCGGGGCACAGGAATACTTGGTCTCGAAGCCTCAATCTTTGGAAGAAACCTGTATACAGTATCCGACTTTCCAATCTATGATCCTGAAACAGCCGCTTTAAACGGAAATGAAATTCTACCCGGAGTAGAAATGGGACAAATGCCCTCTCCCGCTACCTACGGATTTAATCTAAAAGTGAATATATAATTAGCAGCATGATGAAAAAGATATATATAATTACGGTTGGTTTAACTGTTTTCCTATTAAACTTTGCCTGTACAAACGATTTTCAGGAATTGAATGAAGATCCAAACCGGATTGCAGAAATAAGTCCGGGAACTTTATTAAATCCAATCATTTACGGCCTTGCGACACATAATGCGAACAGGAGTAATGCCATTACTTTTGATTTAATGCAGGTGTCACTGCCTTTCCCGAGTGCCTCGGGAGGTTTGCACCGTTATGACGTAAGCCAGGGAATAGGAAACTCTTCCTGGAACAATTACTACAAATGGCTACAGAACATAAAAGAGATGCGAACTGCTGCCGAAAAAGCGGGGGATGTAAATTATGAAGCTATTGCTCTTACTTTAAATGCGTGGGTTTACTCCAATTTAACCGATTTATTTGGACCCGTACCAATGACCGAGGCATCTGCAGGGGAAGCAGGAATCCTTTACCCGGCATTTGACACCCAGGAATTCATCTATGAAACTATTTTAGCCGATTTAGAAAAGGCTAATGAGTTATATGATTTGGAGGTTCCAATGATCTATGCTGAAGACATCCTTTTCCAGAATGATCTGGAGAAATGGCAAAAATTCACCAATTCCCTACATTTACGATTACTGCTTAGAAGCTCAAACCGGCAGGAGACAGGTGCTTTTGAAAAGATGACAGCAATGGTTCAGGATCCTTCTCTGTATCCTGTTTTTGAAGCAACCGGGGAATCGGCAATATTGGAAGTCACCGGAGTGACCCCTAATGAATCCCCCTGGAGTAGACCGCAGGATTTCAGGCTTAGCACAAAGGTAACAGAGTTCTTTCTGGACAACCTCAATTCGTGGGATGACCCCAGGAGACCCATCATTGCTACTATTGCCCGTGATCTTGATGGAAACGCCATAGGATACCAGGGAATTCCAAGTGCTTACGAAGGAAATGATTCCCAGTTTCAATATGAGGCTTCCACTTTTAATATAGAACAGGTAGTAGAACCTATGGACATTTTTATCCTAACCTATGCTGAAGTGGAATTTATTAAAGCCGAACTCGCCCAGAGAGGCTTTATAGAGAATGCCGAAGAGCATTACCAAAATGGGGTGAAAGCAGCCATGGAGCAATTAGGTGCCGATTTACCGGATAATTACTTCGATAATGAGGAAGCAGCTTATAACGATACTCTCGAAAGAATTATACTTCAAAAATACTACGCCCTGTATTTTACAGATTACCAGCAATGGTTTGAATATCGCAGAACGGGATATCCTAAGCTGCCAAAAACAGATGCGATGTTTAATAATGGGGAGATGCCTTCCAGAATGTATTATCCCTCAGATCTTCCTGTCGAGAATCCGGAAAACTACAGGGAAGCAGTTGAAATGTTAGGAGGCAGTGACAATATAAACACCAAAGTGTGGTGGGACAACTAAAATCCAAAAATTGAAAATGAAAAAAATCATCTTAGCTGCTGGCGCTTTGGTTTTTACCATAGGACTCTCAGCACAAGTCACTGCCAAAGGATACGTTTTTGAAGACAATAACAAAAATGGCAAAAAAGACAGAAGAGAAAATGGAATTCCTCAGGTGGCGGTAACCAATGGACAGGAAGTGGTCCTGACAGATGCTTCCGGAAAATATAAACTACCCGTAGGGCAGGATAATATCATTTCAGTTATAAAACCCTCAGGGTACAGTGTGGGGAGAAATGAAGATAATTTGCCTCAGTTCTTCTACATCCATAAACCTAAAGGTTCTCCTGAAACAAAGTTTGCCGGAGTTGCCCCTACCGGTAAACTTCCAAAATCAATTGATTTCGCATTAATTCCTTCCGAACAAAAGGAAGAATTCACTGCACTTATTTTTGGAGATCCGCAGCCTTATACCAGGGAAGAGGTTGAATATTTTGCAAGGGGAATTGTTTCTGAAGTAGAAGGGATCAAAAATGTGCCTTTTGGACTAAGTTTAGGCGATTTGGTGGGCGACGATCTCGATTTGTTTAATCCATATATCCAGGCGGTAAAGAGCATTGGAATTCCGTGGTATAATTTATTGGGTAATCACGACCTCAATTTTGATGCAGAAACAGATGAACTGGCCGATGAAACCTTTGAAGCTCATTTTGGTCCTGCCAATTATGCCTTTAACTACGGAAAGGTACATTTCATTGTTTTGGATGATGTGCTTTACCCCGATCCCCGAGACGGGAAAAGTTACTGGGGCGGCTTTAGGGATGATCAACTGCAGTTCGTGGAAAACGATCTGCGATATGTTCCAAAAGATCATTTAGTAGTTTTAGCGTTTCATATTCCATTAAGCGAACCCGACGGGGATAATTTTAGAGATGAGGACAGGGACAGGCTTTTTGAGTTACTTCAGGATTATCCAAATACTTTATCTCTCTCAGCTCATACTCACATTCAAAAGCAGGATTTCTTTGGAAAGGAAGAAGGCTGGCTTCAGGAAAAACCTCATCATCATTACAATGTAGGTACCACCTCCGGCGACTGGTATTCGGGGAAACTTGATGAAAATGGAATCCCGGTTTCTACCATGCGCGACGGAACTCCAAAAGGTTACGCATTCATCAACTTCAAAGGAAATGAATATGACATAGACTACAAGGCTGCCAGAAAACCCAAGAACTTCCAGATCCAGGTTTTTGCTCCCAAAGTGGTGGCAAAAGGCGGAAGAACCAGGGCAGGGATTTTCGCCAATTTCTTTATGGGAACAGAAGGAGATGAGGTTCTTTACAGAATTGATGATGGCGAATGGAAAGAAATGACTTACATAGAGGAGCCAGACCCTTCTTATGTGAAGCTGGTTTATGAATGGGATACAATAGAAGAGCTAATGCCGGGTAGGAGATCATCCAACCCTGTAAAAAGCAATCACTTATGGCGGGGTAATATTCCAACGAACCTGGCGACAGGAGTTCATACCATTGAGATAAAAGCTACAGACATGTTTCGGAAAAGCTATACTGCAACCGGTAGTTACAGGTTGGAAGAACCAAAATAAAATAATCAATTATTAGCCTGCTGGAGCAACTTTGCTCAAGCAGGCTTTCTTATTAAATTTCAAAATGATCAAATTCAAAATAGCCTTCATTTGTTTATCTTTTGCAGGGCTAATTTCCTGTAAATCCAATAACGAAGACCAAAAAGAAATGGAAACAACTCCTTCCTCCTCCATACAGGTACAGGGGCATCGCGGAGACCGTGGCAATTTTCCTGAAAACAGCATCCCGGCTTTTATAAGCGCAGTTAAAAAAGGGGTTGATGTACTTGAACTGGATGTGGTGATCTCCAAAGATAAAAAGGTGGTCGTTTCCCATGAACCGTATATGTCCTCTTTATACGTTAGCACCCCTACAGGAGACTCCATAAGTAAGGCAAACGAGCGCTCATACAATATCTTTGAAATGACATATGACAGCGTGAAGCAGTTTAATGCAGGCGCCCGTGGTAATTCTCTTTTTCCAAACCAGGAAAAAATGAACACTTATAAGCCTTTGCTTTCGGAAATGATCGACCGTGTAGAAGCTTTTATTGCTACTGAAGAAATACCGCCGGTCAAGTATAATATCGAATTAAAATCGGTCGAATCCGAATACGGAATTTTTCAACCTCAACCGGAAGAATTTGTGGCTCTTGTAATGAAGGTCATCAAAGAAAAAGAGATAGAGGACAGAATCAACATCCAGTCTTTTGATCCAAAGATCCTAAATCTTATGCATGAAAACTATCCTGAAATTGAAGTCGCCTACCTGGTTTCTAACGGAGGAATTGAGGAAAATCTCTCCCTTTTAAGATTTAAACCTGAAATCTACAGCCCTAACTTTCGCCTGGTCAAAGACGAACAATTCGTTCATTCCGTGAGATCTTTAGAGATGAAACTAATCCCGTGGACGGTAAATGAACAAAGAGACATTCAAAGAATGATCGACCTGAAAGTAGATGGGATAATTACAGATTATCCTGAAAGGGTACTGGAAATCAAGAAAACAACCTCTTCCCTTAATGGGGAGGCTTCTAAATAATCAGGTTTGAAAAATATTCTACTCCGCCCTTAAAAGTGGCTCCTCGGCAGAGGCTCTTAGCCCATTAGTAAATACAAAAACCTGCTAAACAGCAGGTTTTGAATTAGCTTCCACCTGCGGTACATTTTAGTTTTTCCAGTTGTTTTGCCAGCCATGAATTTTGTCTTTTGTAAAACAAAAGGAGTTACTATATTTGCCGAAATTATCAAGAATCTCAGAAAGAGATAGCAACCTGCATAACGAGCAAGGTGCTAAAAAGATAAGCCATTCTTTGGAAAAAACGTTACTCCTCTGCATCGCTTCTTTTCTCCTTCTGATCAATAACAAATATACTATGAGCCAGTTGTCGTCCTCCAAAGGGAGTTTTATTGCACTTTTACCCTTGTTACTTTTCGTATTTACATTCCTTGGGGCAGGTATTTATCTCAATGATTTTTATGCGTTGCCGTCGCCCGTTGCAGTTAGTCTTGGGGTGATCCTGGCGTTCTGCCTGTTCAAAGATTCCATAGATGTCAAGATCTCTACTTTTTTAAAGGGATGTGGGGATGAGAAGATCATGACGATGTGTGTGATCTATCTTTTGGCCGGTGCCTTTACTGTAGTGAGTAAAGCTACGGGAAGTGTAGATGCCATAGTGGATTTAGGTTTGAATTACATCTCTCTACCATTTTTGTACGTGGGTATTTTTGTGATCAGCGCTTTTTTATCTTTTTCCACAGGAACCTCTGTGGGAGCGATTGTTGCCCTCGCAGCAATAGTTGTGAGTTTTGCAGAAAAGACCGGTGCCTCTCTTTCTATCCTGAGTGCTTCACTTTTGGGTGGAGCCATGTTTGGGGATAACCTTTCATTTATCTCAGATACCACTATTGCAGCTACACAGTCTTTGGAATGTAAAATGAAAGACAAGTTTAAACAGAACTTGAGGATCGCATTTCCCGCTGCAGTGCTGGCAGCTGCCGTATTGATTTACCAGGGTTTTCTTCTCGATGCAGGTGATACTGTTTTTGCAAGTTCAGAAGTAGATCCAGTAAAGATCATTCCATATCTCCTGGTTATCTCCCTCGCCATTATGGGATTTAATGTATTCGCCGTTTTAGTAACGGGGATTTTCTCGGCTGGAGTTATTGGGATCTACAACCAGGATTTTAACTTGTTAGAATTTGCACAATTAAGCTATGAGGGTTTTGAAGGTATGACAGAGATTTTCTTACTGTCGCTCCTTACTGGAGGGCTTGCTGCCATGGTAACAAAAGCAGGTGGACTGGATTACATCTCTCATTTAATTTCAAAACGGACCAACAAAAGATATGCATACCTGGGCATAGGTGGTCTGGTTGGCGCGACCAATATGGCAATTGCAAATAACACTGTCTCCATCCTTGTTACCGGACCAATTGCGAAAGAGATGAAGGATAAAATGAAGTTGAGCAAAAAGAAGGTAGCTTCTGTTCTCGACATTTTTGCATGCGTTGTTCAGGGAGTGTTACCTTACGGAGCCCAGGTACTTTTGCTTTTAAGCTATGGTGCCAAGGATATGAACTACTTCGAGCTTGTTGGAAATGCATGGTATATCTGGTTCCTGCTGCTGGGAACGATCATATATTTTAGTGGACTTTTTAGATCAAAAGTTTCTAAGAATCCTCACCCCTTGGTCAACGTTCGGCGTTCTCTGTTTAAGAAGGCTGCATAAGCGTTGAAGCTAATAAAAAAAGCCTCCGCATGAATCTATCCCCGGCACCTGCCATCATGAGCACTAGGGTGCCAAAAATGGCATTCTATGTAGAGATTTTTTCTTCTGAAAGAGGTGTCAAAAATGGCATTTTTGGGAAGTGAGTTGACTGAATTGATTGAGAATGTGGTTGGCAACCGGAAGCAAGCAAAATATCAAAACTCGACTACTGGAGCCGTTGGCAAGGCGAAAAATAATTCTATATCCGGATAAGAGAGAATATGAGGATTGGAGAAGCAAAGTTGACTTATTGAAAAAAAGTGGCTTAAAAGTAGAAGTCAGGGATATTCTTGAGGGATTACCGTTGAAACCTGGTGCTGATTTGGTGGATTATTATATATCCAGCTTACATTGAAAATGCAGGAAATGTATAAAATGCAGCTCTTTAAAAAATTCAAATTATCACTTATAATATATAAATCTGGGACTAAAAAAATTCAGCACTTGTTTAACAATGTTGCTTATGTTTCAGAATTAGAACGATCCCACAATTACCTATTTTTTTGTAGTTTTAAAATCATCAGAAGTTACCCTACAGCTTTCTGAAAAATCTTAAAAAATAACACTTATGATTTCTAAGAGAGAAGTATTGGTTATCACAACAGATAGTCCTTCCGAGGGTAAAATTGTAAAACATTTACAACCCGTTACAGCACATGTGGTCGCTGGAACAAATTTATTTAGTGACTTCTTCGCTGGAATGTCTGATATCTTTGGAGGACGCTCAGGGAGTTATAAGAAGTAATTATCTTCCATCTATTCTGAAGCTATAGAGCGAATTAAACAAGAGGCAAAGCGTATAGGGGCAAATGGTGTAGTGGGTTTAAAGATTGATATTGACGAAGTTTCTGGCGGTGGAAAATCCATGTTTATGATTACGGCAATAGGAACTGCGGTAATTATCAAGACCAGTGAAAATATCCAGTCCAATTATCAAAAGAAAATTTTTCGAATCTTTCGGATAGAGTAGATAATGATCAAATAAGATTTCTACGGCAGTTGAAGGTGTTGGAGGAAAAGGCAAGAGACAATCAATTAGAATTTACTCAGGATGTTTGGGAGTTCATTATTCAAAACAAGGTGAAAGAATTTTTCCCGTTTATAATCAGTAAACTTCAGACCCTGCTCAGCCATGTGGACAGCTACACCTCAGAAACAGTAGCTACATTTAAAAATAATACTACTACCTTTTTAAGTAGCTTAGATCCTGAAGACCAGGTTAACCTTATCTATGATACTTTAAAAAACAAAGAGCCTTCAAGAGAAATCGAGAATTATCTAAATAATTTAATTAAAGAGCAGTTGCTCCTTGACTTCAAACAAACAAAAAACCTGCTTCAAGATGAGAGCTTGAGCGTTAGAAAAAGGGGAATGATTTTGAGTACTTTGGATCGTCCTTATTATACCGAGGAGGACATTAAAAGTTATGAGGAATTATGCCAATTAGTTAATACAGTTTTCCCTGAAAGAGGCACTCACAGCACCAAAAAACAACTCCTTTCTTCTAAAGAAAAGGAGGTTTGGGAATGTGATTGCGGTAAGGCAAACGACATGGATGTAACTTATTGCACCCGATGTCATCATGACATTTATGGATTTACAGACGGAGAACCAAAACCGAAAGATGCAGTAGATCTTATAAATTATAAAATTTCTTTAATTAAAGAAGCTTTGGGGATGGAAGAAAAACATTAAAAACCTATCGCTTCAAAAATTTAAGGAAACGGAGGAAAACTTTGAATAAAGTACATAAACCTGATACCATAGAAAATCAACAAAGCCCCACATCAAAAATGTGGGGCTTTGTTTTGCTCCTCTTGGGCTCCCCTCGACTTCACCTCTCGGTTACGCTCGGGACAGGCTTCTCGCCCAAAAACCAAATCCATAAAAAAATGCCATCGAAAAGATGGCATTTTAGAAGCTCCTCCTCTTGGGCTCGAACCAAGGACCCTCTGATTAACAGTCAGATGCTCTAACCAACTGAGCTAAGGAGGAATTACAATATGTCCAGAATTTTTAAAAAAGCTTTCTGATGCTTTTTGCTCCTCCTCTTGGGCTTCCCTCGATCCCGATAGCTATCGGGGCTCGGGATAAACTTCTCGCCCAAAGAAAATTCACACTTCACTAACTTTGCTCCTCCTCTTGGGCTCGAACCAAGGACCCTCTGATTAACAGTCAGATGCTCTAACCAACTGAGCTAAGGAGGACTGTCGCAACCATTTTTGCGGTTGCAAATATAATTTAAAAAATCTATTTCCCTAAACAAAGTGCGAAAAAATTAAGTGGTGCATCACAGTTTTTTCTCCCGTGTTAAATTCGGGAAAGTCTTCGCTTTTTAAATAATTTTGGCGCTGCTAAACTTTAAATATGAAATCACTTACTACCATCCTTTTACTGGTCCTGTCCAACGCTTTTATGACTCTTGCCTGGTACGGGCATTTAAAGTTTGGAGAATGGAAAGGTGTGGCCAAATGGGGGCTTTTTGGGCTCATTGTTATTAGCTGGGGCATCGCCTTTTTTGAATACTGCTTCCAGGTACCGGCAAACCGTATTGGCTTCAGCGGTACCGGCGGCCCTTTTTCCCTTGTTCAGTTAAAAGTGCTTCAGGAAGTCATCACTCTTGTGGTATTTGTGGTCTTTTCGGTGATCTTCTTCAAAAATGAAACCTTCAGCAGCAACCATCTTATAGGGTTTATCTTCCTGATCCTGGCTGTATATTTCATTTTTAAAGGATAGCCAAAAATGCCATTTTTGACACCTCTAGATTCCGCGGTTACAGTCGCCGTAGTTGATTTCAGACTGGTACTGCTTCAGGTAATCGATAAGATATTCCGCAGTAGTCTTTTCATACGTGCTGGTGGGCTGTTGAAAATCTTCCTGGTAAACATTAGACAAATAGTCATTCATGGCCACGGTAATTTCCGAAGCATCAGGAAGCAGGTTGCCATCGGCGGCGACAAGCTCTACCCTTCCATTCCTGTATTCCATCACTATCCCTGAATACGCCAAAGAAGGTGCATAAGATGCATTAAGGAAACCCTCCAGCTGCCCTACCGTCATTTTGAACGAATCCAGCCCGTTTTGAAAAGGATCAATAGTGTACAAATCAAAAGGGGTAATGCTACCGTAATCAAGGCCGGCCCTTATCCCCCCATAATTCTGAAAAACCACATCGGCGCCGGTGATAGCGCGTAAGGCATCAGTATAGAAGCAGGCGGTTTCATTCCTGTCGTGATCTTGCAGGGAGGTGCCTAATTCTTCAAAGAATTCGGGCCTGTTATTGTATGAGGCGATCAACTCTTCCATCGCAGCATCGGTTTCAGTTACCTTATTGAGATCGATAAGCTCATAAGTATATGAAGTCACCTCGCCATTTTTCACGCTAAGGTTCAATTTGGTAAGCAGCTCAAGGTCTGAACCCGATTGCACCATGTACCTCCCCTTTACCTGCTCATTGTAAACCGCATGATTGTGGCCCCCCAATAACAGGTCAACAAAATCATGCTGCTCCAAAATCATCCTGTCACCGCCTCTACCGTAGTGGGTAAGCGCCACCACAAGATCGGCAGACATTACTTCGGAATC
Source organism: Salinimicrobium sp. TIG7-5_MAKvit (assembly GCF_049569215.1). GTDB lineage: Bacteria > Bacteroidota > Bacteroidia > Flavobacteriales > Flavobacteriaceae > Salinimicrobium > Salinimicrobium profundisediminis. Next base: position 1,835,120 of record NZ_CP145903.1, on the reverse strand, counting down.
ATTGTGATATGCCTGCATGGCATCTACACCTTCAGTAAACTCCAGTCCCTTCAATTTCTTCGGATGAGATAGCGGTTTATTATCGGCCGAAGAAGTTTCTACCACACTTATAAATGCGATCTCAAAACCATCTTTTTCAAGGATCACTTTTCCCTGCGGAAGTGTAAAACCTGAATCACTGCTTTCAATATTGGCACAAAGAAAAGGGAAACCGGCTTCGAGCATTCTCTTTTGAAGCACTTCCTGCCCGTAATCAAACTCGTGGTTACCCAGCGCAGTGACGTCCATCCCCGCTTTGCCCATAAGGTCTACAATGGGAGATCCTTTTTCGGGGTGGTAATCTACCACAGGATTTCCTGAGAAAATATCGCCTCCCGAAACAAAGAACACCTGCGATTCTGTTTCTTTTTCTTTATCGATGATGGCTTTTATCCGTCCGAAGTTCTGGATCTTTCCGTGGGGGTCATTGATGGTGTAGATCACGATGCTTTCGGCTTCGGGCTCTACTTCAGGCGGCACAGGATTTTCTGAATTAGCAGAATCATCTGAAGAGCAGGAAAGAACCACAAAAATACCTGCCAAAAATGCCATTTTCCGAAGGTATTCCGAAGTAAAAGAAAATAAAGGTGTTTTCATAAAGGATAAACTTGAAAAGGCTGCCTCAAAAATCTGCCGACCGCTTTACACATTACTGCGTGACGATCATAGAACTTTTGAGACAGCCTCTCATAAAAATTATTAGCTAAATTTATTCGAATAACCAGCGATAGATGTCATTCCCGTTGGCAAACAAGACCAGGGCAATTAAAATGACAAAACCGACTAGCTGTGCGTATTCCATAAATTTTTCGTTAGGTTTTCTCCCGGTGATCATTTCATACATCAGGAAAACCACGTGGCCACCATCCAGTGCCGGGATAGGCAAAATGTTCATAAACGCGAGGATGATAGAAATAAAGGCTGTGGTCATCCAGAAGGCCTGCCAGTTCCATGCATCGGGAAACAGGCCGCCAATGGCGCCAAAACCTCCTACCTGGGTGGCTCCTTTTTTGGTGAACACGTACTTGAACTGGGCCACATAATCGTGCAGCGTCCAGTAAGCAAGGTCAAAACCTTTAGATATACTTTCGGTAAAGGAGTAATGTTCTCTGCTCACCTCGATTGAAGAACCGGGTGCAACCCCAATTTTTCCTTCTTCATCGGGCGTGATCGCTATACTTTGTTGTTGCCCGTCTATGTTACCCGCAGTCTGGCCGTCTACTTCCATACTTGCGTATTCACCATTGCGGCTATAAACTATTCTTAGCTCTTTTCCCTTGCTGGCTTCAATTTGCCGGGTCACTTCATGCCAGTAGCCAACTTCAAAATCATTAATAGCAATAATCCGGTCACCTTTTTTAAGACCGGCCTTATCTGCAGGGCTACCTTCAATTACCGTGTCTAGCACCGGGATGGTCATAGGAACGAATGGCTGCATCACGCCCTGCTCGAACATTTGAGAACCTATGTCTTCGGGAACCGAAATGGTTTCTTCCTGCCCGTTCTGGTGTAGAACGCTAATGCTTTGAACATCCCTCAAAAAGAGGTATTTATTGATATCAATACTATTCTTCAGGTCTTCTCCATTTACCTGCAGCACGCGGTCGCCATCCTGGAAACCGAATTCTTTAAAAGTATCATCTACAGCAAAGCCATTGGGCATATCTTCGGGCGCTATGTAAGGGCTACCCCAGGTGAATACCACCATCATATAGATAAAGAAACCAAGGACCACATTGACAGTAACCCCACCAACCATAACAATTAGCCGCTGCCATGCCGGTTTACTTCGGAATTCCCAGGGCTTTGGCGGTTGGGCCATTTGCTCCTTGTCCATGCTCTCATCTATCATCCCGGCAATTTTCACATAACCTCCCAGCGGAAGCCATCCAATACCGTACACGGTATCGCCGATTTTCTTTTTTAAAATGGCAAATTTGACATCAAAGAACAGGAAGAATTTTTCAACTTTTATCCCAAACATTTTGGCCGGGATAAAATGTCCAAGCTCATGCAGAACGATGAGCAGCGATAAACTGAGTATTAATTGTAATGCTTTTATAAAAAAAGGGTCCATATTTTCTGGCAAAATTAAAATCGCACAAAAGTAACCTTTTAAAGGTTCTCACAAAAGTTTAAAGTTCAGGTGGTTTAGCAGGAGTTCATTTTATGAAGGTTAGGGTTCAAAAATGCCATTTTAGAATTGTAATTTTGCACTCAAAATTATGCTATGCTTAGCTTTTTTGCGAAATACAAATTCTTTGCAATCTTTCTTTTTGTACTGTCGGCGATAATCATCACTATCATTTACAACATTCTGAAACCCACAGAAAGATTACCCGTGTACCAGCCAAGTATGGTAAACAACGAACTGGTAGATTCTACCATGCAGGAAGTACGAAAATATCACACCATCCAGGATTTTAAGCTGTACAACCAAAACGGGGACACTATTACGCAGGATTTTTACAAAGACAAGATCTATATAGCCGATTTCTTCTTCACCACCTGCCAAACGATTTGCCCTATCATGACAGACCATATGCTGCAGATACAGGAAAGGTTGAAAAATGATGAAGATGTGCTTCTTCTTTCGCACACGGTGATCCCTAATTATGACAGCGTGCCGGTACTTAGAACGTATGCCGATGAAAAAGGCGTGATAGATGAAAAATGGAATCTCGTGACCGGCGATAAAAAAGAAATTTACGACCTGGCCAGAAAATCTTACCTGGCAGCAAAAAGCACTGGTGACGGCGGCCCTTTTGACATGATTCACACCGAAAATTTTGTGCTGGTAGATAAAGAAAAGAGGATTAGAGGCTTTTATGACGGAACAAACCCCACTGCGATTGAAGACCTTATGCACGATGTGGAGGTGCTGAAAAATGAGTACAAAGAAGCGGAATCTGATTAGGAAAACAGCATTTAAAAATCTTTTGTGGATGCAAGTTTTTCTAATAGTAGATTTTGCCTTATTTTTGTCTTGTTTAAAATCAATCTAAATAAACATTGATCACCACTATCGCCGATCTTAAGCGTGGCCAGCGAGGCATCATCAAGGAAATTTCAGCCGAATTAATTCCGCTAAAACTTCTGGAAATGGGTTGCCTTCCGGGAAATGAAGTTCTTCTTGTACAAACAGCCCCGTTTCGGGATCCGCTTTATCTTAACATAAACGGCAGTCACCTGGCGATACGTAAAGAGACCGCCATGCACATCGAAATAGAAATTCTTCCGTAGTCATGGCCAAACAATTGAATGTTGCATTAATTGGCAATCCTAATACAGGGAAAACATCAGTATTTAATCAGCTTACCGGCCTTAACCAGCAGGTAGGAAATTATCCCGGCATCACCGTAGAGAAGAAGGAAGGCGTAAGCAAGCTATCCCGCAATGTAAAAGCGCATATCCTTGATCTTCCCGGCACCTATAGTCTTAACGCATCCTCACTAGATGAAAATGTGGTGATTGAACTGCTGCTCAACAAAAATGATAAAGATTATCCCGATGTTGCAGTGGTGGTAAGCGATGTTGAGAATTTAAAAAGGAACCTGCTGCTTTTCACGCAGATCAAGGATCTGGAAATTCCAACCATCCTGGTCATCAACATGGCCGACAGGATGAAGCGCAAAGGAATTTCACTGGACATTCCTTTACTTGAAAAAGAATTAAAGACCAAAATAGTTCTTGTAAGTGCAAGAAAACGCACCGGAATAGATGAGCTGAAAGAGCACATTATCAATTACCGGCATATTTCTACAGAACCCTGTCTCAACGCATCCAGGATGGACCCCGAGTATTTTGACAGGTTACAATGTACATTCCCTAACCAGTCGCTGTACAAACTTTGGCTGGTAATTACACAGGATGTCAACTTCGGAAATGTAAACAGGAACAGCGCCCCTCTAAGAGAAGATTTCGTTACCAAAGACGCAAGCACGCTTAAGAGGATGCAGCAAAAGGAAACTATACTGCGCTACCAGTTCATCAACAACGTCCTGAAAAAGGGGATGACCGTGGATGTTAATGCTGCCAAAGGACTGCGCGCGCAAATGGACAGGGTCTTAACCCACAAGGTTTGGGGTTATGTGATCTTCTTTGCCATTCTCTTATTGATCTTCCAGGCGATTTACGACTGGTCGAGCTACCCAATGGATTTTATTGATGCGACCTTTGCGAAGCTGAGTGAAGTAACAAGAACGGCAATGCCGCCGGGACCGTTTACCGATCTTATAGCCGAAGGGATTATTCCCGGACTTGGCGGTATCGTTATTTTCATTCCTCAAATCGCATTCCTGTTTTTGTTTATTTCCATTTTGGAAGAAAGCGGATACATGAGCAGGGTAGTCTTTCTAATGGACAGGACCATGCGCCGCTTTGGGCTTAGTGGAAAAAGTGTTGTGCCGCTGGTTTCGGGAACTGCCTGCGCGATTCCTGCAGTAATGGCCTCCCGGAATATTGAAGACTGGAAAGAAAGGCTTATCACCATTCTTGTTGTGCCATTTACAACCTGTTCGGCCAGGCTGCCGGTTTACCTCATTATCATTGCCCTTGTAATTCCCGATGAATCATTTATGGGATTCAACCTGCAGGGGTTAACCCTTATGCTCCTATACCTCCTCGGATTTGGAATGGCCATAGGGTCGGCCTGGATACTGCACAAGCTCCTCAAAATAAAAAGCAAGTCTTACTTCGTTATTGAAATGCCCAACTACAAATTGCCATTGTTAAAGAACGTGGGAATTAATGTGGTGGAAAAAACAAAAGCTTTTGTGTTAGGCGCCGGAAAGATCATCCTTGCTATTTCTATTATCTTGTGGGTACTCGCGAGTTATGGCCCGGGAGATAAATTCAGCAATGCAAGAGAGATTGTTGAAACCAAATACAGTGAAACCTACCTGCCCGAAGAAGAGATTGACAAATTAGTCGCCTCATATAAACTTCAGCACTCATACATTGGAAACATTGGAAAAGCTATTGAACCGGCGGTTGCTCCTTTAGGATACGACTGGAAAATTGGTATAGCTATTGTTAGTTCTTTCGCGGCAAGAGAAGTTTTTGTAGGAACTCTCGCCACAATTTACAGCGTGGGCAGTGATGAGGAAGAAACGATTAAGTCCAGAATGGCATCAGAAACCAACCACATCCTGGGAGGCCCGCTCTTCACCTTTGCCAGCGGTGTGAGTTTGCTGTTATTCTACGCCTTTGCCATGCAGTGTATGAGTACACTGGCAATTGTAAAAAGGGAAACCAACACCTGGAAATGGCCTGTGCTACAGCTGGTGTCTATGACTGTAATAGCCTATGTTGCAGCCTTGCTGGCCTTTCAGATTTTAAAATAAGACTATGGAATTACTACAGGAAATACTCGTCTTTATCACCTTCACAATAGCTGTTGGCTACATGTTCACCAAATTTGTATACAAACCGAAATTCATTTTTGGCGGCAAGAAAAAGGCTGATAAAGCCTGTGGCACCGGCTGCGGAAGCTGTCACTAATCGATTTACAAAAGTGTGGCAGGCTACCTGAGACAATAGATCTAAAGGAAAATCTCTGTAGTAGTTTCAGCTGAAGGACCTGTTTTTCCAAAGCTTTTATTAATGGCACGAGCTTGCTGCCCCATATCATTACATCTTCTTCATGTTATCCACCAGCTCTGTAATTGCCCGTAAGATTTGAACCTCAGAGTAAGATGCAGGTACCTCTATAATTTTGCCTGTTAATCAAAAAGACGAATGACAGAATCAGAATTTTAGCTCAAGCCGACGTCAAGGGTCATCATCACCATAAATCCGCCAATAAACCCCAGGGTAGCAATATCGGTGTACCGGTCCTGTTGAGATTCGGGTATAACTTCTTCCACCACTACAAAGATCATAGCTCCGGCTGCAAAACAAAGGGCGTAAGGCAAAATTGGTTCAAAGGTCATCACTGCCCAGGCTCCCAGCACTGCTGCCACAGGCTCAACAATAGCCGAAAGCTGGCCGTAATTCCAGCTCTTCCAACGGCTCATGCCCTGCCCTCTTAGCGGCGTGGCCACAGCAAAACCTTCAGGGAAATTCTGCAATCCAATGCCCACTGCCAAAGCTACCGCACCACCTATGCTGGCTCCTTCAAGCCCCATTGCAGCGCCACCAAATAGCACCCCTATAGCAAGACCTTCAGGAATGTTGTGCAGGGTTATTGCCAGGGTAAGCAGTACAGATTTGTGCCACGGGGTTTTCACGCCTTCCTTATCGGCCATTCTAAAGTTGACATGCAGGTGGGGCAGCACCTTGTCCATACCAAAAATGAATAGCGCTCCCAGCCCAAAACCTACCACTGCGGGGACTACTTTTTCAAAGCCTTCGCCTTTACTCATCTCAATTCCCGGTGCAAGAAGGCTCCAAAAACTTGCCGCTACCATTACTCCACCTGTAAAACCCAACATTCCATCAAAAAGCGCACGATTCATTGTCTTAAAGAAAAACACAAAAGAGGCCCCCAGCGCAGTGAGACCCCAGGTGAATAAAGTGGCCAAGAAAGCAGCCATTACTGGATCTAAAGTTTCAAAATATGCAATTATTTCATCCATTACTCCACAGGTTTTACAAATAAATTGTTTGAAATGCTCTTAGAAACATGCAGGTCTTCATCATTGATCTTAATAAACAGGGACTCATCATAAGCTTCCCGGTGTACAACTGTGACCGATTTGCCAAGAGCAATATTATTTTTATCAAGGTATTGAAGGAATTCGGTAGAGGAATCTTTTACGCCCACACATATACCCGATTCTCCTTCCTCAAGGTCGGCTAACAGCACCTTATTGGCAATTCTGAAGTTACCTTCGGCATCTGGAATAGGGTCGCCATGTGGATCTCTCTTCGGAAATTCCAGGAATTTATCGAGTTCTTGAGTAAGTTTTTCAGATTTGATGTGTTCAAGCTGTTCAGCAATATCGTGTACCTCATCCCAGCTGAAGTTTAGTTTCTCCACCAGGAAAACCTCCCAGAGCCGGTGTTTCCGAATCACTTCAACGGCTGCCTTGTGACCCTTATCGCTCAGTTGCACCCCCTGGTACTTTCGGTATTTCACCAGTTTCTTCTCAGAGAGTTTCTTCAGCATATCGGTGACCGAAGAAGCTTTTGTCTCCATATCCCCGGCCAATGCGTTAGTACTCACCCCGCCAGGGTAAATTTTTTCGAGATGAAAAATGGTTTTTAAATAGTTCTCTTCAGAAAGACTAAACATAAAAGCGATGTTTTTTCGTGTATTAAAACTACATTTTTTATTCATCATAAACAATTTTTAGGCTTACCTAAAAATTGTTTATGATACCAGATAATTGCCCAACGAACCCCAGAACTATTTTTGTGGGATTAAAAATAGGAAACAGGCTGCTTCAGTAAATATTTAAAAACCTCTTTCCTTCTGTATTTGCTCGTATGCTTCCTGCACCTTTCGGAATTTTTCTTCGGCGCCCTTGATGTAGGCTTCATCCATATGCTGAATCTTGTCGGGGTGATATTTCTTGGCCATTGTTCTAAAGGCCTTTTTCACCTCGGCATCGGTAGCCGATTTATCGATCTCCAGAATTTTGTATGCATTATCGGTAGTCTTGAAGAACATGGCATAAAGACTCTCAAAATCTTTCGCCCCAATTCTCAAATGCCCGGAAATCTGCCTTATTTTCCCGGCTTCTGCCTGGCTCACATTGCCATCGGCGTTGGCTATGCTAAACAAAAAGTGAACTATTTGTAAGCGGGCGGCATACTGGGTACGGGCTGCTAAAAATGCAGAAATTCGCCTCTCGTCGAGTTCTCGATCTTTTACAACCTCGTTAAAAGTTCTAAAAACAGCATTTGCACGATCCTTTCCGTAGGCCTGGACAAAGTAATTGCGCACATAATCCATCTCTTTCTGGCTCACCTGCCCGTCAGCCTTGATTACAATAGCCGACAGGGTTAAGAGATGGAGTTCAAAATCTCCGGGGGTCACCCGTTCCTCTTCATTCGAAATTGTGAATCCGCCTTTGCGGTTGGTAAGAGCATCTATAAGGCTTCCTATAATAAATCCGAGGATGGCTCCACGAATACCATAAAACATAAAACCGACAAAAGCGGCAAACCATTTGATCATTAGGGTACTTTTGGGCTGCAAAGATAACATTTTACAACTTCTTTCTTTTAGCAGAGCAGCTTGCGAGGCTTTAACTTTCGAAAATTTATGCTCTTACTTTTATTTGGTATCTTTGTGTCTTTAGTTTTAACGAAAAAAAATTGATATATGTATCCACCCGAATTAGTTAAGCCAATGCGTGAGGATCTCACCAGTGTTGGGTTTGAAGAATTACATACAGTAGAGCAGGTTGATGAGGCAATTGCAAGAAAAGGTACTACCCTGGTGGTGGTGAATTCTGTTTGCGGTTGCGCGGCGGCAAATGCCCGTCCTGCAGCAAGAATAAGCCTGCAAAACAGCAAGAGACCAGACAATTTGGTCACTGTTTTTGCAGGAGTAGACCGTGAAGCTACAGAAAAGGCCCGCGATTATATGGTACCGTTCCCTCCATCTTCACCTTCTATGGCTTTGTTTAAAGATGGCGAATTGGTGCACATGTTGGAGCGCCATCACATTGAAGGTCGCCCTGCCGAACTTATCGCTGATAATCTTACTGAAGCTTACAACGAGTTCTGCTAAGAACTGTTAGCTACTGAAAGTACAACCTGTCAAAAATGACATTTTTGACAGGTTTTTTTGTGCCATTATCTGAAGTACAACAAATATCCTGAAATAATCCATGCTGCCTGAATTCTGTTTTGCACGGCAGGAATTAAATGCAGAAATTGCAGCCTTTGCAAGCAAGTGAAAATGAAAACTTTCAAAAAGATCCTTTCCTACCCGCTGTCGGTAGTTTTTTACACCTTCTTTTTTCTCAACCTGCTGGTATTCCACCTCATTCAATGGTTATGTTTTAACCTGGGAGGATATAAGCCCCACAAAAAGAGCGTTGACATCTTTAATTTCTTTTTGCTGCGCTGCCTCAATGTTCTTGGCACCCGCTTCAGCATAGAGAATGAATATAACCTGCCTACAGATAGGCCGTGTATCTTTGTGGCAAACCACCAGGGTATGTACGATATTCCGCCTATCATCTGGCATTTTAGGAAACATCATCCCAAGTTTGTGAGCAAAAAAGAATTGGGCAGGGGAATTCCGAGTATCTCCTATAACCTTCGTCACGGCGGAAACCTTCTCATAGACCGAAAAAATGGCCGCGAGGCTTTAGTGAAAATGAGCAAATTTGCCGATTACCTCAACGAGAATAATAGATCGGCAGTTATTTTTCCTGAAGGAACCCGCAGCCGCACCGGGGCTCCCAAAAAATTTGCTGTTCAGGGCTTGCAGCTGCTCATCAAGAAGATGCCTGAAGCCGTTATTGTACCCATTACCATCAACAACAGCTGGAAATTGTTTCGCTACGGAAGCTTTCCCATGGGCATAGGCGTTCACCTCAAGCTTAAGGTTCACGAACCGGTTTCAGCAAAATCAGATACTCCCGATGCCCTTGTTGCCCAGGTGGAACGCAGCATTACCGCCGACATCATCTAAAAATGCCATTTTTAACACCTTATGAATAAAGACCAGATCATTGCCAATACTGTTGATTTCGTTAAGAAAAATTTGAAAAATGCTGAAGGCGGCCACGACTGGTTCCATATTGAACGGGTATTCAAAAATGCCGAAATCATTGCCGCTTCCGAAGAAGTAAATGAGTTTATCGTAGCTCTTGGAGCCCTACTTCACGACATTGCCGATTCCAAGTTCCACAACGGCGATGAAACTATAGGCCCCAAAATAGCGAGGCAGTTCTTGCAGGAACAAAAGGTGCCCGAAGAGGATATTCTTCATGTAGAGAACATCATCAAATATATCTCCTTTAAAGGAGGTAATGAAGCACAGGAATTTCGCTCCCCCGAACTTGATGTAGTACAGGATGCCGATCGCCTTGACGCTCTTGGTGCCATTGGAATTGCCCGCACCTTTAATTATGGCGGCCACAAGGGCCGGCCCATCTTTGATCCCGATGTAAAACCGAATCTCAATATGACTAAAGAGGAGTACAAAGCTTCTTCAGCCCCAACAATAAATCATTTCTACGAAAAACTTTTCTTGCTTAAAGACAGGATGAATACCAAGACGGGAAAAAAATTAGCCGAAGAACGTCATGATTTTATGGTCAGGTTTCTTGAGCAATTCTATAAAGAATGGGGACTACCCTCTCAAAAATGGCATTTTTAGAACAGCTTCATCTGGCCATCTTTATACTGCTCGTGCAAATCACAATTTAAAACCGGACGCTCCCTGTCTTTAAGGTAAAGCTTTCGGGCAATAGCAAATTGCTGCGCCACCTGGTTGGCTATGTTTCCATCGCCCTTCATTCGGGTTCCAAAGCGGCTGTCGTTGAGATTTCCGCCGTGGCATTCTGCAATTTGATGTAGCACTTTTTCTGCCTTTCCCGGCATGGCCTTTCTAATCCATTCCGAAAATACCTCTCCAATAGCCCCATTCAGTCGTACCACCGTATATCCCACTCCGTAGGCTCCTCTTTCTGAAATCTCTTTCACCAGGGGCAGGATCTCATGACTGTTTATAGATGGAATTATAGGAGCCATCATCACGCTTACCGGAATCCCATGCGATTTCATCACTTCAATGGTTTGAAGTCTTTTCTTAATACTTGCGGTACGGGGCTCCAGGAGTTGCCGCGTACGTTCATCCAGGGAGGTGATGGAAAGATTCACCCGAACAAGGTTGTCCTTTGCAAGTTCTGCCAGAAGCTCCACATCCCGCTGAATTAAAGCATTCTTAGTTATGATGCCAACCGGATGCTTGTACTTAAGGAAAACCTGTAACAATTTTCGGGTAATCTCCAGTTTGCGTTCTACAGGTTGGTAGCAGTCTGTGTTTCCCGAAAGCACAATGGGAGCCGCTTTCCAGCTTTTACTGCGCAATTTTTGCTCTAAAAGCTCCACCGCATTCCTCTTGACCAAGATCTTCTTTTCAAAATCAAGGCCCGCCCCATACCCCCAATACTCGTGAGAATTTCGCGCATAGCAGTATACACACCCGTGTTCGCAGCCCTGGTATGGGTTTAGGGAATATTCCATACCCACATCGGGGCTGGTCACTTTATTTACTATGGTCTTGGGAAAAGTATCAATAAAAGAGGTTTTTGAAGAAGTTGCCTCTTCTCCTTCTGCCGCACAGTAGTTTAAAAAATCATTGCGAACTTCATACGAAAGCGCATCAAACCTGTTCTTTACCTGATGCTGCGCTCCTCTTCCCTTGATAAAATCACTCCCTTGCATAAGGGTCAAAAATAGGATTTTTTCCAAATAAAAGGATAAATTCCAAAGTTAATTAAAACAAAAAAGCTCCGGATGAGTCCCGAAGCCTTTTCTCAAATCTTATATTTAAAATCTGATATCTAAATTATTTTCCGGGAAAATTAGCCTTTCTTTTCTTTAAGAATGCTGAAGTTCCTTCCTTGAAATCTTCGGTTCCAAAAGAGCTTCCGAAGCCATCAATTTCCACTTCAAATCCATTAACTCCCACTTCATAATTGGCATTTACAGCCCGTATAGCTGCCGAAATTGCCACCATAGAATTGTTCATGATCTTTCCTGCAATTTTTTCAGCAAGCGGAATGAGATCTTCGGGCGTGGTAACGTGGTTTACGAGCTGGTAATCCAGTGCCTGTTGCGCATCTATCATCCCTGCTGTCATAATCATTTCCATCGCCCTGCCTTTGCCCACCAGCTGCGGCAATCTTTGCGTACCTCCATAACCAGGGATCACTCCCAGTGAAACTTCAGGTAATCCCATTTTTGCGTTGTCGCTGGCAATCCTAAAATGTGCTGCCATGGCGAGTTCGAGGCCGCCGCCAAGGGCAAATCCGTTTATTGCAGCGATCACCGGCTTTGGAAAATTGGCAACCACATCAAATAATTTCTCCTGACCTTCAGCCGCGAGACGCCGACCTTCTTTTTGGGAAAATTCAGCAAATTCACTAATATCGGCACCGGCAACAAAAGCCTTTTCGCCGCTTCCGGAGAGAATGATCACTTTAATATCGTGGTCTTCCCTGGCCGATTCAAAAGCCTCGTTAAGCTCCTCTATGGTCGCTTTGTTAAGGGCGTTTAACTTTTTTGGGCGGTTAATGGTGATGTAACCAATGTTGTTGTTCTCTTCGAACAGGATATTTTCAAAATTCATATTTATCTATTTTGGAAAATGCACCTTAAAGATAGTGCCTTTATTTAATTTGGACGAAAACTCAATGCTTCCGCCGCAACTTTCAACAATATTTTTCACCATGGCAAGGCCCAGGCCCATTCCGCTGGATTTGGTGGTGAACTTGGGCTCAAAGACCTTCTCTTTGTTCTCTTCGGAAATTCCCACGCCATTATCGGACACTATAAGGCAGGCACGGTCTTCTTCCTGGGTTACCGTTACCAGTACCGCCGGATGTTCCTCTTTTTCTACAGCCTGCACCGCATTTTTCACAAGGTTTGTGACTACCCGAATAAGCTGAGTACGATCAAACTTGGCCACTATTTCTTCTTTTTCCGAAGAAAAAAGGATGTAATCTTCATTGAAAATATCGAGTGCCAGTTTTACTATTTTTGGAACATTAAGGGTCTCATTTTGCTGCGCCGGCATCTTGGCAAAATTTGAAAAGGCCGAAGCAATGGAGCTCATGGTATCAATTTGCGTGATCAAGGTATCGCTGAACTCGTCTACCTTTTGCTGCATTTGCGGATCGTTGGGATCAAATTTTCTCTGGAAGCTTTGCACGCTTAAACGCATGGGGGTAAGCGGATTCTTGATCTCGTGTGCCACCTGCTTTGCCATCTCTCGCCAGGCCTGCTCGCGCTCGCTGGTAGCCAGTTTGGCTGCACTTTCCTCCAGCTCGTCGATCATCGAATTATATGCCGCCACGAGCGTATAGATCTCTTCACTTACATTGCCAATCTCGATCTTTTGGTTCTTCTTGTCGAGCCGGGTTTGATGTATCCTTTCCGAAACTGTTTTTAAACTGCGCGTAATGTATTTTGAGAGGAAGTAAGCCAGTAAAATGGCCAGTACCAGCATAAACAAGTACACCTCGGTAAGCTTTACAAGAAAGTTTCTAAGGTCGCGGGTGATGAAGTAATCATCTTCGAGATACGGCAGGTTGAGAATGGCCAGGGGCCTGAATTTATTATCGGTAATATAGGTGTAAGAAGACTGAAACCTTTTGTCATTTTTGACTGTCTGCCGAATGATCCTCTTTCTCGAGGACGATTCCAGCTGTTCAAGTACACTGTTGCTCAGCCGAAGATCGGTGGTATCGGGGAAAAAAGACTGGTTTGATTTTAAGATGAGATCTCCCTCAAGACTGTAAATATTAATAGGCATATTGTGCACCTGGGAAATCTCATGGATCTTGTCCCGTTCCTTTAAAATAAGGTAGAGATTTTCTTCACTAACTTCATAGGTAGTACTCTCTACCACGAACTTGATGTGCTCCCTTATTGCCTCTTCTTTGCGCTCAAGCCTTTCCTTATGATAATCCTGGGCTTCCTGCTTGTACTGCAGCACAGTTATTCCTCCAATAAGGATTGACGCCAGCAGCACCAGCACAATCATAGACAGGAATATTCGGGTTCTTAAAGAAAACTTCAAAAAAGATGGTTTTAAAATGCCAAAATACGCAACAATAATTGAACCGTTCTAATGCCCTTCGTTTCTTGTGCGTATGCGTTTATAAATTTTCACTCCCAGCATTAACATTGCAGCAAGTAAAAAGATGCCTATTAAGCCAAAGATCCAGTTAAACGCATCTTTAAGAATAACAAGAAATACTACCGCAAACAGGATAAGAGTTGATCCTTCATTCCAGAGCCTCATTTGGTTGGAAGTCCAGGTAGCTTTATCGCTTTGCAGTTGCTTAAAGATATGATGGCTTTTGCCATGATAGGCAAAAAGGAGCAACACAAATGTAAGTTTTACGTGCATCCAGGGCATTTGAAGCCAGTCTGGCACCAGGATAAGCAGCCATGCTGCAAACAAAGTAGCGAGTACAGCCGAGGGCCAGGTGATGATATACCATAACCTTTTGGTCATGATCTTTAATTGATCGCTTAAAATGCTCTTTTCAGGTTCGGGCTTATCAAGGGCTTCGATGTGGTAAATAAACAACCTCGGAATATAAAAAAGTCCGGCGAACCAGGTGATCACAAAAATGAGGTGCAGCGACTTGATGTAATTGTAGTATTCCAATTTATGCTGAAGGTTTTTTATTGGGGTTTAGGTGTGTGTGGAAGATGGCAAAGATAAGCACCAAAGTGCCTGTCAACCTGTAAATCATCACATATGGAAATTTTTTTAAGCCAATTTCTCTAAATCCCTTCCTTTTTAGTTGATAAGCTTCAGGATTTGTCTTCAAATATTCGGTAGTGTTTTCAACTTCAGAAGTAAATTCATCTCCTAAACCTTTCTTTTGATCTTCATACCATGAATATGCTTTGAACAAATCTCGCTGAGCCTCCTCCCGGAATTTCACTTTATAATTCATAAGAATCGTTAAGATTCTTTTTGACTTCTTCCCACGTATATGATTTACCTCTGCTTTGAAGATGATCTTCGTACCTCCTCATCAACTCCTCCTCCTGTTCGGCAGAAATACTTAATTCTTGAGAAAGTTCTGTATATGCATCCATCCCATACTCTTCACCGGCTTCAGAAACTCCAAAGAGTAATTCTTCTACCTTTTTTAAAATAACCTCATTCTCACAGGCGATTATCTTTTCCAGAAGTTCTAATTTTAGCTTATCCTTTTCCATAGTTTATCAAAGATAATGAAAAGCCCGTTCTAAAGCTAAGGTGTCAAAAATGGCATTATACGGTCACATTCTGGTGTGCCCACTCATCAATCCAGCGGGCCAAAACTTTCACCCAATCCTCGCGATCGTTTAAACAGGGTACGGTGGTGAATTTCTCGCCCCCGGCTTCCTCAAAGATCTCTTTTCCTTCCATAGCGATCTCCTCCAGCGTCTCCAAACAATCGGAAACAAAGGCAGGACATACAATAGCAAGGTTTTTCACACCCTCAAGCCCTTTTTTCTCAATAGTACGGTCGGTATACGGCTGCAACCAGGGATCAAACCCAAGCCTGGACTGAAATGACACTGAATATTTGCCCTTTTCGAGCCCCAGGTGTTCGGCTACCAGCTTTGTAGTCTCATAACACTGGTGACGGTAGCAGAATTGATGTGCTGCCGAAGGCGTCTGGCAACAACTGCCATCTATCTTGCAATGCGAGTTAGTGATATCGCTCTTTCTAATATGCCTTTTTGGAACCCCGTGGTAAGAAAACAAAAGATGATCAAAATCTACCCCTTTTAAAGATTCTGAAATACTTGTGCTTAGCACACGAATGTAATCATCGTGATTGTAAAAAGCAGGAACTGAAGTAAACTGCATCTGCGGAAAATGCTTTTTCCGAAGCTCCTCTGCCAGCACCAGGATGGTTTCGGTAGTAGCCATGGCAAACTGCGGATACAATGCAAAGATCAATACCTCATCCACCCCTTTTTCATGCAGCTCTTCGAGACCCGCTTTTATAGAAGGCTTCCCATAACGCATGGCCAGTGCAATTGGCACAGAGGTAAGCGCATCTACTTTCTCCTGAAGTCTTTCAGAAAGCACAATAAGAGGAGAACCTTCCTCCCACCATATTCTCTTATAAGCTTCGGCCGATTTCTTGGGCCTGGTATTCAGGATAATTCCGCGTACCAAGAGGGTGCGTGCCCAATAAGGAACATCAATTACCCTTTCATCCATAAGGAATTCATCCAGATATTTCTTTACATCTTCCGGATCTGTACTGTCGGGCGAACCCAGGTTCACCAATAATACACCTTTACTCATCTGTTAAATTTGAAGCAAAAATACGATTATTAAATTCGGCTAAAAAGCTTCAGAAAAGCTCTAAAAAAATAGTTCTATTGAAGAAACTTATAGTTTAAGCTTCCGAAGAAAGCGACATGAGATATTTTTTTGGGGTAGTGCCAAATTTCTTTTTAAAAGCTGCGATAAAATGGCTTGATGTGCTGTATCCTACTTTTAAACCTACCTCATTCACATTAAATTCGCCCGAATCAAGCAGTTTTCTGGCCGATTCCATTTTGTAATCAAAGAGGAAACTGAAAACCGAATCACCGTAGATTTGTTTAAAGCCTTCTTTTAATTTTTTCAGGCTTAAGCCAATTTCCCGTGAAAGCTCCTGTAATGAAGGCGGCTCGGCCATGTTGGCAATTATAATTTCTTTTGCCTTTCTAATTTTAAGCACATTTTCTTCGTCACTTAAAAAAGGACATTGCTCTACATTAGGTTCTTCAGACCTGTTGAAATAGAGGCTCAGCAATTCATAAGCTTTTGCCTTAAAATAGAGGTTTTTGATACTGGGCACCACATTGTAATTGGCAATTTGGTTTAAGACAATCACCATACCCGGCGTGAGCGGACTGTCTTTATAATATTGCTTATCGCGATTCTCAAGGCTGAGAAAACTCACGTAACCGGCATCTTCAGAAAAGAGGGCATGAAATTTCTTAAGGGAAATAACAATAGAGATCACCCAGCTCCCGGCCTGTAATTCCAGGTCTATTGGTAGGTCTCTTTTTGGGTTGTACAGCAGCAACGCATTCTCTTCAAGCAGCGGAATCTTGTAGTTCCCATTGTTGAAAAAGAACCTTCCTTCTCCTTTTCCTGAAAAGTGAAACTGTATAAAATTACTGTTGATATTCCGCTGAATCTTTACCCGCTCCTTTGACGGGTTTTGAAACCTGAGCAAGTAAAAACCTTCTTCAAGACGGGTTTTTTCAAAGGTACTTTGAGCGACATTTTCCTGCATGACAAAATTGGTTTTTTAGCAGCTTCTATTTAGAAACGTTCTAAACTAAAAGCTAAGTTTCCATATTTCATAGGTAAAAATAGCCCAAATAAATGATTTTAATCACTTTTAGGAACAAAATCACGTGCAGCGACAAAAAATGTACTTTGAGCGTTGTTTTTTACTTTAAGCTTAGCTTAAATTTGCCCGTTAGAATGCTATTCAGGTACATGGAAGATTACAATATTTCTAGAGGAAAACATTTTTATACCATTGGTCTTAGTTACAAGAAAGCCGATGCCGAAGTAAGAGGCCACTTTAGCCTGGACGAAACCGGAAAGAAGAATTTGCTTGAGCAGGCAAAAGCTGAAGGTATCGACGGACTCATTGTTACCTCCACCTGTAACCGGACCGAAATTTACGGTTTTGCACAGCACCCGTTTCAATTGATAAAATTGTTATGTGAGCATACACATGGTACCGTTGAAGAATTTGAGAAGGTGGCTTATGTTTACAAGAACAAAGATGCCATTGCTCACATGTTTAGAGTGGGTACCGGGCTGGACAGCCAAATATTGGGAGACTTTGAAATAATTAGCCAGATAAAATCGGCATTTATAGATTCAAAGGATATCGGAGTCTCAAATCCATTTTTAGAGCGGCTGGTAAATGCCGTGATCCAGGCAAGTAAACGCATTAAGAATGAAACAGGAATATCTTCGGGAGCTACTTCAGTAAGTTTTGCTTCAGTACAATATATTCTGAAGAATTTCGAAAATCCTTCAGAGCTTAATATTCTACTGTTTGGTACAGGAAAAATTGGCCGCAATACTTGCGAAAATCTTGTAAAACACACGAAGAACCACCAAATCACCCTTATAAACAGGACCAAAAACAAGGCAGAAAAAGTAGCCGGAAAATTTGATCTTACCGTTAAAGATTACGCCGATCTACAAGCCGAAATTAGGCAGGCAGATGTATTGATAGTGGCTACAGGAGCACAAAATCCTACCATTACCAAAGATCTTATCTTTAACAAGAAAGACCTGTTGATTTTAGACCTTTCTATCCCCAAAAATGTTTCTACTGATGTAGAAGAACTTCCGGGTGTCTCGCTTATCCACCTCGATCACCTTTCACAGATGACCGATGAAACCCTGGAAAGAAGAAAGGCCGCCATTCCCCAGGCTCATGAGATTATTACTGAAATGGAAGCCGACTTCAATTCATGGCTGGAAACCCGAAAATTTGCCCCTACCATAAAAGCTTTGAAAAAGAAACTGCGGACGATGAAAGATGCCGAAGTAGATTTTCAACGCAAAAAGATTGAAAACTTTAATGAACGGCAGGCCGAAGTACTTGGAGATCGTATCATTCAGAAGATCATGAACCAGTTTGCCAATCACTTAAAAGGCGATTCGAATAGTACCGATGAAAGCCTGGAGTTGATCCAAAAGGTTTTTCAACTTGAAGAAACCGCCAAGAGATGAGCAGGGTGATTCGTATAGGTACGCGTGACAGCGAACTGGCGCTGTGGCAGGCAAATGCTGTTAAGAATGCGCTCGAAAAGCTGGGTCACGAAACCAAACTGGTTCCGGTAAAATCTCAGGGAGACCTGGTGCTGGATAAGCCCCTGTACGAATTTGGCATTACCGGTATCTTTACTAAAACCCTTGATATCGCCATGATCACAGATCAAATAGACATCGCTGTGCATTCCATGAAAGATGTTCCTACCGCACTACCGCAGGGCATTGTAGAGGCTGCGGTCTTAAAAAGGGCAAATACACACGACATTTTGGTTCATAAAGGAACCGATTTTCTCAATGACGACGACGGTATTATTGCTACCGGAAGCCTGCGCCGACAGGCACAATGGTTACACAAATATCCTAACCACGAGATCGTAGATTTGCGTGGCAACGTCAATACCCGGCTCCAAAAACTGGAAGACAGTACCTGGAATGGCGCTGTGTTTGCAGCGGCAGGCCTTGAGCGTATAAATTTAACCCCCGAAGCTTACTTAGATCTCAAATGGATGATCCCCGCCCCCGCACAGGGAGCCATGCTGGTGGTAGCAAAGGAAGATGATGAGTTTTGCAGAAAAGCTCTTGCTGCTCTAAATCATGAATCTACAGCAGTTTGCGTGCATATTGAAAGAGAATTCTTACGAGTACTGGAAGGTGGTTGTACTGCCCCGATTGGTGCACTTGCTACCGTTCAAGACGGGACGGTGCATTTTAAAGCTGCACTTTTCAGCCTTGACGGGCAGGAGAGAATTGGGGTAGAAAAAGAAATTCCGGTTTCTCAGCACGAAGGTTTCGGTCGTAAATGTGCCGAAGAAGTATTAAGCGCCGGCGGTGACGTGCTTATGCGCAAGATCAAGGAAGAGGTAAACAACACCAAGGGTTAACTTTTTGGCCACCAATCATAAAGTCTTTTGTTTAGTAAAGAAGAAATTCACGGGAGTAAGAAAACACTTTCTAAAGAGAGAGCGGACATTAGCGTACTTTCTACAAAAAAACTGACTTCGGGCCAGAGAGAACTACTTTTGAATAAAGGAATAGGCCTCGTAGAAACTGATTTCATTTCAATAGAACCTTTAGACTTTGAAATAAAAACCCTTCCCGAAAATGTCATTTTTACGAGCAAGAATTCGGTAAGAACAATACTTCAGCATTCTCGGATGAAGGAAATTCAGCAGAAAAATATCTTTTGTGTAGGTGAAAAAACTGAAGCCTTTCTAATACAGCATGGCTTCAGGGTGTCAAAAATGGCAAATTATGGGGCCCTTTTGGCTTCAGAAATTATTGAGAGCCACAGCAAAGAAAATTTCCTGTTCTTCTGCGGAAAAAAGAGGCACGCCGAGCTTCCGGAGCGATTAAGATCGGCGGGGGTAACACTCACCGAAATAGAAGTATACGACACCCTTTCGCTGCCAAAAAAAATAGATCGTATCTTTGAGGGAGTGCTGTTTTTTAGCCCCAGCGCAGTGCGAAGTTACTGTGCAAGTAATAATTTAAAACACAGCATAGCTTTTTGTATTGGAACAACAACAGCTTCCGAAGCAAAGAATTTTACAGAAAATGTGGTCATCGCCAGCACACCGACTATCGAAAATGTCATTGTACAGGTGGTGAAGACTTTTAAATAACACTGGTGGCATACCTGCAAGGTTTTCAAAACCTTGTAGGTATTTGAACCGTATAAATATGAGACCTACAAGGTAAAAAAAACCTTGCAGGTCTGGTGAAGTAGAAAAAATGAAACTTGAAACGTTAGAAAAAGATTCGTTTTATCACCTCTATAATAGAGGTATCAATAAGGCGAACATTTTTTCTAATGAAGAAAACAAAAGATATTTTCTCAAACAGTACAACAAATATTTAGCGGAAAAGGTTTCAACCTTTGCATATTGCCTGCTTCAAAACCACTTTCACCTAATTGTGAGAATTGAAAAAGAACCTAAAGATGTTATTCAAAGCTTTTCTAATTTCTTTAATTCTTATGTCAAATCTTATAACAAAGCAGAGAATAGAACTGGTAGCCTGTTTGAAAAACATTTTAAACGAATTAAAGTAGATAGTGAAGATTACTTAAGGCAACTAATAATCTACGTAAACTTAAATCCTCTTATCCATTTTAATAAAGATTTTAAAACCTATGCTTTTTCTTCATATAAAGAAACCTTAGCCGAATCTTCTAAAATTGTGAAAGAGGAAGAAATTATGGATCTGTTTGGAGGAAAACAAAATTTTCAGGAAGTTCACGATATACGCAGACTTTATTTGTCTGCACAACTAACATTCGAATAATAAAAATTATGATAAAAAACGATCTTTTTCTTCGAGCTTTAAAAGGTGAAACTGTAGAGCGACCGCCGGTGTGGATGATGCGCCAGGCAGGAAGATATTTGCCCGATTTTATGAAGCTCAAGGATAAGTACGATTTCTTTACCCGCTGCCGCACCCCCGAACTGGCTACAGAAATTACTGTAATGCCCATTCACCAGGTAGGTACCGATGCCGCTATTTTGTTCAGTGACATTTTGGTGGTGCCACAGGCGATGAACATTGAGGTACAAATGAAACCGGGGCTGGGGCCATGGCTTCCCAACCCAGTAAGGACAACGGCTGATGTTGAAAAAGTGATTGTACCCGATGTTCATGAAACTTTGGGTTATGTTATGAAGGCCATCAAAATGACCAAGAAGGAGCTCAATAACGAGGTGCCGTTAATTGGTTTTGCAGGTTCTCCCTGGACAATTTTTTGTTATGCGGTACAGGGACAGGGTTCCAAAAACTTCGACATTGCAAAGAAATTCTGTTTTACCAATCCGCAGGCTGCCCATACCCTGCTTCAAAAAATCACTGATACAACTATAGCTTATCTGAAAACAAAAGTAGAGGCTGGTGTTGATGCAGTGCAGGTATTTGATTCGTGGGGCGGCATGCTTTCTCCCAAAGATTATCAGGAATTCTCATGGAAATATATTCAGCAGATCATCGATGCGCTAAAAACGGAGATCCCGGTAATCGCCTTTGGAAAAGGCTGCTGGTTTGCCCTTGATAGTATGGCAAAGTCGGGCGCTTCTGCACTTGGCGTAGACTGGACCTGTTCCCCGGAAATGGCAAGAAAACTAACGGGAGGCGAAATCACCCTGCAGGGAAATTTTGACCCGAGTAGGCTTTATTCGCCACCTGCTCAAATAAAACAGATGGTACACGACATGATCAACCAATTTGGAAAAGACAGGTATGTTGTGAATCTTGGCCACGGGATTTTACCCGATATTCCTGTTGAAAATGCCATCGCTTTTGTAGAAGCCGTGAAGGAGTATAAAGTTTCGTAAAAGTGGTAGTAGGTAAAAGAATAACAAGCCTTAGGTTTAGCGAACTGGTTATTCTTGTAAAGGTCTTTTTAAAACACCCTGTTTACCTTATTCCCACTTACAGGGCTACTAATAAAACGATAAAGATCTGTAACCAGTTGTATGGAAAGCTACATCATGAAAACAACAGGACCAATGCCTTTCGCCATGCACTCTGGAACTACCTTATATGCACGTACTGTGTTAACGCAGCCGGATCATTGGAGGAGGCTACCCACTGGAGTAAAATAATTACCGATCTTCATGAACGGCTTTCACCAAATGAAGGTCTTGCCAAAGCAATGGACCTTCACAACAACAAGATTGGCAGGCAGTTATTCAGAAGTAATTCTGAAGAAAAGGAAAAAATTGTACCTGTGTTACAAAAAATGATGACCGAAGCAGTAAAGGTTACAAGCCTTAGAGAAGTTGAAGAAGAGAATTATAAACTGGTATTCATAGAAGAAGTTTAACCCTAAAGATGAAGGAGAAATTTTACGCATATATACAGGACCTGCAAGATCGTATCACGGCCAATCTTGAAGCCATTGACGGAAAAGCAGTTTTCAAAGAAGATCTTTGGCACCGGGAGGAAGGCGGTGGTGGCCGCACCCGGGTCATTGAAGATGGAAATGTATTTGAAAAAGGCGGAGTGAACATCTCCAAAGTTTTTGGACCACTCGCCCCTGCCATGCAAAAACATTTTGGCGTGGGCGATGTCAACTTCTTTGCCTGCGGAATAAGCCTCGTGCTACATCCCAAAAACCCAATGGTTCCAACCGTACATGCAAACTGGCGATATTTTGAAATGTATGACAAAGATGGAAATACGGTTGATAGTTGGTTTGGCGGCGGACAGGATCTTACACCTTATTACCTTTTTGAAGAGGATGCCCAACATTTTCACAAGGTGTGTAAAACTGCCTGCGACCGGCATGATGCCACTTTTTATTCTGAATTCAAGGAAAAGTGCGACAACTATTTCTGGAACTCCCACCGGGACGAAGCCAGGGGAATTGGCGGATTATTCTTTGATTATTTAAGGCCTTCTGAAGAAAAGAGTAGCGAAGAATGGTATAATTTTGTAACCGATGTTGGAGACAGTTTCCTGGAGGCTTATCTTCCCATTGTTGAAAAAAGGAAAAGCCTCTCTTTCACCCCCAATCAGCGCAATTGGCAGGAAATAAGACGGGGCCGTTACGTGGAATTTAACCTGGTGCATGATAAAGGCACGCTCTTCGGATTAAAAACCAACGGACGAATAGAAAGTATATTGATAAGCCTTCCTCCGCATGTACAGTGGGTGTATGACCATCATCCCGAACCCGGAAGCGAAGAAGAAAAACTTGTAGAGGTGCTTCGTCACCCAAGAGCTTGGACCTGATATGTCGCTCCTCTGGAGCTCATAATACGAGATGCTTTTATTACTAAAAATATATCGCCTCTCCGAGGCTTAAATTCTTGAGTAGGTTTAAATCTATGGAATGATCAAAATTACTCTCAAGAAGCAGTAAAAACAGATTTTCACCGCAGAAAATTGCTCCGGAATGTTAATGGTGTTTATGTTCGTTAGAAAAATTATTTAATCTAAAGCAGTTTTAAAATTTAGATATTTTAAATTCGAATGGGAGAATCTGAGCTCCAGAGGAGCGAAATATTTATAGATTAAATTCATTAAAATCAAAAAAGCTCCAGAGGAGCGGCATAACAATGGCCGATACTTATTCCAAAATATACATTTATGTTATTTTCGCTGTTAAAGGTCGACATAGCCTGATTTCCAAAAATTGGGATGACGAACTCTACTCCTATATTACGGGTATAGTCAAAAATAAAGGTCAAAAGTTGCTACGAATTAATGGAATGCCAGACCATCTTCACCTTTTAATTGGAATCAAACCCGACTTGTCTCTATCGAGTCTTATTCGGGATATTAAATCAAATTCATCCCGTTTCATTAATGAAAAAGGCTGGATAAACGGCAAATTTGAATGGCAACAGGGCTTTGGTGCTTTCAGTCTTGGCCATTCCCAATTGACATCGGCAATTACTTATATTGAAAATCAGAAGGAACATCATAAAAAAAGTACCTTCCAGGACGAGTATGAGAATTTCCTGAAGAAATACAATGTAGAATATAAGCCGCAATACCTTTTTAAAGCACCGGAATAATAATACAAATTAAACAGTAATAACCGAATCTTATATCATGTTAATAAGAAACCGCAGACTTAGAACGAATGAAGTAATAAGAGGACTTGTGAGGGAAACTTCACTTACTCCAAATGATTTTATAGTTCCTCTTTTTGTTGTGGAGGGAAAAAATATAAAGGAAGAAATTGCATCAATGCCTAATTACTTTAGGTACAGCCTTGACCTTCTGGAAAAAGAAGTAAAAGAACTCTGGAACATGGGTTTAAAATCGGTACTGCTTTTCGTAAAAGTGCCTGATAACCTGAAAGACAACCACGGAACCGAAGCTCTTAATGCAGATGGCCTAATGCAAAGGGCAGTGAAAACTGTCAAAAATGCCGTACCCCAAATGCTGGTGATGACCGATGTGGCTCTAGACCCATATTCTTCTTACGGCCATGACGGGATTGTAGAAAACGGGCAAATCCTGAACGACCCAACAAAAGAAGTCCTCGCAAAAATGTCACTTTCACATGTGCAGGCAGGTGCCGATTTTGTTGCGCCAAGTGATATGATGGACGGCCGCATAAAAGCCATCAGAGAACTTTTGGAGCAGGAAAACCATTTCAACGCCGGCATATTAAGCTACAGTGCCAAGTATGCTTCAGCTTTTTATGGTCCGTTTCGCGATGCCCTGGATTCGGCACCCGGATTTGGAGACAAGAAGACTTACCAGATGGATCCTGCAAACCGCGAAGAAGCCATTAAGGAAACGTTGCAGGATATTGAAGAAGGTGCCGACATGGTTATGGTCAAACCCGGCCTTTGCTATTTAGATATTGTGCGGGAGATCAAAAATGCTGTAAATGTACCCGTCGCGGTTTACCAGGTAAGCGGCGAATATTCTATGCTCAAAGCAGCGGCCGAAAAAGGCTGGCTTGATCATGATGCCGTTATGCTTGAACAGCTCACCGCAATTAAAAGAGCCGGTGCACAAATGATTGCAAGTTATTTTGCTAAAGATGCTGTCAAACTATTATAACGGTCTACTTTTTGAGTAACTTTGGCTTGTGCAGCAGCAGCCTAAAATAGGGATAAAATTACTGGTCCTTTTCCTTGCATTTTTCAGCATTGGAGGGGGATCAGGATATGCTTTTAATTTTTCTGAAGTACGTGAAGAGCAATCGTCTTCTTCCGAAAAATTAGCTGCTGCCAATCCACTTTCAGTGGCCTACAGGGAGAATTTATTCCAGGAGCTTCCCGAGCTTCAGCAGAACCCCTGGCCCGTCATTTCTTCTTTAGCATTTAATTCTTTTAGCCTTTGCGAAAATCCATCCGGGGCATCCTATTTCAGCTTTAATAGAGATTTACGAAAGGATTTAAAAATTCAGCTTTTCCCCAAACATTTTTTCTTGTGAACGCCATCCTTTTTTGCAAAATATCAGGATAACAAAATAAATCGTTCACAATAAATTATATAAAAATGGATACAGCATCCACCCTAATGGGTTTGGGACTACTAATCTTATTCATAGCTCCCGTTGGTTACCTCGTTTACAACCAGTCACACAAAGAGAAAAAACGAGCCAAAAAAATGGCATTTTTGGCAAGCAAAAAAGGCTATAATCTTGATGAAATTGAGAATACTCATGGTTTGTCTATAGGTCTTGATAAAACTGCCGGAAAGTTCCTCCTTTTGAGGTCTGCTGAAAAGGCCGATCTACAGGAAATCGATCTTAAAGACCTGATGAAGATTGAGATCGTCAAGATTGATGAAGATGAGAAAAACACTCAGGCTCTCGATGAGATAAGAGAAATCTCTCTCGTGCTGAAAAGCAAAAGCAACGAAGACAAAAGGCTTATTTTTTATGCCGAGGAAGAAGATCCTGTTACCGAGAAAAATAATCGGCTGGACAGGGCTATAAAATGGCAAAAAACTCTTCAGAAGTATTGTAAGTCATAAAAAATATTCGAATTTGAATGAAAAGAACAGGAGCCGAAAGAGCTCCTGTTCTTTTTTTTTACAGCTTCTTCAACCGTGACTGCTGCTGCCATTATTAAGAAATATCTGACGTATTTACCCCTTCCCACGGCTGCTGATCCTGGCTTGAAAGTCCAGTGAAATATAGGGGTTTAAGAATGTTTTAGGTTTGTTTTAGTAAAATTTCACAGGCTCCTCATGTACCTTTGAAAATATCGGGCGGTGAGGAAACTCAGCCCTTTTTTTTCCGCAGAACATATCTCCCCCTTCTGTACTTCTGCCGGAAAAAATAACTAAAAGGTTTTCTTATATAAACTGAAATAAACTCAACTAAATGAACCAAAAAACTACTTCCAAAATAGCACTTGTTACGGGCGGAAGTAGTGGCATGGGCAAAGCAATAGCCCAAAAGCTGAGTAAAGAAGGGGTAAGAGTGGTTGTAGCCGACCTTCAAAAAGGGCATTTTAAGGAGGAAAATATTCAGTTTCGCCATTGTGATGTAAGAAAGGCTGAAGATATTGATGAACTATATTCTTGGACCACAAAGAATGTAGGTCATCCCGATTATCTCATCATAAACGCAGGGCAGGGTATCAAAGAAAAACTTTTTGAAGGAGACCCCGAAAAATGGAAGGCAGTACTGGAGACAAACCTACTGGGCCCTCTAAGGTGCATCAGGGCTTTTACTCCGCACATGATGTCTCAAAAAAAGGGAAATGTGGTGTTCATTTCTTCAGTTTCGGCCGGCCAGCCTCACGCTTATGGGGGCATTTACGCAGCTTCAAAATCTGCGCTTGAGGTAATTGCTGAAACCTTAAGGCTGGAGTCCCTTCCGCACATCAACGTTACCGTGGTAAGCCCTGGCATTGTAAATACCTCCTTTTTTGACCATGAAATCTCCGGAAATGCTTCCGTAGAAGAAATGGGCATGGGCGCAATCGCTCCTGAAGAAATAGCAGAAGACGTGTGGTATGCACTAAACAAGAAAAAAGGTACCAGCATAAATAAAATCATAACCAGACCATTATTACAAAACTTCTAACCAACCAAAATTAACCAAATGCAGAAGAAAGTATTAATCACCGGAGGAGCAGGATTTATAGGGTCTCATCTTGCAGATGAGCTCTTGAATGAGGGATATACAGTCAGGGCACTGGACAACCTGTCGGAACAGGTGCATGGAGAAAATGCTACCCGCCCCAATTACCTCAACCCAAATGTAGAACTGCAAATAGGAGATGTGCGCGATAAAGCGGCTGTTAAAAAGGCTCTTGAAGGCATAGATGCCGTAGTACACCTTGCAGCGATGGTAGGGGTAGGACAAAGCATGTACCAAATCAAGGACTACACCGATGTTAATAACGTGGGCACGGCAGTACTTATGGAGGCTTTGATGGACAACCCGGTGGAAAAATTAGTTACTGCATCAAGCATGAGCATTTATGGGGAAGGCCTTTACCTCGATGAGGCCGGGGAGAAAAGGATGGACTGTGAACGCAAACTTGCCGACCTTAAAAAAGGACAGTGGGAAATGTATGACAGCAATGGGAAAGAACTCAAACCTGTACCGACTCCCGAGTCTAAAACTCCCAATCTTTCTTCGGTCTATGCCCTTTCAAAATATGACCAGGAACGACTGAGCCTCATAACAGGAAAAGCCTACAATTTTCCAACTACGGCTTTAAGATTCTTTAACGTTTATGGCACCCGCCAGGCACTCTCCAATCCCTACACCGGAGTGCTGGCGATATTTGCTTCCCGCCTGCTTAATGACAATCCGCCAATGATCTTTGAAGATGGTAAACAGAAGCGTGATTTCATTCATGTAAAAGATGTAGCCCGTGCCATTCGCCTGGCTATGGAAAAACCAGAAGCCGATGGAGAGGTATTTAACATAGGGAGCGGTAACCAGTACAGCATCCTTGAGATTGCAGATAAACTTGCAGGTGTAATGGGCAAAGAAAATATTAAAGCTGAAGTGACCGGAAAATACCGGGTTGGCGATATAAGACACTGCTTTGCAGACAATACCAAAACAAGAGAGAAACTGGGTTTTACTCCCGAAGTGAAATTTGAAGACGGATTATTTGAACTTGCCGAATGGCTCAAAACCCAAATAGCCACAGATAATGTGAGCAAAGCAAGCAGCGAATTGTCTTCCAGAGGTTTAACCGTGTAAAAGAATAGCGATGAAAGTAAAGAAGAATTTAAATAATAATACTCCTTCACTCGGCATTCTGGAATGGTTTAGACCGGGTGAACACGAGGAAGTGAAAGCCGCGATAGAGGATTTTATAAAACTTGGAATTAAGCATTTACGCACAGGAATTTCGTGGGCCGACTGGTATGTAGAAGGTACAGAGGAATGGTACGACTGGCTATTTGCCGAACTTGCTCCCCATGTTGAGATACTGCCTTGCTTCCTTTATACGCCGCCATCAATTGGTGAGATGCCGAAGACTTCGGCGCCACCTAAAGACCTCAAATCCTACGCCGATTTTATTGACACCATGATCACACGGTACGGGGAATATTTTGAATGGGTTGAACTGTGGAACGAGCCAAATAACAAGGTGGAATACGATTTTACCCTTGATTATTCCTGGAACAAGTTCTCTACCATGATAGGTATGGCGGCACATTGGGCTCAAAAAAGGGGAAAAAAGACCCTGCTTGGAGGGATGAGTCCCATTGACCCAAACTGGATGCAGATGATGATTGAGCAGAAAGTGCTTGATCATATAGATGCCGTGGGAATTCATGGTTTCCCTCATGTTTTTGACCAACAGTGGAAAGGCTGGGATGTCAATATCAAGTGCATAAAAGAAGTGATGGAGAAATTTGGGTACAGTAAAGAGATCTGGATCTCTGAAGCCGGTTTCTCCACCTGGCAAAATGATGAAGTAAAGCAATACCAGGAATTTAAAAATGTTCTCAATGCCGATGCCGACAGGATCTACTGGTATTCTTTAAAAGATCTCGACCCCGTAAATTCCACCGTTGGTGGTTTCCACCTTGATGAGAGGGAATACCACTTCGGATTAAAAAAGACTGACGGCACCAAAAAGCTGCTGTACAAACTCCTTGAGAAAAATGGTCTTGAACAGGTAAAACATCAGGATTATATTCAGAAACAGTACAGGGTAAAAACCGATGAGAAATATACCTTAATCACCGGAGGTGCCGGTTTTATTGGCACCAATCTCGCTTCAAGATTCCTTTCTGAAGGAAAAAAGGTGATGATCTATGACAGCCTATTCCGCGATGGGGTTGAAGAGAATCTTCAATGGCTTCAGAAGGAATATGGAGATAAGCTCATTATTCAAATCTCAGACATCAATGAAACGCGAATACTACAGGAATGCGTGAACCATGCTTCCGAAGTTTTCCATCTCTGCGCACAGGTTGCTGT
Organism: Salinimicrobium sp. TIG7-5_MAKvit; assembly: GCF_049569215.1. Classification (GTDB taxonomy): domain Bacteria; phylum Bacteroidota; class Bacteroidia; order Flavobacteriales; family Flavobacteriaceae; genus Salinimicrobium; species Salinimicrobium profundisediminis. Next base: position 1,805,760 of record NZ_CP145903.1, on the reverse strand, counting down.
GACATCATCGGTCACCAATCCTATTCACGATTTTAACGTAAACCTCAACGGCACCTTCCATCTTCTGGAAGCCATAAGAAAGAGTGAACATCAGCCGTCATTGATCTTTACTTCTACCAACAAGGTTTATGGAAATCTTCAGGATGTAAAAATGGTTGAAAATGAAACCAGGTTCTATCCTGCCGATTCAAAAATTAAAGAATATGGGATCAACGAAAAGATCCCGCTCGACTTCCATAGCCCTTATGGCTGCTCAAAAGGAGCTGCAGATCAGTATATTCTTGATTATTCGAGAACCTACGGCCTAAAAACGGCTGTATTCAGAATGAGTTGCATCTACGGCCCACACCAGTTTGGTACCGAAGACCAGGGCTGGGTAGCGCATTTCTTAATAAGTGCACTTGAAGATAAGCCAATTACGATCTACGGAAACGGCAAACAAGTGCGGGACATTCTCTTTGTAGAAGACCTGATTGATGCCTTTATGCTGGCCCACAAGAACATTGATAAACTGGCGGGGCAGGTATTTAATATCGGCGGCGGACCTCAAAATACAGTGAGTCTCCTGGAGATCCTTAACACCATAAGGGAAAAAGCCGGAAAAGAAATGAACGTGAGCTTTGAAGACTGGCGTACGGGAGACCAGTTCTACTATGTTTCCAACACCAGTAAATTCAAAGAAGCCACCGGCTGGCAGCCCAAATATTCTGTAGATAAAGGAGTTGAACACCTTCTGAAATGGCTTTGTGAAAACCGCAATATCAAATTACCTCAAAATTTAAATTCCACAAAAGAAATCGCTATATGAGTTCACCGCAGGCCGTACAGGAAAAAGCACCTGTAGAAGAAAACACTGCAACTGCAAAAGCCGCAGTTTTACAAGCCCCTCAAAAAGTTGATGTTGAACAAATAAAAGTAGCTGAACCCGGCCAGGGAGAAGTACGAATAAAGCTGGAAGGCAGCGGCGTATGCGCTTCAAACATTCCGGTTTGGGAAGGCCGCGACTGGTTCAATTATCCCGTTACTCCAGGAGAACCGGGACACGAAGGCTGGGGGGTGATAGAGGCCGTGGGAGAAGGAGTGACAAAATTTAAAAAAGGCGACAGGGTAACTGCCCTCACCTATAATGCCTATGCCACGCACGATATAGCAAAAAAAGAAAGCACAGTAAAACTCCCTGCTTCTTTAGAGGGAAAACCTTTCCCCGGTGAACCCCTTGGCTGCGCCATGAACATCTTTGAACGCAGCGATATCCAAAAAGGGCAAAAAGTGGCTATAGTTGGGAGCGGATTTTTAGGACTGCTGCTCATTCAACTGGCCAAATCGGCCGGTGCCGAAGTTATTGCCGTTTCCAGAAGGGAATTCTCCCTGGAAGCCGCCAAAAAAGCAGGAGCCGATCATTTGATCGAGATGGATGATCACTACAAGATCATTGAAAAAGTAAAGGAATTAACCGAAGAAAACTTTTGTGAGCGGGTGATAGAATGTACAGGAAAGGAATGGCCGCTTAACCTCTCCATAGAACTTACCGGCGAAAGGGGTAAACTCATTGTTGCTGGCTTTCATCAGGACGGGATGCGCAGCGTAAACGTGCAAATGCTCAACTGGCGCGGCATAGATATGATAAGTGCCCACGAGAGAGATCCGCAGCAATACATAAAAGGGATCAAAAATGCCATAAAAGCCGTGGAAGACGGGAAAATGGATCCTTTCCCGCTGTTTACCCACAAATTCTCTCTTGAAGAAATGGAAATAGCCTATGAACATTTAACCCAGAGGCCAGACGGATTTATTAAAGCTTTAATTGTCAACTAAGCATGATCGCAACTCAACCCACCAAAAAAGAATTATCACTAGGTTTCCTTGGCGTAGGCTGGATAGGCCGCAACCGGATGGAAGCTATTCTCAATAACACCGGCGCAAAAGCAGCTGCGATCACCGAACCAGATTCTGAAAATTGCGATGCTGCAAAAAAGAGTGCCAAAAATGCCATTTTAAAGACTTCTTCTGAAGCACTTTTTGCTGAAAAAGATCTCGACGGAATTGTTATTGCCACCCCAAGTGCTATGCATGCTCAACAAAGCATGGAAGCATTGAAAGCCGGAAAAGCTGTTTTTTGCCAGAAGCCGCTTGGCCGTACCGCCGAAGAAGTAGAACAGGTGGTCGCAGCCTCTCGCGAGGCAAATAAGCTGCTTTCTGTAGATCTTTCCTACCGTTACACCAAAGCTTTTAAAGCGGTTTACGATACCATCCAAAAAGGGGAAATAGGAGACATCTTTGCCGTAGACCTCACCTTTCACAATGCCTACGGGCCAGATAAGGAATGGTTCTACGACATTAAAAGATCAGGCGGAGGTTGCGTGATGGATCTTGGTATCCACCTGATAGATCTTGCCCTGTGGAGCCTTGATTTCCCTGAGATCAAAGACGTGCAGAGCCGCTTGTACCACAAAGGACAAAAACTCACTTCTTTTGAAGAACATGTAGAAGATTTTGCAAGTGTGGCAATGACTTCAGAAAAAGATCAGGCTATAAATCTCGAGTGTTCCTGGCATGTTTCTGCCGGAAAGGATGCGATCATAGAAGCCACATTTTACGGTACAAAAGGAGGTGCTTCCTTCAAAAATATCAACGGCTCTTTCTATGATTTTAAAGCCGAAAAATATCACGGTACCCAAACCGAAACTCTTGTAACACCACCCGATGAGTGGAGTGGCCGCGCCGGAGTAGTATGGGTAGAAAACCTTTTCGAAAATGACACTTTTGACGAGAAAACTGCCACTCAATTTATAAAAACAGCCCAGGTAATAGACCGAATTTATGGAAGATAAGCAAATGAAGATTCTAATGACTACCGATACGGTAGGCGGCGTATGGGTGTATTCCCTGGAGCTATGCCGGGCCCTTGCGCAGTATGATGTGCAGGTACACCTGGTGGCCATGGGCGCCTGGCCATCACCGGCACAACAGGTGGAGGCCGGGGAGATCTCCAACGTCACTTTTTACAAGAGCGACTTTAAGCTCGAATGGATGGAAGATCCCTGGGAAGACGTTGAGCGGTCGCGAAAATGGATCAATTGTATTTATCAAACCATACAACCCGATATTGTTCACCTCAACAACTACGCCCAGGTAGAAAAAGAATGGACTGCGCCGGTAGTAACGGTTTTCCACTCCTGTGTGCAAACCTGGTGGCAGGCAGTAAAGGGCATTAAAGCGCCTCATGAATGGGACCATTACACGCAAACCGTAAAAGAATCACTTGAAGATTCGAACATGGTAGTTGCTCCTACAAAAGCCATTCTTGAAAAGGCAAAGGAGATCCATCAGTTCAGTTCAAAATCTAAAGTTATAAGTAACGGAAGAGTTGTTCCTTCGGAAGTAAAAGCGCCAAAAGAAAAATTCATTTTGTGCATGGGCAGGATGTGGGATGAAGCTAAAAATCTGCCTTTGCTTTCGAACATTGCCGAAAGATTGCCATGGCCGGTATATGTTGCCGGTGCAGCAATCCACCCGGATACAGGAAAAAAATGCAAGCTCGAAAATGTCAAATTCCTCGGAAAATTAACCCCCGAAGAAGTGCAGCACTGGATGCAGCGTGCCAGCATCTTTGTGAGCCCTACCCGCTATGAACCCTTTGGCCTTGCTATTCTTGAGGCTGCGGGCAATGGATGTGCACTGGTGTTGAGCAACCTCGATACACTTCAGGAGTTATGGGATGGAAGTGCCTTGTTCTTTGACCCCGAAAACGAAGAAGAAGCCGAAAAAACCATTGTTCGGCTACTTGAAAGTCCTGAATTTTTAGAGCAACTTTCAGCAAAAGCAAGAGAACGGGCAAAACAGTATTCCGCAGAAAAAATGGGTGCCGCCTATAACCACCTGTATCGCGAAATACTTGAAAAAGAATACAAATTAATGAGTCTATGAAAATAGTGATGTTTTACCATTCCCTCTACTCCGACTGGAATCACGGGAATGCGCATTTTTTACGCGGAATTGTCAAGGAACTACAAAAACGAGGGCACGACGTTGATGTCTATGAACCCGAAGGTGGCTGGAGCCTTCAAAACCTACTGAAGGATCATGGGGCCGAGCAGCTTGATGAGTTCAGGCAGTATTATCCGTCGCTCAACCCGCAGTTCTACAATCCCGAGAAAAAACTGAACTATCAAAACATATTGAGCAATGCCGACCTCGTGATCGTTCACGAGTGGAATGAGCCCAGCCTTATTGCTGAAATAGGCCGGCAAAAAGAAAAATTCAATTTTAAATTGTTATTTCACGATACCCATCACCGGGCAGTTTCGGCTGAAGAGAAAATGAAGAAATTCGATTTTTCACACTTTGACGGGGCTCTCGTATTTGGAGATGTGATTAAGAAGATCTACGAAGAAAGGAAATGGGTAGACAAGGTGTGGACCTGGCATGAAGCAGCCGACGCCGATTTCTTTAGCCCCAACCGCGATGAAGAAAAAGAAGGCGACCTGGTGTGGATTGGCAACTGGGGCGACGGTGAACGTACCGAAGAACTCATGGAATTCCTCATAAAACCCATTAAAGAGTTAAAGCTGAAAGCAAAGGTCTACGGCGTGCGCTACCCCGAAAAAGCTCAAAAAGCCCTGGCCGATGCCGGGATTGAATATGGGGGTTACCTGCCAAACTACAAGGTGCCCGAGGTTTTTGCCAAATATAAGGTTACGGTACATGTGCCGCGACGACCTTATGTTGAAATGTTGCCGGGAATACCTACAATCAGGCCGTTTGAAGCGTTATCCTGCGGAATTCCACTTATTTGCTCTCCCTGGAATGATGCCGAAGATCTCTTCACTCCCGGCGAAGATTATTTGATCGCAAAAGATGGAAATGATATGGGCTACAAACTTGCCGAGGTACTTAAGAGTCCGCACCTGGCGAAAAGCCTCTCCGACAATGGAAGAAAAACCATACTCGAGAATCATACCTGCGCCCATAGAGTAAATACTTTAGAAGGTATCTTACAGGAAATTGGTATGCCCAAAGACAAGATCTTTCCCATTCACCACAAAAACATGGAAGCATGAAAAGAGACCTGAAAATTGCCTTTTTTGGCTCCAGTATCGTATCGGCTTACTGGAACGGTGCCGCAACTTACTACCGGGGCATTGTTAAGGCGCTACATAAAATGGGGCACGAAGTGACATTTTACGAACCCGATATTTACGAACGCCAGAAGCACCGGGATATAGAAGACCCCGAATGGTGTAAAGTGGTGGTGTATCCTGAAGATAAAGTGAGCCTGCAGGCGCTGCTAAGGGAAGCTTCGGAAGCCGACGTCATCATAAAAGCCAGCGGCGTTGGCGCATTTGATGATTTTCTTGAAGATGCTGTAGTACAGCTGAAGAAAGATGACAACCTCATCATTTTTTGGGATGTTGACGCCCCTGCCACGCTAGACAGGATAGAATCTGACCCTTCAGATCCTTTCAATGCCCTTGTTCCCAGGTACGACTTTGTACTCACTTATGGTGGCGGGCAGCCGGTAATAGACGCTTACGAGCGGAACGGCGCAAAGAGATGTGTTCCTATCTACAACGCTTTGGATACCGACACCCATTTTCCTGTGGAACCACAAAAAGAATTTGATGGTACTTTGGCCTTTTTGGGCAACCGTCTTCCCGACCGTGAAAAGCGGGTAGAAGAATTCTTTATCAAACCAGCGCAAAATCTTTCCGAAGAAAAATTCCTGCTTGGCGGCAGCGGCTGGGGCGATAAATCCATGCCCAAAAACATAAAATATCTGGGGCATGTTTATACCAAAGATCACAACGCTTTTAACTGCACCCCAAAAGCAGTTTTAAATATAAGCCGTGACAGTATGGCGAAATACGGCTTCTCTCCTGCCACCCGCGTCTTTGAAGCTGCCGGTGCCGGTGCCTGTTTAATAACAGATTACTGGAAAGGGATTGAGACCTTCTTTGAACCCGGGAAAGAGATCCTGGTGGCCAACAGCGGGGAAGAGGTAGAAATGATCCTTGCGGGCCTTACTTCAGAAAAAGCCAAACAAATAGGCGATGCAGCATATAAAAAGGTACTCTCTGCCCACACCTACGAGCATAGGGCCGAACTGCTGGAATCGGTTATTTCTGAAAAATTAAAAGCCGATACCAAACCCGTTGAATAAAAACACCAGCTAATGAAATTTGTTATTATAGGACTTTCGGTCACTTCATCATGGGGAAACGGGCACGCCACCACCTATCGTGCGCTTCTCAAAGAGCTAAAGGCGCTGGGGCATGACATACTGTTCCTCGAGAAAGATGTGCCCTGGTATTCGCCCCACCGCGATATGCCTGCACCCGATTTTTGTAAGGTAGGCCTCTATAAAACCAATGAAGAGCTAAAAACCGACTATAAAAAAGAAGTTGCCGAAGCCGATGTGGTCATAGTAGGTTCTTATGTGCAGCAAGGGGTAGAAGTTGGCAACTGGGCCATAGAAACTGCCAACGGCGTTACAGCCTTTTACGATATTGATACGCCCGTAACCCTGGCAAAACTGGAAAGGAAAGACTACGAATATCTCGACCCCAATATCATCCCAAAATATGATCTTTATTTGTCATTTTCGGGAGGTCCAATTTTGAAGCATCTCGAAGATCACTACGGTTCTCCTATGGCTAGAGCGTTATATTGTTCGGTAGACCCCGATCTTTATTATCCCAAAGATCGACCCAAAGCCTGGAAGCTGGGTTACCTTGGCACTTACAGCGATGACCGGCAACCTACGGTAGAAGAATTGCTCAACAAACCTGCCGCTAACTTTCCTTCGGAAAAATTTGTGGTTGCAGGGCCGCAATATCCCGAAAATTATGAGTGGTCTAAGAATGTAGAGCGCATTGACCACCTCCCTCCTGCTGAACACCGTAAGTTCTACAACTCGCAGGAATTTACCCTGAATGTCACCCGGCAGGATATGATAAAAGCAGGTTATTCCCCCAGCGTGCGGCTGTTTGAAGCTGCAGCATGTGGCGTGCCGATAATTTCAGATTACTGGGATGGCATCCATAGCATTTTTGAACAGGGCACCGAGATCCTCATTGCCCGAAGCAGCGACGAAGTAGAGGAATATTTTAGAAATACTTCGGAATCACAGAGAAAGGAGATTGGCGAAAACGCCAGGCAAAAAGTCCTGAAATCTCACACTGCACGGGCGAGAGCAAAAGAATTGATAAATTATGTGAAGGAGGTACACCAGCCTTCAGAAAAAGTTTAAAACATGTCTACGCAAACTGAAGTAAAAGAACTGGAACCCTGGTTCCATAATATTCATTTACCCGATGGTACTCAAACGGCTCCCAATCATTTTCTGGGAGATTTTCCCGGTTTTAAATGGGAAAAGATCAAAGAGAGTATTCCGCAGGATCTTGAAGGCTGGAAAGTACTTGACATTGGCTGCAATGCCGGGTTCTACTCGCTGGAACTGGCAAAACGCGGGGCTGATGTACTGGCCATAGATCTTGATGAACATTACCTGAAGCAGGCAAAATGGGCAGCAAAGAAATTTGGTCTCGACGATAAGATCAGGTTTAAACAAATGCAGGTGTATGACCTGGCCCATACCGAAGAACAGTTTGACCTCATCTGGTTTATGGGTGTTTTTTACCATTTGCGCTACCCTATGCTGGCTATGGATATCCTGTCTCAAAAAGTGAAAAAAATGATGGTCTTCCAAACCCTTTCCCTGCCCGGGCAGGAAGAAATGCAAGTACCCGAAGATGTGGAATTTCACAAACGGGAGATCATGAAAGAAGATGCCTGGCCAAAAATGGCATTTATAGAGCATAAACTTGCGGGAGATCCTACCAACTGGTGGGCTCCAAATCACCAGGGCATTATTTCAATGCTGCAAAGCTGCGGACTCAAAGTAACCGCCATGCCCGAAGATGAAACCTACGTGGCTAAAAAGGATGCCTCGCTGCACTCCAGCCTTGACACCTGGAATTATTCTGAATATCTCTCGGCAGTTGGTAAAGACTGGAAAGAAGAGGTAGATAAAAAAACCAAGAAGTAGTAAAGCCGCAATATATTGCGGCTCCGAAGCAAAAAGAAGACCTGTGAGGTTTTAAAAAACCTCACAGGTCTCTATGTTTTAGCGTTTAGGTTCGATAACAAAATTTTCGGGCGGAGTTGCTCCCAGCAGGTGCTCCACAAAATAATCCCAGCGGCGGCGCATCATGTAGTAAGAATCTTCTCCAAACCCGTGACGGGCATTGGGGAAAACAATAAGATCAAAATCCTTATTTGCATCAATAAGCGCGTCAACAACCAGGTAAGTATTGTAAGGCGGCACATTGTCATCTAATCCGCCGTGGGCCAGCAGAAGCTTTCCCTGTAGGTTTTCAGCGTAGTTCTGGTTGGCCTGGGCATCATAATTATCTTTGCCTTCGGGGCCTTTGGTCATTAAGCCAATATACCTCTCTCCCCAGTCATCTTCGTAATTGCGGTTATCGTGGTTACCAGACTCAGCAATCCCTACCGAATAAAATTCGGGATGGCGAAACATAGCTGCAGCGGCGGCAAAACCACCTCCCGAATGTCCCCAGATCCCAACATTCTCCGCATCTATAAAATGATATTTTTGAGCGAGTTGTCTTATTCCGGCTTTTTGATCTTCTAAGGTGTTTCCTGAAATATCTCCGTAACAGGCATCGTGGAAAGTTTTGGAACGGCCCGGATTACACGAACCGTCAATGAGGATCACCACAAACCCCAGTTCGGCCAGCGCCTGATGATCGCTGCGTGCAGCCGAGAAATTTCGGCTTCCCACACTACCTCCCTGCGGCCCAGGGTAAACGTAATTCACCACCGGATACTTTTTGTTTTCATCAAGATGAGTAGGCGTGAACATGAGGCCGTAAAGATCCCACTGCCCATCTGCCGACTTTACCGTAACGGGTTCGGGCGCTTTCCAACCTATTTCCTTTAATCGGGAAATATCTGACTCCTCTAAAATGGCAATTTTCTTTCCCTTTTTATTCCGAAGCACCGCAACAGGTGGCGTGGTTGGCGTGGAATAACTATCAACAAAATCGTGATCTGGAGAAAAATAAATGTTGTGATTGGCATTTTCGGGGGTTAGGAGTTTCAGGTTTTTTCCGCTGAAATCTACCCGGTACAAATGTGAAAAATATGGGTCGCGCCCTGCTTCCTTACCATTGGCCTCGAAGTAAAGCACACGATTTTTCTCATCTACATGAAGCAGCCGGGTCACCACAAAATCTCCTTTGGTAATTTGTTGCTTCAGTTTACCGGTATTGAGGTCGTACAAATACAGGTGCCCCCAGTTATCCCTTTCAGAATACCAGATGATCTCGTTGCTCTTTGGCAAATACTTCCAGTTGATGCTGCCCTGCCCCGATTCATACTGAGTTTCTACCGTTTCAGTAAAAATTTCTTTTACCTCGCCGGTTGCAGCATCGGCTAATTGCAGTTTGGCTTCTTTATGGTCGCGGGAAGTAGAAACAAATGCAAGTTTTGTAGCATCATCATTCCAGTAATTATCGTCAAAGGCACCGCTGCAGGAAATATCATCACATAAGGTTCCGCGGCGCGCATCGGGCTCTGTTTGCAATTCAATCACCTTGGGGTCATCTACCTCCACGATCACACGATGTATCTTGATCACCTCTTCATCTTCGGGCAGCGGGTATTTCCACTTTTGCAGGTTTGGTGCACCAACCTTTGTCTCCACCAGGTACATATCGCTAATGTGCCTTTGATCCTGCCTGTAGGTGGCAAGCTTTTTAGAATCGGGCGACCAGAGCACAATAGGCCTGTCACTCTTTCTCCACCCGGCATTATCTGTAGCGTAACCAAAGTTTTCTATACCGTCTTTGGTGAGTTGTTTTTCTTCCCCGGTTTCGAGATTGCGCAGCCACAGGTTCCAGTCTTTGATGTAGACTACCTTCTTAGCATCGGGCGAGAGGATCTCATTTCGTGAAACTTCGGGCGTTGTTTTCTTTTCCACTTTCTTCGGAAGCAATCCGGCCAAAGAAGAAGCTGTCTTTTTTTGTCCTGAAGAAGGATCTACCAGTACATATTCGGTCCCTTCCGAAGTATTTATCCTATACCAGAAGCGGCCATCATCAAGCCAGGTTGGCCTTACATTACTCCGGTAAACCAGATCATTGGTATTAAAACGAAGGAATTTTGTTGCCTGCGCGTAATCTTCGACCGTAACTTGTTTGACAGGCTGTTGGGCAAAAGTGCTTAAAAATGTCAGCAAAAACAGGCTGCTCAAAAATGGGATTTTATTCATGATTTTATTTTAGAAAACATCAGGGACAAGATACACAAAGTAGTTTTTGTAAAAAATACACACGTTTACCTGTCAAAAAGTGCAGAATTAATTCACTTTTGGGAAGTTTCCGTCTCAGCTTTCTTATTTTTGAAGAAATACTATCACAACATGCTTTGTATAAAACACCATTCTACAGACCCTTACTTCAATATAGCTACAGATGAGTATATTTTTAAACACATCAAAGAAGACTGTTTTATGCTGTGGCGCAATGATAATGCGATCATTGTAGGCAAACACCAGAACACCCAGGCAGAGATCAACCACGACTATGTAAAAGAAAGAGGGATAAAGGTGGTGAGGCGGCTTTCGGGCGGCGGTGCAGTGTACCACGACCTTGGCAACCTCAACTTCTCGTTTACCCGCACGGGCGAGAATTATGAAATGATAGATTTTGAACGTTACACGCGGCCAATCATAGCGGTGCTGAAGGAACTGGGGGTGAACGCAAAATTTGAAGGCCGTAATGACCTTACCATTGAGGGAAAGAAATTTTCGGGCAATGCTGAGCACGTGTTCAAGAACAAGGTGCTGCATCACGGCACGCTGCTCTTTTCTTCAGAAATGAAAGATGTGAGCGGGGCACTTAAGATCAATCCTTTAAAATACAAGGACCGAGGCGTAAAATCGGTTCCCAACCGCGTGACCAATATCAGTGATCACCTGCCCGAAAAGATTAGTCTTGATGAGTTTACCAATAAGATTATGGATTACATTATCCGCAATTTTGAAGATGCGCGTCTTTACGAATTCACCGATGAAGATTTGGCTGCAATCCAGAAGATAAGGGATGAAAAATACAGCACCTGGGAATGGAACTTTGGCTATTCGCCCGACTATAATTTTAAGCAGGGCGCCCGCACTCCCGGCGGTACGGTAGAGATGAACATGAACGTGACCAACGGCATCATTCAAAAAGTTAAAATAACCGGCGATTTTTTCCACATTCGTGATATAGGCCCCATAGAAGAAGCCCTGGAAAATACCCGGCACGAAGAAAAGATGATTCGGGAAAAATTATCTCAGTTTGACCTGGGAGAATATTTCAACAAGATTAGCGAAGATGACCTTGTGGCAATCATGTTTTAAAGATTATTAACCAAAAAAAACTGAATGGAATTACTTATTTTATATGCGGTCCTTGCCATTTTCTTTTCTTTCATGTGCTCTATCCTGGAGGCAGCTTTTTTGAGCTTTACACCCTCATTTCTCAAAATAAAACTGAGAGAGGGCAAAGGTTACGCCCGCACCCTTACCAAACTTAAACAGGACGTTGACAAGCCTTTAATCGCAATTCTCACCATCAATACAATAGCTCACACCGTAGGGGCAATACTTGTGGGGGTGCAGGCAGAGAAAGTATATGGTGACGGCGGTAACGCAGTGGGAATAGTTTCGGCTATAATGACGCTTGCGATTTTAATTGTTTCTGAAATAATCCCGAAAACCATTGGCGCCACCTACTGGAAAAACCTTGGGAATTTTACTGCGAAATCTCTTACCGCCTTTATTATCCCATTAAAGTACAGCGGTGTGCTCTGGCTTATGATGCTCACTACAAAACTCATTGGTAAATCGGCACACGTATCTTCCATGAGCCGGGAAGAATTCATTGCAATTACCGATGTAGCCGAAGAAGAAGGGGTTTTTGAAGAGCAGGAAACCACCGTGATCAAGAACATGCTCCTGTTCAAAAAAGTGAAGGCCAAAGACGTGATGACCCCTTTCTCTGTTGCCGTGACCGAAGATGAAAACAGAAGTATAGAAGATTTTCACAGGGAGCATCGAAATTTGAAGTTTTCGCGTATTCCGTTGTATGACAAAAGGCAGAATAACATTACAGGATTTGTCTTAAAAGATGATATTCTTGAAGAAATGGTAGATCAAAAAGGGCCCGAACCTCTTAGCACTTTAAAGAGGAACATCCCCATGACTTCTGAAGATACGCCAATTCCGCAGTTATTCAATCGTTTTATACAGGAGAGAACACATCTCGCCATGGTGGTAGATCACTATGGTAACACTATTGGACTGGTAACCATGGAAGACATTATTGAAACCCTCATGGGGCTGGAGATTATGGACGAGAGCGACAACGTACAGGATATGCAGGTACTGGCCCGCGAGAACTGGGAAAAAAGAGCCAGGAAGTTGGGACTTTTAAAGCAGGACCAGTCCGATATCAACGAAAAGAGCAATGAATAAAGCTTCGGTAAAAACGCCGCTCGGGAATGCCATTTTTGAAGGGGATGCCAATGGGATCTCAAAGCTTTATCTCACCGAAGAAATACCCGAAACTACTTCAGTTTCTACGCCATTTCTTCAGGAGGCGAAAGAGCAGCTTCAGCAGTATTTTTCGGGAGAGCTCAAGAAATTTAACCTGAAACTCAATCCTGAAGGCACGGTTTTTCAGCAGAAAGTATGGCAGGCCCTGCAAAATATCCCGTATGGCAAGACTGCTTCTTATATGGAGCTGGCGAAAGAACTGGGCGACCCGTTGGCGATAAGAGCCGTGGCAGCAGCAAATGGAAAGAACCCGCTGTGGATCCTGGTCCCCTGCCATAGAGTAATTGGCAGCGACGGCTCGCTCACAGGCTATGCCGGCGGACTGTGGCGAAAAAAGTGGTTGCTGGATCACGAACAGCCGGTTAAACAACAAAGCCTTGCGCTATGAGAGGTGTCAAAAAAGGCATTTTTGGAACCCTTCTTTTCCTGGCGCTTGCCGTTGGCCTTATCTACCTGTTCAATTTTGATTATATCTTCAAAGGCATTCAGTCTACTTATTTGCAGGGGCATCTTACCGCCCACATTGATGATCACAAATTCTTTGACAACCGTAAAATAGAAGCCGGAGCACCGCAACCGTGGCCACAGCACAAGAATTACAACCAATTTGATCTTTCTGAAGAACTTCAGGAGAAGAATAAAACCGCCGGAACCATTGCCTTTTTGATCATCAAAAATGACAGCATTCTGTACGAAAGCTATTCCGAAGAATACGGGCCGCTTTCGCACACCAACTCTTTTTCGGTCGCAAAAAGCCTTGTGGCAGCAATGCTTGGAAAAGCCATTTTTGAGGGTAACATCAAAAGTCTCGATCAACCGGTAGCCGACTTTTTTCCGCAGTTTGATGAAAGGCTCAAGTTGCGCCATCTTGTGTCAATGTCTTCAGGTTTAAACTGGGATGAAGATTATTACAATCCTTTTTCAATGACCATTAGAGCCTATCTTGATGACAATATCAGGCAAATCGTCATGGATCTGGAAGTGGTAGAAGAACCCGGAAAGGACTTTAAATACCTGAGCGGGAATACGCTGCTGCTTGCTATGGTTTTGGAAAAAGCAACGGGAAAAAATGTTTCTGAATACCTGAGTGAAAGCTACTGGAAACCAATGGGCATGGAGACTTACGCACTTTGGCAGCTGGACAGCGAAGAAAGCGGCATGGAAAAAGCCTATTGCTGTATCGCTTCAAATGCCCGCGATTTTGCCCGCTTCGGAAAGCTTTACAATGACTTCGGAAAATGGAACGGAAAACAACTGCTGGATTCGGTTTATGTGGCAGAATCAATTCGGCCGCAGCTGAAGGATTACCGGCATTACGGGCTTGGCATCTGGCTGGAGGAATTTAAAGGGCAGGAAGTGTTTTACTTCCGCGGAATACTGGGGCAGTATGTGATCGTACTTCCGAAGAAAAATATCATCATAGTAAGATTGGGGCACGAAGGCGGAGAAGTTCCTGAAGATAAAGAACATCCCAATGATTTTTATTTTTATCTTGAGGAGGTGTTAAACACCCTTGAAGCTCATGATCAAGAAAATAGCGCTGCGCAACCTGCTGTTCCTGGACATTGAAACAGTTCCCGAAAATGCCACTTTTGCCGAACTTTCTGAAGAAAAACAGAAGTTATGGGAAGCAAAATCTCAATACCAGCGCAAAGAAGAATTTTCTCCCGAAGAGTTTTACGACCGGGCCGGAATCTGGGCCGAATTTGGAAAGATTGTTTGTATTTCGGTAGGGTATTTCGCTTTTCAGGGAGAGAAAAGAACTTTTAGGACAACAACCTTCTGCGGAGAGGAAAAAGAGCTGTTAACAGCCTTTAAAGGCCTTATTGAAGGGCATTTTGGCCGACCCCAACACCTGCTCTGCGCCCATAACGGGAAAGAATTCGATTTCCCTTACATTGCCCGGAGAATGCTTATTCACAATATTGAACTACCCAACAAACTTAACCTCTTTGGAAAAAAGCCGTGGGAAGTACCACATTTAGACACCCTCGAATTATGGAAATTTGGAGATCACAAGCACTACACCTCGCTAAAACTTCTTTGTAATGTGCTGGGAATACCTTCTCCCAAAGAAGATATTGATGGCAGCCAGGTATGCAAGGTGTTTTATGAAGAAGGTGACCTAAACAGGATCGTTTCTTATTGCGAGAGAGATGTGGTGGCCATTGCGCAGGTAATACTTAGGCTAAGGCAGGAGCCGCTTCTTGAAAGTGATGAAATTATGCACGTGGAGATTCCTTAAGGAACTGTTATTTATCCTACTGCCTGTCAAAGTTTTAGTATATTTAAAGTAGAGGGTCTTAAAAATGCCATTTTTGAGACCCCTTACGGAATGTTTAATCTAACGAACCTGTTATGTATTTATACGTAGAACAATGGAATGTAACCAAAGACTGGATGGATCTTTCTAAAGAAGACCGTCGGGCCTATATGAATAAAGTGAAAGATGCCATTGATAAAATGAGTGGTGCCGGTGTTGAAAATGTGGGCTGGGCCATGAATGACGAACACACCCCTTACAGAAGTGACTACAGGTATTTTGCAATTTGGAAACTGCCAAACCTTGAAGCCGTGGAACAGTTTGAAGACGGAATTGAAGAAGCCCACTGGCATAAGTATTTTAGTCAGGTTAACACCCGCGGAAAGCTGATCCCTTTAAATGAAGCTATGGATTTTCTTGTGAATCTTGAAAAACACTCGACTTCTATTTTGGATTAAATTTAAGTGACCTGCAAGGTCTTTTTTAGACCTTGTAGGTCTGAATGAAGTATATTTTACCAGAAAAAACAGACCTGCAAGGTTTTGAAAACTTGCAGGTCTGTTTTTTGTTATAATTTCATCTCCGGAATTTCTCCTTCGACTATTAAAGTCCCTTCAGTTGCCTTCTGAATTTCCTCTACACTCACTCCCGGTGCTCTTTCGAGCAGCTTAAATCTTTTCCCGGTCACCTCGATCACTGCAAGGTTAGTTACAATTTTGGTAACACAACCTACGCCCGTGAGAGGCAGGGAACATTTTTTCAGCAGCTTTGATTCTCCTGCACGATTGGTGTGCATCATGGCCACGATGATATTTTCGGCACTGGCAACAAGATCCATGGCACCGCCCATTCCTTTCACCATTTTCCCCGGAATCTTCCAGTTGGCAATGTCGCCGTTCTCGGCCACTTCCATGGCTCCCAGGATGGTGAGATCTACATGCTGACCGCGTATCATCCCAAAGCTCATAGCCGAATCAAAATAACTGGCACCGGGTAAGGCAGTGATGGTTTGTTTCCCGGCGTTGATAAGATCGGGGTCTTCTTCGCCTTCAAAAGGAAAAGGTCCCATGCCCAGAATTCCGTTTTCACTTTGAAACTCCACCTCTATATCATCACGCACAAAATTGGCTACCAAAGTAGGAATACCAATTCCGAGATTGACGTAGTAGCCGTCTTTTACTTCCTGTGCTATTCTTTTTGCAATTCCGTTTTTATCTAACATTTGTATAATTTGAAGATTTGAGCCCCCAAACCCCCTTAAGGGGGCTTAAAGTGATCCTTTTTTTCTTACAGTTCGCTGTTCAATTCGCTTCTCATAATCTTTTCCCTGGAAGATCCTTTGTACAAATATTCCGGGAATGTGGATTTGGTTGGGGTCGAGTTCTCCGGGTTCTACCAGCTCCTCCACTTCGGCTACCGTAATTGTTGCGGCACCACACATTACCGGGTTAAAATTTCTTGCTGTTCCTTTAAAAATGAGGTTTCCGGCCCTGTCTCCCTTCCATGCTTTTACGAAAGCAAAATCCGCTTTATAAGCTTCTTCAAGTACGTACATTTTTCCGTCAAATTCCCGTGTTTCCTTGCCCATGGCAACTTCGGTACCGTAACCGGCAGGAGTGTAGATGGCAGGAAAGCCCTGCTGTGCTGCCTGGCATTTGGCTGCCAGCGTTCCCTGCGGCGTAAGCTCTACTTCAAGCTCTCCACTTAACATTTGACGCTCAAATTCGGCATTCTCCCCCACGTAAGAAGAGATCATTTTATCGATCTGTTTCTTTTGAAGCAGCAGGCCAAGACCAAAATCGTCTACCCCGGCATTATTAGAAATACAGGTGAGCTTCTTCAGGTTGAGACGAACAAGTTCAGAAATGGCATTTTCGGGAATTCCACTTAATCCGAATCCTCCCAGCATAAAAGTCATTCCATCATGAACCCCCTCAAGTGCTTCAGTAACATTCTGTACAGTTTTATTGATCATTGTTGATGGTTTTATTCCGAAAAATACAAAAAAATAAGGGCCTGTAGCAACGCTTCAGACCCATTAATAATTATTCTGCAATTAAACTATAACAGCTTAAAAATCCAGCTCATCGGGCAGACTGTCTTCATTCTCTGAAGCAGCTTTTCCGTAGCTGCTACAATCGGTTTGAATGGTTACAACTTCAGGTCTGGGGAAAGGTCCTTTTGGAACATTAATTTGTGGATCTGCATAAACCTTTTTCATATAAAGACCCCAGATAGGCAAAGCCATAGCGGCCCCCTGACCATACCTGATAGACCCAAAATGCACCGCCCTGTCTTCGGCTCCAACCCATACTCCGGTTGCCAGAGTAGGCACCATACCCATGAACCAGCCATCACTTTGATTTTGTGTGGTTCCGGTCTTTCCTGCAATAGGAATTTCGGAATTTGAGAAATTATATGGATAACCTGTCATGATAGCTTTATAGTAAGGATCATTCACACCCCAGTCTCCTCTAAGCCGGGTTCCTGAACCAAACTGAGTTACACCTTCCAGCAAATTGACCGTTACATAGGCAGCCTCTTTACTCAGTACATCCCGGGTTTCGGGAACGTGTTGATAAAGGATAGTTCCATTCTTATCTTCGATCCTGCTAACGATCATAGGTTTTACGTAAACTCCTTCATTTACAAAGGTGCTGTAGGCGGAAACCATCTCGAAAACACTGATTTCTGCCGCCCCAAGGGCAATTGCAGGTACTTCAGGAATTTCGCGGGTGTCAACTCCAAGTTTTTCGACCAGGTCAATCACAGGTTTTGGCCCCGTGCGGTCGATGAGCCTGGCAGTTACAGTGTTTACAGATTCTGCCAAACCTCTTTTAAGGCTTAACATCCCGTTATACTTACCATCACTGTTCTTAGGTGTCCAGTCGTTTTGATTGTTATGTTTTCCTGCTTCGATCGTATGCAAACTTCTTGGTAATGTATCGCAAGGTGACAGATGTAACTGGTCAATAGCGGTAGCATAAACGAAAGGCTTAAAGGTAGAACCTACCTGTCTTTTCCCCTGTTTAACGTGGTCATATTTGAAGTGCTTGAAATTGATTCCTCCCACCCATGCTTTTACTTCTCCGGTTTGCGGCGTCATGGACATCATACCTGCGTTAAAAAATGACTTATAGTAAAGAATAGAGTCTTTGGGGGTCATTACAGTGTCCTTGTTACCCTTCCAGGTAAATACCTGCATTTGCGTCTTTTTCTCAAAAGAAGCTGCTATTTCCTCATTGGATTTCCCCTGTTCCTTAAGAATTCTCCAACGCTCGCTGCGACGCATGGCATCACGAATGATCTTTTCTCTTTCCTCTCCTGAAATATCCCTGAAAGGTGCAGTTTTATTATTCTTGTTTTGCTTGTCAAATTCCTTCTGAAGGTTTGCCAGGTGTGCATGAACAGCTTCTTCGGCATATTTTTGCATCCTGCTGTCAATGCTGGTGTAGATCTTCAACCCATCACGGTAAATGTTATATTTAGTGCCATCTGGTTTAGGGTTTTTCTCGATCCAGTCTTTCATGAAACCCTGAAGGTAAACTCTAAAATAAGTGGCTACTCCTTCATCATGCCCCTGAGGTGTAAAGGTGATCTCCATTGGGATCTGCTGTAAGGAATCTCTCTCCTCTTCGGTGATGTAATCGTTCTTGGCCATTTGACCCAGGACGGTATTTCTCCTCTGCTCAACCAGTTCCGGTCTTCTCATTGGATTATAATAGGATGAATTAACCAGCATCCCAACCAAAACTGCAGATTCTTCCGGTTTTAGCTCCATAGGATCTTTATCAAAATAGATCTTTGAGGCAGATTTTATTCCCACAGCCTGGTAAAGGAAATCATATTGATTGAAATACATGGTAATGATCTCCTCCTTGGTATACTGGCGCTCAAGCCTTGTGGCAATGATCCATTCCTTGAACTTCTGTAAAACCCTGCCCACAAAATTTTGCGAAACATCCTGGGTAAACAACTGCTTGGCTAACTGCTGGGTAATCGTACTTGCCCCACCTCTTTGTCCAAGATAAACAGCAGCACGCATTGTTCCTTTAGCATCTATTCCTGCATGCTCATAGAATCTTTCATCTTCGGTAGCTACAAGGGCCTTTACAAGGTGATCTGGCAGTTCTTCGAATTTAACCGGTGTACGGTTTTCGTTGTAGTATTTACCCAACGACTTCCCATCAGATGAAATAATTTCGGTGGCCAGGTTGGTTTCGGGGTTCTCCAGTTCTTCAAAGGTGGGCATGGTTCCAAAGACGCCCCAGCTCGCAAGCAGGAACAAAAGAACAATTGCTGAAATTCCTATTGCAAAAATGGTCCAGAACCAGGACTTATAACGGCCGTATTCATTTCTCTTAGCCGCCTTTTCTTTTGCTTTTCCAGATGTTTTTGCCATCTAATAATTTATTGTTTTATGTCTTCTATTCTAAAACCAACCTCTGTTATTCCTTCAAGGCTTTTAATTCCTTCTATGCTGTCACGCCTGCGCATGGCCTGCTGTACAGTCACCAGGTATTCACCAGATTCGGTAAACCTGAAGTTCTCCTTATACCAAAGCTTGCTTTCCTTTACATCACCAAAGCCCGTGCCAAGCCATTCTCCAGACGGCGCAGCCATCTCATATTGAAGGGTATCGCTTATCACCTTTCCATTTGGGAAGTTTAACTCGGTAATTAAGTAGATATTGTTGAAATTGTATTTTGAATTATTCCTGAGGTTGATAAAAAGATTATAATCCTTAAGCGTATCGGGGGCTTCAAAGCGTATCTCTACGAGAGAATCTCTTTGCCATTCCCCGTTGGGTATGGATTCATACCTGTCAAAAACCCGTTTTTTATCACAGGATGTAAAAATTAAAAGTCCCAAAAAGAGCAAAAAAACAGATCTTTTAATCATCTTTCTTCGGTTTTCTCTTTTTGCGTTTGCTCTTGCGCTTTTTCTTCCCTGTTCCTTTAGAATCAAAACGTGTAAGGCTATCCTGCCCCACCACATTGTGATAGTCGGGTTTCTCTTCCTGCTGCAGTTCTACAGCATATTCTTCAAGACTACTAACAGATTCCTTTTTAGCATTTGCTGCAATGATCTTGTTTGCCTGTTCTACCGTAAGCGTATGCCAGTTGCTCCAGTCACCCTCATAAGCATACCACAGGAAACCTTTAAAAATGTCAATTTTTTGACATACTGCAGTCCCTTTTTTGGTGTATAATTTTATTTCAGACTTCGGAAAATCCTTTAATGCATCAAGATAGGTATCAAGCTCATAATTAAGACAGCACTTCAGTTTTCCACATTGTCCTGCCAGTTTCTGCGGATTAAGTGAAAGTTGTTGATATCTCGCTGCAGAGGTATTTACACTTCGGAAGTCGGTAAGCCAGGTAGAGCAGCACAATTCCCTTCCGCAGGAACCAATTCCGCCTAAACGTGAGGCTTCCTGCCTGAAGCCTATCTGCCTCATCTCAATCCGGGTGTTGAATTCGCGTGCAAATTCTTTAATTAGTTGTCTAAAATCAACCCTTTCTTCAGCAGTATAATAAAAGGTAGCTTTTGAAGCGTCACCCTGAAACTCGATATCGCTTATCTTCATTTGAAGGTTCAACCGAATGGCGATCTCACGGGCACGCACTTTCATTTTGTCTTCCCGCTCCCTGGCTTCCTGCCAAATATCAATATCCCGCTGTGTAGCTTTTCTATACACCTTTAGCACCTCACTGCTGTCTTGCCGCACCTTTTTCTTCTTCATTTGCACGCGCACAAGCTCGCCCACGAGAGCGACCACGCCTACGTCATGACCGGGAGCAGCCTCGGTGGCTACCACATCACCAATGCTAAGGCTCAAATTATCTGAGTTCTTAAAAAAGTGTTTCCGTCCGTTCTTAAAACGAACTTCCACTATATTGAAAGGCTCCATTCCCTGGGGAAGGGCCATATTCGATAACCAGTCGAACACCGAGAGCTTATTACAGCTATCGGTCCCGCAGGTACCGTTGTTCTTACATCCTTTAGGCTGACCGTCTTTGCCGGTCGAGCAACTGTTACATCCCATAATCTATATATTGAAATCCTGGAGACAGGAAATTATCCCCTTTCCGGATTGAATCTTATTAAAAACTATTGAGGTAAATATACCATTATTTATGGAACGCACTCTTGAGAAACTAATTGTCAGTTCTTGTACTTAAGTACTTCAGAACGGCCTTTTTTGAAGATCTTGTTACTGTTCCCCTTACCTTTTCTCAATGCTTTCTGCTCTTCATAGGGCAATGCCGCAATGTCCTGACATTCGGCAGAACAGCAGCTACTCATTTTCTCTGCACATTCTTCACACTGGATGAAAAGCAGGTGACAGGCTTCATTGGCACAGTTCACATGTGTATCACAGGGTTTCCCGCATTGATGGCAGTTAGAAACCACGTCTTCACTAATACGCTCCCCTCTTCTATGGTCAAAAACAAAGTTCTTGCCCAGGAACTTATTCTCCAGTTTCAGGTTTTGTACCTGCCGGGCGTATTCTATAATTCCGCCTTCAAGCTGGTACACCTTTTTAAAACCTTTGTGCTTGTAATAGGCACTTGCTTTTTCACAGCGAATACCACCTGTACAGTACATCACAAGGTTTTTATCTTCTTTGTGATCCTGGATATCTTTTTCAATGATATCAAGACTATCCCTAAAAGTATCCACATCGGGCGTCATAGCCCCTTTAAAATGCCCAATTTCACTCTCGTAATGGTTACGCATGTCTACAAGAATGGTGTTGGGGTCATCGAGCAGCTCATTAAAAGCTTTGGCGTCTACGTGAACTCCTTTGTTTGTTACATCAAAAGTCGCATCATTAAGACCGTCGGCAAGGATCTTGTCGCGAACTTTCACCTTCAGCTTCAGGAAAGATTTGATGTCATGTTCAATGGCAATGTTGAGGCGAACGTTCTCCAGGAAATAAATTCCGTCGAGAAATTCTTTAAAATTTCCGAAGTTCTTCGCGGGAACAGAGAGTTGGGCATTAATACCCTCATGGGCCACATAGATTCTTCCCAGGACTTCCATTTGATCCCAGGCGATAAAGAGATGGTTCCGGAAAAGCTCCGGATTTCCAATTTTGGCATATTGATAGAAAGAGAGCGTAAGCCGGTCTTCCCCGGCCTCCTCAAGTAGTGCTTCCCTTTCTTTAGCGCTTAATTTATTGTACAGTTGCATGCTATACTAACGATTTAAGGTTAAAGAATTTTGCGCAAAGATAAGGGTTTAAATGAAAAAATGCCCGGATGTGATATCGGGGCATTTTTTTCGAACGGCTAATTCGTTATTAATACTTTTAATTCTTCAACTAAAAATAAGAATAACGTTAGCCACCGTCCACCCGGCAGCTGCAGCTAAGACTAACTACCGCCAGGCTACCGGAAATATTTAGAATAATATTCCGTTTTAAAAATTTCATATGTTAATAGTTGGTTTATTTAATAGATGCACAAAAGCAGAAAAGGTTGCGTATTAAATTTAGCACATATAAAAACTTATAGTATTTTAGCAGCAATATCATATAAAAGAAGCCGAATTAAATGAGCAACGAGAAAGAAAGAGAAGCTAAATTAAAAGCCCTCAAACTCACCCTTGACAAGATGGATAAAACCTATGGTAAGGGTACAGTAATGAAGATGAGTGACCAGAGCGTAGTAGATGTAGATGTGATACGCAGTGGGTCTTTAGGGCTTGACCTTGCCCTTGGAGTTGGAGGATATCCCCGCGGAAGAGTTATAGAAATTTACGGGCCTGAGTCTTCAGGAAAAACAACCCTTACTTTACACGCCATAGCCGAAGCACAAAAAGCAGGAGGTATTGCTGCATTTATTGATGCTGAACATGCTTTTGATCGTTTTTATGCTGAAAAACTGGGAATTGATCTTGATAACCTGATCATTTCGCAGCCTGACAATGGGGAGCAGGCACTTGAAATTACCGATAACCTGATTCGCTCGGGAGCTATAGATATTATCGTAATTGACTCTGTTGCTGCTTTAACACCTAAGAGCGAGATTGAAGGGGAAATGGGAGATTCAAAAATGGGATTACACGCCCGTCTTATGTCCCAGGCGCTAAGAAAGCTTACAGCTTCTATTAGCAAGACCCATTGTACCGTGATCTTCATCAACCAGTTAAGGGAGAAGATTGGGGTAATGTTTGGAAACCCAGAGACCACTACCGGTGGTAACGCGCTGAAGTTCTACGCCTCAATTCGTCTTGACATTCGCAGATCTACCCAGATCAAGGATAGCAACAGCGAAGTGCAGGGGAACAAAACCAGAGTTAAAGTTGTTAAAAACAAAGTAGCTCCACCTTTTAAAACTGCCGAGTTTGACATCATGTATGGCGAAGGAGTTTCTAAAATAGGTGAGATTATTGACATAGGTGTAGATTACGAGATCATTAAAAAGAGTGGTTCGTGGTTTAGCTATGAAGACACTAAACTGGGCCAGGGCCGGGATGCAGTGAAAACCCTGCTAAAGGATAATCCAGATCTAATGGAAGAGCTGGAAACCAGAATAAAAGAAGCCATGACAGTGGCAAAAGCATAAAAACTCTTAAAATCCCGAATTTTTTCGGGATTTTCTCTTTTTAGGCGCAACCATTTGGCAATTTGTGCATCTCTTAAACAGAGACCCCAACCAGCCAATGCCGTTATGAACAATCATTCCCAGATCTATGACTGCGACACCTACTGTGAAAACGGCATACTAAAGAGGGAAATTTTAAAGGCTAATTCCTCCGGAAGACCGGGAACCTCTCACGATTCCCGATCTTCCTTTTTTACAAAACCATTCCCCCCTGTTTATTTTACAAGACTAAAAAATATTGAGACGGTAATGCACTTTGTTGCAGAACCGGCTGAAATTCCTATATTTAGGTCTCCTGAAGCTCCACAAAGAGCCCCGGAGAACTACCGGTGGGCAACTATGCCTAGGGAATTTTTCAACAGCACTTAATATTGAAATATTGGGCATTAAGCAACTCATACAAAAATGCAAAAAGCAGGACATAAAGGCGCAGGAGCAGCTTTATAAGATGTTTGCGCATAAATTGTTCCCGGTTTGCCTTAAGTACTCATCAACCTATCAACAGGCAGAAGACAACCTGCAGGACGCATTTTTGATGATCTTTAAGAGCATGCCCCAGTATAAAAATAAAGGTTCTTTTGAAGGATGGATGAAGAGGATCGTGATCAACACCGCCCTTCAGAAATATAGAAAACAAACAGTCTTTGAGATCATTAGAGATGATTTTCACAAAGATCCAGAAATTGAAGTAGAAGAGGATGAAGTTTCCGTTGATTACTTACTGGAGATCATACAGCAGTTGCCAGATCGTTATCGGCAGGTCTTCAATCTCTATGTACTCGATGGTTTCTCCCATAAAGAAATTGCTGAAATGCTAAATATTTCTACCGGAACCTCAAAATCGAATCTTGCAAGGGCCAGAGTGATCCTGAAAGAGAAAATAGAAAGCAGTCTATATAAAACAGCCGCCCGATCTGTATAATGAAAGAAAAGAAGTACATAGACCGGCTCTATCAGGAGAAGTTTCGCGATTTTGAAGCAGCGCCCAGCGGTGCCGTGTGGAAAAATATTGAAGCCAAACTTCAGGAAAAGCAAAAACGTCGGCGCGTAATACCGCTTTGGTATCGCTATGCAGGTGTGGCCGCCATAATGGCCTTCTTTTTTATGATTGGAGACTGGATCCTGCCTGTAAAAAATTCTACATCGGTAGCGGGTGAAGAGACCGAAGCACCTGCAATGAATAGGGCACTTTCACCAATAATTCCGGTGATACCTATTGCTTCGGAAGAAAGCACGGCTGCTATAGCGAGTCCTTCTGAAGTATTAACCCGCAATTCTAAACCTGTTGCTAACAAGAAAGCTTCAGAAGAAAATATGAGAACCGCTGAAGAAACAGCTTCAGAAATAAGTTCCAAAAATGCCATTTTTGACACCCCTCTGGCTGTTGCCTCTATACCACTTCAGCAGGAAAAAACAGCTTCCGAAGATTCGAAACCTGAAGATTTAAGGCCTTCAATCTTTGATGCCGTGAAAACTCCTGAAGAAAAAGCAGTAGCCAACACCCGGGAAAAGAGCCACTTTGAAGTCTCTACCCATGCCAGCCCCATTTATTATGGCAAAATGGGGACCGCGAACCCTCTTGAGGTTGGTTATAACGATAGCAGGCAGGCAGAAATCACTTATTCTTATGGGGTGAGGCTGGCAATGGAGCTTAGCGACAGAATAAAAGTGAGATCGGGCGTTAGCCGTGTAGATCTTGGTTACAGCGCTAATGGCACCGGATACCAGTCGGCCACCGGGATCTATTCTGTTAGAAATACTTCCCTGGTAAAAGTCAAAGATTCTGATATGAAGATGGTTTCCGGCAGTTTTACGAATAACCGAACCAGCAGCACCAACCGTACCCAGGCCGGGGTATTCACCCAGGGTAATCTAAGTCAGAAAATAGGATATATTGAAGTTCCCATAGAAGTTGAGATCAACCTGTGGCAGAACAAGTTTGAAGTGAATCTTATTGGGGGTGGAAGTACGCTAATCCTGGAAGATAACGAAGTTACGCTTAGCACAGGCAACACTACGGCAACCGGAAAAGCCAATAACTTAAATGAAGTGAGCTTTAGTGCCAATATTGGTTTGGGACTTGATTATAATCTTTCGGAAAGATTCAAGCTCAACCTGGAACCAATGCTGAAGTATCAGCTAAAAACTTTTGACCAGCCCAATGGAGATGTACAGCCTTATTTCATGGGCGTGTACACAGGTTTCAGCTATAAATTTTAAGAAAGTTTACCAGATTTTAATTCCTGCAGGATCACCTCCCTCGTCTGTTCCCGAACCTCCTTTTTATTTTGCTGCTCAAGACCTTTTGTGGGTATAAATTCTTTGATCTTTACTCGCATTTTACCCGGGCTACCCTTAGTGAAAATGTAAGGAAAACGTTTTTTATTGTCGTAAAATACAATAGGAACTATGGGAATCTGGTGATCTATAGCCAGGCGGAAAGCGCCATCTTTAAAGTTGTCGAGAAGAACACTGGCATCATCGGGCACACCACCCTCAGGAAAGATACAAATACTTGTGCCGTTATTCAATCGGCGTTGTGCGCTGTCAAAAACCTCCTTTCGGCTTCTTTGATTCTGGCGGTCAACAAGAATACAGGTGCGTTTATAGAAGTATCCAAAAAGGGGAATTTTCACCAGCTCTTTTTTTCCGACGAAAACGAACGGATTCTTAACCGCCACCAGCATGAGCATTATATCGGTCATTGAAGTATGGTTGGCCACCAGCATATAACTTTCTCCTTTCACAAGTTTTCGTTCCCGCTTTATTTTGGGGAAGAAACCCATTCCGTATAAAATAAAGTAAGCCCACCAGCGCGCAATCATAAAGAACTGCGGATAAAATCTCGTCCTGGAGGTAAACAACAGTAAAAACGGAAAAAAAACAATGATGGGAATGGCCATAAGGATATAGAACCATATTCTCCACAAGACAACCAGGAAAGACCTAAGTATATGCATAACGGCCAAAAGTAATGAATTGAATTGAACGTCTTCCCTAAAAAAGATACCTTTGTAGAAAAATACAGAAAGCCGATGTCTAGAATTCTCACCGGAGTACAGAGTACC
Organism: Salinimicrobium sp. TIG7-5_MAKvit; assembly: GCF_049569215.1. GTDB lineage: Bacteria > Bacteroidota > Bacteroidia > Flavobacteriales > Flavobacteriaceae > Salinimicrobium > Salinimicrobium profundisediminis. The sequence continues at coordinate 1,779,192 of NZ_CP145903.1, read as the reverse complement.
GGTACTCCTCACCTGGGGAACATCTTAGGAGCCATTATTCCCGCCGTGGAAATGGCCAACGACCCAAAGAATGATTCATTTTTATTTATAGCAAACCTGCATACTTTAACCCAAATTAAAGATCCGAAGGTGTTAAGGGAGAATACCCTCTCTACCGCAGCTACCTGGCTGGCTTTTGGTCTTGATGTTGATAAAACGGTTTTTTACAGGCAGAGCGATATCCCACAGGTTACAGAGCTTACCTGGTACCTCAACTGCTTTTTCCCATACCAACGCCTCACCCTGGCCCACTCTTTTAAAGATAAAGCCGACAGACTGGAGGATGTTAATGCCGGATTATTTGATTATCCTATTTTAATGGCTGCGGATATTCTTTTGTATGATGCTGAAATTGTTCCAGTAGGGAAAGATCAACTACAACACCTGGAAATGACCAGGGATGTGGCTTCGAGGTTTCATGCAAAAATGGGAGAAACTTTTGTAATGCCCGATGCGCGCGTTTCTGAAGAAACCATGTACGTACCCGGTACCGATGGGGAAAAAATGAGCAAATCTAAAGGTAATATCATCAACCTGTTTTTACCCGATAAGCAACTGCGGAAGCAAATCATGGCGATACAAACTGACAGTACTCCCCTTGAAGAACCAAAAGACACCGAATCTGACAATGTTTTCAACATCTACAAACTGGTAGCATCTAAAGAAGAGACTTCCGAGATGAAGAAGAAATATGAAGCAGGAGGTTTTGGATACGGGCATGCCAAACAGGCACTTTACAACCTGTTGATCACCCGGTTTGAAAAGGAACGTGCCCAGTACAATTTCTACATGCAGAACCCCGACAAAGTGGAAGAAGCTCTTGCTGTAGGTGCAGAAAAAGCCCGAAAGGTAGCCGATGATGTATTAATGCGGGTAAGAAAAAAATTAGGTTACTAAACCGCCTCAAAAAGTTTACCTGGCAAAGGCTTTACCACGCCTTTGAGTTCCATATTGAGCAAAAGTGTAGCTGCTTTAAAAGTTGGGATACTGCAGTTGAGCGCGATAAGATCAAGCTGTTCTTTTCCCCTGTCTTTTAAGTAGCCGTAGAGTGCCTGCTCATCTTCTTCAAGTTCTACAAAAAGCTGTTTTTGAACCGCTTTTACCGGGGTTTGAGGGTGCCAGTTGAGCATATAAACGAGATCGGCCGCACTGGTCATGACATGGGCCTGCTGAGATTTGATAAGCATATTACAGCCTTTGCTTTGAAGATCGGTAGGCCTGCCGGGAACTGCAAAAACTTCCCGGCTATAAGAGTTTGCAATATCGGCAGTGACCAGAGATCCTCCTTTTTCGGCGCTTTCAATGACCACTGTAGCCTCGCTCATTCCGGCGATAATGCGGTTTCTCTTCAAGAAATTATTCCGGTCAAAGGTATCTGTACTCCAGAAATCGGTTAGAAAACCACCGTTGTTCTCTACCCCGGCCACATACTTTTGATGAACCGCCGGGTACATATGATTTAGCCCGTGGGCAAGACAGCCAACGGTTTGTAGATTGTGTTTAATGGCTGCCCGTTGTGCCGCAATGTCTATCCCGTAAGCAAATCCTGAAACGATCACCGGGTTAAGGGGTGCGAGCTCTTCTATGAACCTTTCACAAAAAGAAATTCCGTGGGTAGTTGCCTTACGCGTGCCAACTATACTAAGAATCTTCCTATTGCCAAGTTGAATATTTCCTCTTTCAAAAAGCAGGATAGGTCCGTCAAGGCAGTGTTTTAATCTTTCGGGGTAATTGCTGTTCTCGTAGTAAAGTGTTTTAACTTTGTTGCGTAAAATAAATTCCAGCTCTTTTTCGGCAGCTTTAAGATTTTCAGATGAAAAAAGGTAGCTGAGCTTGGTATTTCCTATCCCGTCAATTTTGAGCAATGCGGTCTTTTTTTCCTTAAAAACAGCCTCGGCAGATCCAGTGTGGCGGATGAGTTTTTTAGCTGAAACATCCCCCAGATTTGGAACGTGCTGCAAAGCCAAAACATACTGTAAATCAGAATCTTTCATAGCCAAATTAAAGCCTGAAAAGTAGCAGAAAAATTTGTTAATAAAATATAGAAAGCCTGTTTTTTCAGAAAATAAAAATCTTTACATTTGTTTCAATGGCAATAGCAAATTACATCCACGATCTTCTATACCGATATGAATGTGTAATTCTTCCGGGGTTTGGTGCTTTTATTACGCAACAACATTCCGCAGGCATTCATCCTTCTAACGGGGAATTTTTTCCTCCAAGAAAAACAGTTTCTTTTAATCGCCAGCTCATTAAGAATGATGGCCTGTTGGCTAATTATATTATGGAAGCTGAAAAGGTATCGTACAATAATGCCCTTGAACAGATAGAGCAATTTGTACAGGATTTGGAGCTGGTTCTTGAAAAAAACAAGACGGTGAATTTTCAGAATGTGGGTTCTTTTTCTTTAACTGAAGGAGAGAAACTACAATTTGAACCTGCTGCCCAGATGAACTTCATGAAAGAAGCATTTGGCCTTGATTACTTTAAGAGGAATGCTGTGTCCCGTGAAGTGTACAAACAACAGGCACAGGAAATTGAAGAAAAAGCACCTGTCGCATTTACACCTGAAAGAAGGGCTAACCGCTGGTTAAAATATGCCGCTGTAGGTCTTGTTGCTATTGGACTTAGTGGAGCTGCCGGCCTTAATATTTACAGTGATCAGGTAAATGAGCACAATATTGCCGAACAACAAAAAGCCGCTTCTCAGCTGGAAAACAAAATTCAGCAAGCCACTTTTGTAATTGACAATCCGCTTCCTGCTGTTACTTTAAAAGTCTCTAAACAAACCGGAAACTATCATATAGTAACCGGAGCCTTTAGAGAAGCCGAAAATGCTGCCAAAGCTGTAGAGGAACTTAAAGCCCAGGGATTCAAAGCCCGCCAAATTGGTGAAAATAGATTTGGCCTGCACCAGGTGATCTCCAGTAGTCATGAAACCCGCAGGGAAGCTACCAATGAGCTTTACCGGGTGAAAAAGTACAATCCTGGCGCGTGGTTACTCGTTGAAGAGCTGTAAGTTCAGTTCGCATTTCTCAGTTTTTAGTAGGCAGGTAATACTGGTTATGACTGATATCTACTATATCTTGAGTTATAAGCACCAAATTCCAGGCACCAACTTTAATTTCCAAGGATAATGTTTATCGCTGATCGTTCATTCCTACGTGACCAGCTATCCCCTTTTTCCCTTTGAATTTCACAGATTCTCACCCATTTTTTTGCAACCCAAAACCCGCAGAACATAATAGATGTTCAATTAATATCCTATATAAAATTTAAACCCAAAAAAATTCTGGGTTTGCAAGGTAGTTCAGCCAGACATTGAGATGGATAACGAAAAACTGAGCCACTAATCCTGACAATTCAGATGGTTCAGCTAAAACGAAGCGAAGGTACTTAAACTGAGCACCGAGCACTGAACACCAGACTGCCTGCTAATCACTGCCTACTTCTACTTTTTTAATACCTCCTTAACGGCATTTAGAATAAAGCATGTTAACTTTGCCGAAAATTTAAAAAATGCAAGCCAGAACTCCAGAAGATTCCAAAACCACTCTTACAGACCTCGTTTTACCAAGCGAAACCAACCCGTTAAATAACCTTTTTGGAGGGGAATTGCTTGCGCGGATGGATCGTGCAGCCAGCATCGCCGCAAGACGCCATAGCCGCAGAATTGTGGTTACTGCCTCTGTGAACCACGTAGCTTTTAATAAGGCCGTCCCTCTGGGAAGTGTGGTAACTGTGGAAGCAAAAGTTTCAAGAGCTTTTAAATCTTCAATGGAGATCTATATAGACGTTTGGGTGGAAGATCGCGAGAGCGGAGAACGCAGTAAAGCGAATGAAGCCATCTACACCTTTGTAGCTGTAGATGAGACCGGAACACCGGTAGCCATTCCACCTTTAGAGCCAGAAACCGAACTGGAAAAGAAACGCTATGAGGCTGCCTTACGCCGCAAACAACTAAGCCTTGTACTCGCCGGAAAAATGAAACCATCTGAAGCAACAGAACTTAAGGCATTATTCGTGAATTCCTAGAAGATGGCTCGGATATAAAATCTATGCTGAAAACCGGCAACTATTCTATATTCAGGCTTCAGCTCATGAAATATGTCGCTCCTCCGGAGCTCCATTCCATAGAAATAAACAGTCCTGACTCTAGATTCTAGAGTATTGATTTTCGGTCTCAGAAAATTACATCTGGTAGATCCACTCTTCGGGGTTAAGTTTTTGGTTGTTCTTGTACATTACAAAATAGAGCGTAGTTCTGCCGTCGGTCTTGTTAATTGCGATACTTCCAATGTCCTGACCAAGCACCACCTGCTGACCCTTACGTACATCAACAGAATCAAGGTGATTGTAAATGGTGATATAATCTCCGTGTCTTACCATAACCATGAGGCTGGATCCTTTAACGGCAATAATTTCACTTACCGTGCCGCCAAAAATAGCCCTGGCCTTTGAGTTAGGATCTGTCGCTATTCTCACACCATTACTGTTCATGGTAGCAGTCTTTACTATAGGGTGAGGTTGTGTTCCAAAGCGAAGCACCACGGTACCTGTTCTTACCGGCCACGGAAGTTTCCCTTTGTTCTTTTCAAAATCGGCAGCAAGAGCTTTGGCCTCGGGCGTAAGCTTAAAGACACTTCTTGAGGTAGAACCTTCTGCCTTGTTGTTTGCAGCAATGGCTTCTTCGATAATTCTCTCTATCTCGCGGTCTATCGCATTTATTTCCTGCTGTTTCTTCTTGAGCTGAGAAGCAAACTGACCTTCTTTTTTACGAACTTCAGCAATTAGAGACTGCTGTTCTTTTTTGCTGTCTTCCAGCAGCGCACGGGTCTTCCGGTTTTCAACAATTAGCTTGTCCTTTGTTTTCTTTTGTTCTGCCAGGCTTTGGTTGAGCTTTTGAAGTTCTTCGGTGCGCAGCTGGATCTCCTCTCCCTGCTGATGCCGGTAATTGGCATATTGCTTCATGTACTGAAGCCTTTTGTAGGCTTGCAGGAAGTTTTCCGAAGAAAGCAGGAACATAATTCTGCTCTGTTGCGACTTACTCTTATAGGATTTGCGAATCATTTTACTGTAATCCTGCTTAAGCTGCTCGAGTTCCTTACGAAGGGTGCCAATCCGGTTTTGGTTGGTATTGATCTCTCGTGTAAGTAAATTGGCCTGTTGATTCGTCACCCGAATCAACTTTTCGGTACTGCGAATTTGTTGGTCGAGGTCTTCCACCTCGGTAAGTATAGATTTTTCTTTCTTTAGGTTTGAAGTCCGTAAAGAATTGATCCTTTTGATCTCATGCTGCAAATCCAGCCTTCGTTGCTCCAGCTCTTCCCGCTTTTTTTCCTGAGAAAAGCCGTGAAGGCTTGACAATAAAAATCCTGCAAAAAAGACATGCCGTAATAGAACCTTTATCTTCATTCTATGCTAATTTCTTCGTAGCCCGAAGGTATTGAAAAAGGAAAAGAAACAGGAACATTGAACTCAATGTTTCTAAAGGTCATATCTATACGTGTATTTTGGGTGCCTTCTGTAGCTATGATCTTGATTTGTAACGGGAAAAGCTGCCGGCCAATCTTCTGATATTCCGGGTAAGTGACTGTTACGCTCCTGTTGCCCTGCTCCTGCCCCAGTTGTTGTGCCAGTGCCTTAAAGTTTCCGGCGTCAAGAAGGAACATTCGCTTCAGGAAATTTTCCTGTTCAGGTTGCAACTGGTAGCCTCTTGAAGATTCCGTCAATTTATATCTTTCTTCCCTAAGGTCATAAATAGTTTGGCCCAATAAAAGATTCTGAACCTTTTCATAATCTAATGGTGTGCCCAGCAGATCACTCAATAAACTGAAATCTCCAGCAAAATAAGTCTTCGTGATTTTTTCATAGAACTGCACCGAATTTGGTGTGATCAAGACCTTAGCCAGCGGAATGCCCAGCAACTGCCCGCTCATCCAGATGGTATCATTCTTTTTCATCCTGAAATTCACTGTAACACTCTGGCTTCGCTCTTCTGTCTGGTAATCTAGACTAAGCCTGCCCTGTAGGGTATTGAACTCCACTTCACGGGTGTAGTGTTGATCAACCACAGCTGCTACAGCAGCATCTTCGGGGGCTACAGTACCCATTTTTGCTTTCCGGGCACCGCCGCAGGATGGGAACAGGATTAAGGAAATAAGAACTACGGGAATTAATTGTTTACAGGTCATTCAGTATTAATTTTCTAATTTTTCAGCTTTTTTCTGAGCTTCTGCAGCTTTTTCAGCTTTGTTAAGGCCTTTATATGTTATAGCGAGTTGACGGTGAAATTCCCGTTCAGTTTCGGCATCATCAATGAGGTAATCCAGGCCTGTAAGAAGTATTTCTTCTGCTTTTTGATATTCCTTCAAGCCGTTAAGAGCATTTCCCTGCATGAGAAACAACCACGCCTGGGTAGGAAAAATTTCAAGACCTTTTTCAGTGAGTAATTTCACCTCTTCAAAATGCCCTTTTTCAGCCTCCAGTTTTATGACATTTCGATACAAATTAAAATCATCCATGTCATTTTCAAGCGCAATTTTAAAATAATTTAATGCCAGCTCCTTCTTTCCTTTTTCAATGAAGAAAGTGCCAAGCTGCTTATAGACCTTCAGGTTATTTTCTTTTTCTGAAAAAGTCTCTACCAGTTGTATCAAATCTTCTTCCAAAGAAGGATTTTCGGTTACATAAATTAAAAAATCATTGAGCGCCTGATACTTTGTGACTTCATCTATCTGGTCACTATTAAGCAGGATCTCCATAGACTTAACCGCCTCTTCAGCTTTATTATCGGCAATATAGAATTTGTAAAGGGCCAGGTGCACGAGCTGGGAACCGGGATTTATTTCCAACAATTCCCTTGCAGTTGCAAAAGCTTCTTCCTCCTGCCCGTTTTCGCTGTAAACAAAGATCAGGTTGAGATAATCCTGTTCGTTTTTAGGGTTCTCTTCAATGTTTTCCTCTAAATCGCTTATCTGTGCCTCCACGTTGTTGGTACGGGCATAAACCTGCCGCCTCAAACTTTCCCGATAGGTGCTGGACCCTTTCACCTGGTCGAGCGAATCGAGAAGGCTTAGAGCTGCATCATATTTTTCGGTCTGAATGTACAGGTTCACCAGGTCTTCTGAAAAAGCGGTATTCAACCGGGCCAGATCTCTTACCACCGGCAGTGCCTTTTTGAATTCCCTGCCCTCAAAGTAAGTGGTGTAAAGCTCCTCAAGTATTTCCTCATTCTGGGGGACTGCTTTTCGACCTTTTTCCAGATACACCGCAGCCTGGGAATATTGGCCAAGCGCATTATAGTTTTTACCCAGCTCAAGATATACTACAGGTTCATCGGGCTTTAACGCCAGACTTTGCACCAGTTCATCTATTGCCTTTTCATAATTTTCTATTGCCTTTTGCTTTAGTGCCTCAAAAAAATGCTCCTGAAAGGCATCTGTTACATTTCCCAGGTCATCCTGGGCCATTTCTACTACCGGTTTCTCCTGTGCATAGGAGAGACTTCCAAGCTGTAGCAGGGTCAAAAATGGTATTATGTAAAGCCTTTTTTTCATGCATTTTTTAATGCTGCTAAGCGCTACTCCAGCACAGAGTAATCACCGATACTAATTTCGGTAAATTCCCCATTGAACCTGGCAAAATTACCTATCATAGCGTTGTTAAGATCTGCATTTTCTACTTCAGCAAAGGTTTGGATCAAACTGTTTTTAATGGTCGAGTTACTTATTTTAGTTCCGTTTCCAATAGAAACATTAGGTCCAATTTTGGCATTTTTGAGCACCACGTTCTCACCAATGAAGCAGGGTTCAATAATTTCTGAATCTTCCATTTCAACATTTGAAGCCACCAGCTTTTCACCATCCTGCTGAAGGAAACTGAGCATCCTGGTGTTGGTCTCTACAGTTACCTGCTTGTTACCACAATCCATCCATTCATCAACTTTCCCCGGAACGAATCTCGCACCTTTCTGCTTCATCGCCTCTATCCCGTCATTGATCTGGTACTCCCCGCCGCGAATAATGTTATTATCAAGCACTCCCTGCAGTTCGTTCTTAAGAACCGCTACATCTTTGAAGTAGTAGATCCCGATAACGGCAAGGTCTGACACATATTCTGAAGGTTTTTCAACAAGATCAGTGATCTCCCGCTTCTCGTTTAACTGCACTACGCCATACGCTGAAGGGTTTTCTACCTGTTTTACCCAAATCACCGCATCGGCTTCTTTATCTAACGTAAAATCGGCTTTAAAAAGTGTATCGGCATAAGCAATCACTGCGGGGCCTTCTAAAGAATCTTTGGCACACATAATAGCATGACCGGTGCCAAGAGGTTTATCCTGATAGTAGATGGTGCCCTTTGCGCCCAGGGTCTCTGCAATTTTCTTTAAATCGGTTTCTACTTTTTCACCGAAATCTTCTCCAATGATAAAGGCAATTTCATCGATCTTTTCATCGAGAACTTTTGCGATATCTTCAACCAGCCTGTGAACAATGGGTTTACCGGCAATGGGAATTAAAGGTTTTGGAACTGTTAATGTATGTGGACGAAGCCGCGACCCGCGACCTGCCATGGGAACTATGATTTTCATGTTTTTAGTATTGAGTATTTAGTAGTGAGTAGTGAGATCTTAGGTTAAGATTCTTACTTACTAATGAATTTGTTCTTGATTTATTGTTTGTTGTTCCTTGCACGGCTTTTGAGATCCTGATCACTGTTAATTATTTACTGATCAAAACTGCCTACTGAACACTGAGCACTGCGTACTAGACCCCCGTGCTTCCGAAGCCGCCGCTGCCGCGTGATGTTTCTTCGAGGGTGTCAACTTCTTTCCAGGTGATGTGTTCGTGACGGGAGATCACCATCTGTGCAATGCGCTCCCCATCGTTTATTGTGAATTCTTCATTAGAAAGGTTCACCAGGATCACCCCAATTTCCCCCCGATAATCGGCGTCTATTGTGCCGGGAGAATTTAGTACCGTAATGCCTTTTTTGGCAGCCAACCCGCTGCGTGGGCGCACCTGGGCTTCGTGGCCTACTGGAAGTTCAATGAAAAGCCCTGTTTTGACAATAGCCCGGGCTAGGGGTGCCAGGGTAACAGGTTCAGAAATATTGGCCCGCAGGTCCATTCCTGCAGATGATCCGGTTTCATAGGCCGGTAATTCGTGCTTTGATTTGTTGATTATCTTTACGTTCATGCTTTGTTAGTTTTCTTCGGAAGCAGTTCAAATTATGACCTCTTCAAAAGCTGTTTTAACTGATCCTTTTCAGCGTAATAAATAAGGGCAAAAAAGATAAGGATTAATATACTTCCGAAGTAATAATTATTTCTAAAAAGGTAGAAATAGATCCCCGAAAAAGTGAGAGAAATGAGCAGGTAGCCACCAATTCGCTTCAGGTCATAAGGAATGGGATAATATTTTCTTCCGAAGTAAAAAGAGAGCAACATCATGCTGCCATAGGCCACCATGGTCGCAACGGCCGACCCAACATAGCTGTAATAAGGAATAAGCCAGAAGTTAAGGATCAACGTAACTGCGGCTCCAAAAAGGGAGATATAGCCGGCAAATTTTGTGCGGTCGCTCACCTTATACCAAACCGAAAGATTGTGGTAAATACCCAGGAAAAAGTTGGCTGCCAGAATCATTGGTACCACCACCATGGCGTCCCAGTATGAGGAATCTCTAATGAGCAGCAATTTTAAAAGGTCAGAAAAAATGGTAACCAGTACCAGGATAAGGGCGCCAAAAATGACAAAATATTTGGTGATTGTGGCGTAGGTTTGAGGCGCATTCTTTTCTTTGGAATGACTGAAGAAGAAAGGTTCAATCCCCAACCTGAAAGCCGTGGCAAAAAGGGTCATAAACAGGGCAAGCCGGTAACAGGCAGCATAGGCACCAACTTCAGACTTTGCAATATCCTGAGGCAACAGCCAGCCGAGCAGGATCTTATCAAACACTTCATTAATGACAAAACCAATCCCCGCAATTAATATTGGGGTGCCGTAGTTTAGCATTTTTTTCCAAAGACTGCTGTTAAAAGTATATGGCAGTTTAAAATAAAATGGCAACATGACCAGGAGCGTTAGCCCACTGGCAACAAGATTGGCAATGAAAATATAGGCAATTTCGAAATTGGGAATGTACAGGGTCTCAAAAATGGCATTTTTGGATGCTAATTCTGGCAGATAGACAATGAAAAAGATATTGAGCCCGAGGTTAACAGCAACATTTCCAATCTTGATTGCAGCAAAAACACCTGGCCTTTCGGTGGCCCTAAGCCAGGCAAAAGGTATGGTCGTCAGAGCATCGAGTGCCAAAATCAGGATCACGTAGAGCACGTAATGAGAGGCAATGGCCGTAGCAAAGGAAATTTCTTCCATAAAGAGAAACCCCAGCAGTAGAAATATGCAGGTAGAACCTATTAATGAAAGTGCAGAGGTGGCTGTGACCTCTTTACGGAATTCTTCCTGATGAAAAAACCTGAAAAATGAGGTTTCCATCCCATAAGCGAGCAGCACGTTAAACACTGCCATCCAGGAAAATACGATTGCTACTTCTCCAAAACCTTGGGTAGGAAGGTAAGCAGAATACAGCGGCAACAACAGGAATGATAGCATCCTGGGTACCACTGTAGCAACACCATAAACGACGGTTTGTTTAAATAGCTTCTGAAAGAGCGCCAATAGTTTTTGCTTGAGAATTCCTCACAAATGTACTATTAATGCTGAATGTTTTTAGGGTTTTTTAGGCGCACTTGTTCGCTGTCTTTTTTCTGAATATTTTTTATCCTGAAGAATTTTTCCTTACCATTCCGGGTATAGTGCACTACTGCCTCACCTTCGGCAAGTTCGAAAGGTATTTTCTCAATCATTTTTGGTACTTCGTTCCCAAATTCCTTTTTTGGATCTTTATGCATAACAAAATCCTTTGTTGCACTGGGAATTTCAAATCGCGCCACGTAAAGGTCGGGGTTGGAAGGATCAATTTCAAGTACACCTTTTCTTCCGCGGAAGTAAACGGTATCCATCTTAATCTCTGAATTTGCCACCACCGGAATGAATAAATTAAAGCCTGAACCTGCGCCCCTCACACCACCCTTCCAGGTAGTGTAAAAAGCTTCTCCCACAGCTTTGGGCGGCTCCTCCTGCAATTGTTTGCCATTGGCACAGTTACTAAAGCTCATAAGGATTAAAAGTGCCGAAAAAGAGAAAAAAAATGGTTTCATCGCTTAAAGGAATTATAGGTTCAGGAGGTAGTACTCCAATTTTGATACCAATTATTTTTTTAGAACTAAAATCGCTGTGCACAAAGAGCCATTAATCAAGACAGGTGCTTCAAATTTTGAAATTATTAGGGGACTTTTCTGAATTTCCCGCTAACAACCCATAAAAAAGAGAACTCCGCATCAGGATGACACGGAGTTTCAAAAAGCTGAAATTTTCAGCAATAATTTTATTTATTCAAAGCTTCAGAATTGGATAATTTGACTTCGCTATCGCTACGTCCAATTGTCGCCAGCTGAATCTTTATTTATTCAAAGCTTCAGCTCCACCGACAATTTCAAGAATTTCGTTGGTGATAGAAGCCTGTCTTGCTTTGTTGTAAGATAACTTAAGGGAATCTCTAAGTTCCTGAGCATTATCTGTAGCCTTGTGCATTGCTGTCATACGAGCCCCGTGTTCTGAAGCAAAAGAGTCACGCAGGGCTTTATAGACCTGCATTTTAAGAGATTTTGGAATAAGCTCCATCACGATCTCCTCTTTTGAAGGTTCAAAAATGTAATCTAAGGTCACATTTTCATCTTTTTCAACAGGAACGATAGGCAAAAACTGCTCTACCTGCACTTCTTGAGTAGCGGCATTTTTAAACTGGTTGTACACCAAAACGATGCGGTCGAACCTGCCTTCTACAAAAAGGGCCATTAATTCTTTGGCAAGAGCTTCAGCATTCTCAAAACTAAGGTCGTCATAAATAGCCGTCTCGGTTTTGTAGATGTTGAATGTTTTCTTCAGAATATCATTTGCCTTTTTTCCTACGCTGTAGAATTCTACGCTTTTATCGCTGTAATCGCGGTTTGCAACGTATTTTGATGCTTTTACGATATTGGAATTAAAAGCACCTGCCAATCCACGATTCGAGGAAATTGCTACCATAAGCACCTTGTTCACCTCACGTTGCTCGGCGTATTTGCTCGATTGGTCACTGTCTAGTGTCGCGCTGAGAGACTGAAGTAGTTCAGAAAGTTTTTCTGAATAAGGACGCATAGCGGTAATGGCATCCTGCGCCTTGCTCAACTTTGCAGCCGATACCATTTTCATGGCACTGGTGATCTGCATGGTTGAAGACACCGAAGTAATCCTGCTTCTTAATTCTTTTAAATTGGCCATTCTTTTTAGTTATGAGTTAAGAGTTGAGAGTTATGAGTTTTTTATTATTGAAACTATAATTCTTATCAACTCTTCACACTTAGCAATTAAAATTTTGCAATCAATATCCGAAGTTGCCTCTATTAGCTCTAACCAATATTTGGTTTCGTCGGCCTCTTTTAAAGCAATACCGAATTTGTTTTTAAAATCTTTTGTACTTACTCCCCTTTGTGCTTCTCTAACATTGGCTCCAATACTAGTTCCACTTTTTAAAAGCTGGGAAGCCAGCTCAAATTCATTTCGTTTTTTCAAGGACCGGGTAAAGAGAACGATATCACAAGCAAACTGGAAACTTTTAATCCGAACCGGGCTATTTTCCAATTTGCTCATAACTCAAAACTCTTAACTCTGCACTTGCATACTACTTTTTATATTTAGCTGAAATCTCCTTAGCTACGTTTGTAAGCGTGTCGGTGATTTCATCTGTATATTTACCTGCTTTTAGTTGATCAAGTACATCTCTGTGCTTGGCATCAAGATATTCCAGGTAATCTTTTTCAAATTCTCTTACTTTCTCTACAGGAACGTTTCTCAACAGGTTCTTGGAACCGGCAAAGATAATCGCGATTTGGTTCTCTACAGGATAAGGGTTGTTCTCGGCCTGTTTAAGGATCTCCACGTTACGCTTACCTTTTTCGATCACATTCAATGTTGCAGGATCAAGGTCTGACCCGAACTTGGCAAATGCTTCCAATTCACGGAACTGTGCCTGGTCTAGTTTAAGTGTACCGGCAACCTTCTTCATCGATTTGATCTGCGCGGCACCACCCACACGTGATACAGAGATACCTACGTTAATTGCAGGACGCACACCAGAGTTGAAAAGATCGGATGTTAAGAAGATCTGCCCATCGGTAATCGAGATCACGTTGGTTGGGATATACGCCGAAACGTCACCCGCCTGTGTCTCAATAAGCGGAAGTGCGGTAAGCGATCCTCCACCTTTTACTTTGTCTTTCAAAACATCAGGAAGATCGTTCATGTTCTTCGCGATACTATCATCAGCAATCACTTTTGCAGCACGCTCAAGCAATCTTGAGTGAAGGAAGAAAACGTCTCCAGGATATGCCTCACGCCCCGGTGGACGTCTTAGAAGCAAAGATACCTCACGGTAAGCTACAGCCTGTTTTGAAAGGTCATCATAAACGATCAATGCAGGACGACCTGTATCTCTAAAATACTCACCAATCGCAGCACCTGCAAATGGAGCATAAACCTGCATAGGAGCAGGATCGGATGCGTTTGCAGCTACGATAGTGGTATAGGCAAGAGCTCCTTTATCTTCAAGGGTCTTGGCGATACCTGCCACAGTAGAGGCTTTTTGCCCTACCGCAACATATATACAATAAACAGGCTCCCCTGCATCGTAGAATTCTTTTTGGTTTAGGATAGTATCGATAACCACTGTTGTCTTACCAGTTTGACGGTCACCAATTACAAGCTCCCGCTGTCCACGACCAATTGGTACCATGGCATCGATAGACTTGATTCCCGTTTGAAGCGGCTCGGTTACCGGCTGACGGTAAATTACCCCCGGTGCCTTACGCTCTAATGGCATTTGGAATGTCTCACCCTGTATAGGTCCTTTCCCATCAATAGGCTGCCCAAGCGTGTTTACAACACGTCCAACAATTCCTTCTCCCACATTGATAGAAGCAATACGCTGAGTTCTCTTAACGGTTGCTCCTTCTTTTACCTGTTTGTATGGACCTAAAAGTACCACCCCAACATTGTCTTCTTCAAGGTTAAGTACAATTCCTTCCAATCCGCCTTCAAATTCAACTAACTCCCCGTATTGTGCGTTGGAAAGTCCATAGACGTTAGCGATACCATCCCCAATATTGAGAACTGTACCAACTTCGTCAAGGGAAGCCTTAGCCTCAAACCCGGAAAGCTGTTTCTTTAATATTGCTGATACTTCAGCCGGATTAATTTCTGCCATAATTATTTAGAATAAAATGCTACGCCCAGGCGCAGCGGTTTTAATTAAATTTTTGCTACGTATGTATTGTTCTGTAATTCTCTTTTGAGACCTGTAAGCTGTGACTTCACACTTCCGTTATATTGGATGTCACCCACTCTTAATATAAACCCGCCAATGATACTCTCATCAACAATGTTCTCAATCTTAGCCTCATTCCCCGTTAGTTCCTTAACTTTTTGCTGAATCTTTGCTTCAAGTGCAGGAGTAAGCGGTATAGCCGTTGTAACCTTCGCTACCTGTACTCCGTTCATCTCGTCATAAAGACGCTCATAACTTGATGCAACCAAAGGAAGGATGTTCAAACGATTGTTCTCAATTAGGATCTCAAATAATCCTGAAGTCACGCCATTCACAGATTTAAAGATCTCTAAAAGGGCATTTTTCTTCATGGTATTTTTCACCACAGGGCTCTTCAAAAAGGCCTGGAGCTCTTCACTATCCTTTATAGTCTTACTAATAAGAACCATATCGGCGTTTACCTCTCCAGTAACATTTTTGTCTTGCGCCAGGCTCAAAAGGGCTTTGGCATATCTCGCTGCTGCTCTACTTCCGTGCATCTTCTTAGTTTAAGGTAACATCACCAAGCATGTCTTCTACCAGCTTTTCCTGCTTGGCTTTGGAAGAAAGCTCTTCTCTTACCACTTTCTCGGCAATTTGAACAGATAGGGTAGCCACCTGATTCTTGATATCGGCCAGGGCTGAATTCTTCTCATTCTGAATAGTCGCCTTTGCCTGCTGGATCATTTTCTCACCTTCTTTCTGAGCATCTTCTTTAGCTTCAGAAATCATTTTTTCTTTGATCTCTCTTGCCTCTTTGATCATAGCATCACGCTCCATACGGGCTTCCTGCAATAACTTTTCGTTATCGGCCTGAAGGTTTTGCATTTCCTTACGCGCATTTTCAGCCGAATCTAATGCATCCTGTATGCCCTGCTCTCTCGCATTAAGTGCATCTAAAATTGGTTTCCACGCAAATTTTTTCAGCAAAAGGACCAGCACAACAAGGATAATGATCTGCCAGAAAAACAATCCAAAAGAAAAATCGTTGACTAACTTTTCCATATTCTATCTTATTTCTTCTATTGTTTAATTTTTAAATAATTCAAGCTTTGCAGCCAACCGCTGCAAAGCCTGAAGTTCTTTCTGATTGATTACACTGCAAAAAGAGCAGCAAAAGCAACACCTTCCAAAAGTGCAGCGATGATAATCATTGCAGTTTGGATTTTACCGGCAGCTTCTGGCTGACGTGCAATTCCTTCCATTGCAGCGCTACCAATCTTACCAAGACCAAAACCAGCTCCAATAATAATTAAACCAGCTCCAATCAAATCTAAATTTAAGGCTTCCATACTTACTTATTAAAAATTAAACTTACTCTTAAATGTGTTTATATTATACTACGGGAATATCTTCGTTGTCGGCAGGGTGATGATCATCATGCTCTTCAACCGCCATCCCTATGTAAAGGGCACTAAGCAGGGTGAAGATATATGCCTGTAAAAAAGCCACCAGTAATTCAATGATAGAAATGAAAATCGTAAACCCAAAGAAAGCCGGACCTGCGATCCAGTTTTGGAATACCACGATCAATCCCAATAGAGTCATGATAATTACGTGACCTGCAGTCATGTTTGCAAAAAGACGTATCATGAGCGCAAAAGGCTTGGTGAACATTCCCAGCACCTCAATTGGGGCAAGGATGATCTTCATTGGAACAGGTACTCCCGGCATCCAAAAAATGTGTTTCCAGTAGTCTTTATTTCCGCTGAACTGAACAATAAAGAATGTGATCAATGCCAAAGCCATGGTCACCGCGATATTCCCGGTTACGTTCACACCAAGTGGCGTCATACCTAAAAGGTTAAGGATCCAGATAAAAAAGAAAACTGTCAACAGGAATCCGGTATATTTTCTATAGTTCTTCCCAATGTTGGGTTTTGCGATCTCATCACGCACATACAACACAAGAGGCTCAAGCACTCTTCCCGAACCTTTTGGAACCTTACGGCTCTTATACTGTCGCGCCAAACCTCCAAAAACAAGAAGCATTAGAATACTCACAACCAACATATAAAGTACATTCTTGGTTATAGAGAAATCTAACGGACGTTCATTTGAAGGAAATCCATTCTCACCATAAGTGATAGTACCCTCGGCATCTGTTTTATAGATCTTAGAATGATAAAGACGGTAATGCTGTCCATCAATTACAGCAAGGTCTTCTCCATGATGGAATTTTCCTGAAGAAAAAACCTTTACCCCATCATCCCAAAGGATCACAGGAAGCGAAAAACCATAATGTGCGCCGGTTTCTCCGTCAGAAAAGAAATTTACATAATGAGAATCTGCAAGGTGATGATCAATATAATCCTTAATTTCTTCTTCGGTATTGACCTTTGCATCGCCCCCTTCCTGAGGCTCTTTTGCAGTAAATGCCTGTGAACTAATACTCACAAACATTAAAAGACAGGCTAATAAAAACTTCGCAACGTTTTCCTTTTGCATTTTCGGGTGAATTACAGTCCTTTAATTTGGCTGCAAATGTACATAATTATATAAAAAAACACAGCCTATGTTTCGTAATTGTTTTTTTGCCCTGTACACGCCCTAATTATCTGTCTTTCGAGAAGTTAGTTCGGTTCAGGATTTTCGCGATATAGATAATTTCCACCACCACAGAAAGCGCATAAGGAACAAAAAAATGTAAAAAGACAGATTTGTCCAGGTCAAATCCTGAAGACTTGATGAGGAAATAAAAAATTCCCAGCTTCACCATCCCACTAATAAGAAATATAAATCCGAGTTGCTCTTTGAGGTGTGAGCTGGCTAAAATAATGGTAGAGGTAAAAAGCAGTGTGATGCCCACATTAAACTTATATGCAAAATTCACAAGCTCCAGAGTTTGCCGCGAGAAATAGGAAGTAATAACAAAATAGTGAATCCCATAGCTCAATCCCGCAACAAGAAAAAGAAGGATGACAAACCTGATAAGATCTTTGAAAACAAGAGGATTCAATTGTTGTAGCGTTTAAGCTGTTTTAAAACGACGTAAACTGAAGCTACCAGGCCAAAAAGCACAAAGCCTATAGTAAACCAGTTCTTTTCCATGGGGTATCTTTCATCCAGCTTTTTCCCTATCCATGCACACAAAAAAATTGTTGCACCCATTTGAAAGGCAATCCCGGTAAATACAGCCCAGTTTTTAAGCTGATTGTTCTTGTTCTTTTCTTTCTCCTCTTTCATTGTGAATCGCTTTCACGCCGCCACGCATGGTACAGGTGGCATTAAATGTTGCGCCCGGCTCTACGGCCAACCTTGCAACTACGGCTTCCCCATCTATAACTGCAGTACTCCTTAAGCTTAAGGTGCCTGTAATTTTTAGTTTTCCGTTGAATTTACCTTCTATATCGGCATTTTCACAATTCAACTCTCCTGTTACAGATCCATCTTTGCCAATAACTACCTTTCCGGGTGTTTTGACCGTTCCTTCAACATGCCCATCAATTCGAAAACAGCCTTTAGCTTCAATGTTTCCGGTAATTTTTGTGCCCTGGGAAATCTTGTTTTGTTCCTTGCTGTTTTCTTTTACCTGCTTTGCTTTTTCCTGCTTAAACATTAGGGTGAGGGGGAATTTAAAGTCTTTAAATAATTTTCTATATTCTTATGGATCTGCGCGATCCGGTAATTTGGGGTCGAAATATAGAAAGATTTTTCGTCAATAGCATACTTATCGTCCTCTTCAAGCCGTTGCACAAATAAATTAGCTGCTGCTGCCGAAGAGAATCCATGTACAACTATAAAATCCTGATTGGAATTGTAAACGTCCCGTGAAACCTCTCCCGAATATCCAAATTCCTGAAGGGCATTTACAAGAGACTGCCGTAGGCTGTCAACATCCTTTTTTTCTTCCCTAATAACCGGAAATATTAACTTGAAGGAATTGCCAGAATTTTGAGGCACAAATTCAGCTGCCGCCATGGTAGGTAATGCCCTGTCAATAATGCCCTGTGCTTTTTTACCCTCAACAGTTTGCGGGTAGTTAAGTGCTACATAATTGAGACTTTCTTTGTAAGCCTCAAATCCATAAAGCCTGCCTTCGGCCATCGCTTTTAGTAACTCCAGTTTTGGAACAATTTCATCGCCTGCAAACTGTTCAATTAAACTGTTACTTTTTACAATGACAGAGTCATATTTTTGATCTTCATACCCGGCATACAGTTCTTCATAAATTGCTGTAGGGTTATTTTCATCCTGTAAAAGGCTTTCAGGATTCGAAAGTATTGCCGCATACCGTGAATCGGGGTAAGCCATCAGAATTTCAGTCTTAAGAGATTGTGCTTTGCCGGGCATTCCCAGGTCTGAGTAAATTTTGTAGAGATTATATTTTGCAGGCAACACCAATCTTTCCTCGGGCTGATTTGCCAATACAAATTCCAGTCTATCGGCCGCCAACTCATTTTCACTGAATTTTTCCCTGTAGATCAATCCGAGTTGATAACTGGCAAAATTTAGATCCTTTTTAAGACTGTCTAATACCGCCACATCTTGTGGAATTTTACTGATGTAAGTCTGCGGATCAAATTTTGGATCATTATCAATAAGATCGTTCACACCTTCAGTCGCAAGGTCTTCTCCCCCTCCGCTTATTCTGCGGGTACGCCAGTTATCGGCAAGTTCCCTGTCACCCCACAACCTGAAAAACTCCTGTTTTCCGAAGGCAACCACAGTAGGATTATAGAAGTAAAAAGAAGATCCGGGATTTGGCACACCGGGCATCGAAGGGCGTTTAGTCTCAAAAAATTCCTGAGCAGCCTGTTGTTGTTCAGGTTGTTCTACCGCATCAACAGCCGCTTCTCGCAATTGTGTGGTGTACCGGGTAAAGTAATCGAGTTGTTGGTCTTTGGTTAGAGAGGCCAAATGTAAAATACTATCGGTGTTCTGAGCCATTTTCTCATAATAGATCACATCGTCAAGATTGTCTCTCTTCCTCTTTATGAGGCGGTATTCCCTGCTATTATCGGGCAGCATTGTGAGCGTACTGTCGTAGTAGGCGCCGGCAACCTCAAATTGGGCAGCATCAAAATTAATATTCCCCAGCGTTTGATAGTCTAAAGACTGCAGGTAGGTATTGCCTGAAGGAGTACGAAGGGAGCGATTGTAATAATCTATTGCCAATGCCACGGAATCCTGCTGATAATGAAATTCGGCCAGCTGAAAATAGATCTTATCAAGATACGGCCTGTTTTCGCGATCTCTTGCCATGGAATTGAGCTCCTCCAGTATCACAGCCTTGTCCAGGGCTGTTGCATTGCTGTATTCAATTTGCCTGATCATGGCATTGATCAGGTATATGCGGGGTATTTTCCTGTTCAGGGCAACTACCTGGTCAAAAGCGTAAGAAGCCCTGTCGCTTTTGCCCAGCACATCATATAACTGGCCTGTAATATACCAGTAGCGACCTTCTTTATCTTTAAAATCAGTTATTTCGGCAGCACGTCCCAGATGAGCTACAGCACTGTCGGGAGCATTGATGTTGATATATGCCTGGGCCAGCATTGCCGAAGCTTCGGCACGGTTAGCTTCCTCAAGTTTTTCGTTGTCGAGTATCTTCTTAAGGTTCTTTATGGCAAGTTCGTCAAACTCCAGCCGCATGTGGGTCTTTTCTCTCCATATGCGCGCTTCATTGATGGTATTGCTAAGAGGATATTTATGAAGAATGTAATTGAATGCTTCCAGCGCAGGCACAAAGCGCTGATCATAGTACCGGGCTTTTCCCAATAACAAATAGGCCTCATCTATCTGCGGATTATTCTCGGATCCTTCAATCAACATGGAGTGCCGTTGAATTGCCTTCACCGCTTTTTCTTCAGCTACGAGAAAGTTAGGGTTTAAGGTTTCTCCGGGAGCCATAACCTCATCACGAATTTCCATTCGTTCTACCGGAAGAATCTGCCAGTAGTTGTCCCTATAGCTCTCATTAAGTGCCTCAATACCAATATCAAGAGCGAGATTCCCGTTATAAAGGGTGTTGTATTCGGCTGTAACGGCATGCCAGTTACGGTTCAGGAAAGTGTTCTTCTTTCTCGAGCAACCTGTTAAGGCAACCAACAGGAAAAAAATGGCAGTAACCTTTATAGATAATTTCAAATCAAGTGATCGTTCTTATTAGCAATAACTTATAACTGCTGTAATTATTATTGTGGCGGGTAAAAATAGCGAAAAAAAACCGGGATGTTATGCCATTAAATCAAAGATACAGACTTCTAAATCTTCGGCATTAAATAAATATCTTTAAAGACAGTGGGCATTTATTTCCTGTTCCTTAACAGTAAACTTTGCAGGTGATAAATTCCCGAACGGCTTTGGTAATAATTTACAATCCCTACAAAAATAAGAAACTGCGCAGCCACAGAAAACACAGAGCCTTCAAATCCAAATTCCCCGCCGTTGAACAAGTTAGCTGAAGTGTAATTAATCTCAATTAAGGAGTATACATCCAGGCCACTCACGTTAAAACCAAAGTGCGTTTGAAAAAGGTTCCATCCAAAATGCAACCCTATAGGAAACCATAAATTCCTGGTGTACAGGTAAGAGATTCCAAGGATCATCCCTGCAAAAAAAAGGTCAATGAAACTAAAAAGGCTCATATTTGGGTTGGCCCCATGCATCAAAGAAAAAATAACGGAAGAAATAATGAGCGCTATATATTTATTGGTTGAAAGCATCAAATTCTTAAGCACATATCCTCTCACTAAAGTTTCTTCTACAACTGCAATGACGAGGAAGAACAATATTGATATCAACAATTCATAAATATCAAAATTCACTCCGGAATAACTTATTTCTCCTATTCCCATCAGTATTAAAAACCCCGAGAACATTGTAATAAATCCCACCAATGTTCCCGTACCGAAATCGGCAAGCCGGCCTTTTGTCTGAAGACCTAACTGCACGAATTTCTCCTTATCAATGTCTTTCATAAAGATCCAGAGCACCATGAAAGTGCCTAAAAGATCAAAAAAGGAGGAAATCAAGTGTTGTTGAGAACTAATGCTCCACAGAGGATCATCAATAGAATTTCCGGCTACTGCCAAACCTATAAATTGAAAAACTCCTACTATCAACAGGTAAGGAAACAAGAACAGAAGAATTCTTGCCCAGCCTGCAATTTTAAATTCTCTGCTACTCATGAAATGCTGCTAAACCAGGAAAAATTATTTGTAGCGCACGTTAAACTTCAGATTTAAAAGAATTTTCCTGCTGCTCCTCATCTACCTGCACAGCTGCCCCGGCAAAATATTGCTCCAGCTCTTTGAGGGTAGCTTCCGAAGTTTTAATATCATTCACAACGTGCCCTTTGTCGAGAACAACAATGCGTTCGCACACCTCGGTCACATGAATAAGATCATGGCTGGAGATCAAAACCGTCATCTCAGAACCTGTCGTTAATTTCTTGATAAGCGCCTTAAGGCGTATCTGTGTACTTGGATCGAGGTTTGCAAAAGGCTCATCGAGAATAACCACTTCAGGATCACCTATAAGAGCTGCAACTATTCCTACCTTCTTTTGATTTCCCTTTGACAGGTCTCGCAGGTATTTCTTTCTCCCCAGGATCTCTCCATTGAAGAATTCGTCAAAATTCTGCAGAAAAGCAGCAACGTCGGCCTTATTGCGATTGCGAAGTTCTCCTACAAAATAGAAATATTCTTCGGGGGTGAGGTAGCCAATAAGAAAGCTCTCATCAATAAAAGAAGAGGTAAAAGGTTTCCAGGCCTCGCTTTGGCTTACCGTAATTTCATTATTAAAAATGCTCCCGGTAGTTGGCTGAATAAGGTCAAGCAAAAGGCTGAAAAATGTGGTTTTTCCGGCTCCGTTATTTCCCACCAGGCCAAAGCTTTGTCCTTTTGGGATCTCCAGATGTTCAACATCAAGTACCTTTGTACCACCGTAAACTTTTGTAAGATTTGTAGCTGTTATCATCTTATTCTCCTGTTTGTTTAAAGCCATTGATCATGGCGTATTTATTTTTTCTGTAAGACTGGGTTATTTGTTCCATTATGGCTTTTTTAAATATTATGCCCAGCAATCCTAAAGCTGCCAAAACTATGGTGGCAACTTCAAAGGAAACGAATTTATTCAGCACCCAAAATATGAGTATGGGCATAATAAGTAAAGGCAGGCCTACCAGCCATTGTGCCGCTCCTGTTCCCTGGTAGTTCATAAAAGGGCTTTTTTCAAGGTCTATTCTTTTCCTGTTAAAAGATCCGGCAAATAAAAGTACCGGCACATTGATCCCAATATTGTAAATAGCGCACACAATATTGATTACCAGTATTTTATATCCAAAAAAGACATAAGGCGTGGTTAAAATAGTCAAAATCACAATGCTGAAGATGATAAGTGCTGCCTTGGCATTGAGGTATTGCTTAAGCGGAATATTTTGCGCCATCATCATAGAATAATACGAAGAATCCCAGGCAGGAATGAACTGCCCGAAGTTGATCATAAAGATGCCCGTCATAAAGATGCCGACAAAAACGAACACCGAAGGCAAATCCTGGTAGGTGTCCTGCGGATAAAAGATCATGCCGTAGCCCATGATGAGCAGCGAAATAAAAATGAGGGTTTTAGGCCTCTTATTCCGCCAGATTAGCTTAAGGTCAAGCTGAAGGAAAGGTGCTATGCCTCCAAAGCGGCGAAGCCAGGCAAAATCCTGTGACTTTGCTTCGGTTACTTTGGCTTTGAGCGATTCATCAAGGTAGAACCTGCTTTTAAGAACCTTCTGGTTCCATTTAAAAAGAGCAAAGGCAAGCAGTAGTGGCAGGAGTGCCAAAAATGGCATTTCGAGCACATAATTTAGTCCGCTCGCAAAAACTTCAGTTATACTAAAAATATCAAATCTCTCAAGGCCATAAAGTGCAAGAGCGATTATAAGATAAGGAAGCAGCGCCTTGAGGTCATCTGCAAACTTCTTTTTCAGAAGAAAATTGAGATAATTTATGCACAAGATGAGCCCAATTACAGCCACCGTCCAGGCCGTTATGGAAAGAACCGAATATTCAGTCTTATATCCTGTAAAGACCGCAAACGGAACAAACAGCAATAGCGGCAAAAAGTTGAAAAAAGAGAACAGGGAGCGGAATAACACGTAATTTACCACCTTAGACTTGAGAATGGGTAAGGACAGCAAGGGTTTTATGGTCATTACTGGAAGCGTTTGCAGCATAAAGCGCATTAGCAGTTCCAGTGCGAGATATGCCAGTAGAAACCTATTAACTATTTGCAGTGGCTCCTGTTCCGGGAAAGCTTCCTTGAGCAAAGGGTACAGGCCAATCCCCAGGGTGAGGAACACCAGTGAGAAATAAATCGCGATAAAGGCCATGAATATCTTGAGCCCCATACTCCTGCCAAAGCTGGCCGAGCGGTAAAAAGCCTTCCATTGAAGAGAAATAAACCTTTGATACATTGTATTACTTTACCTTACAAGTAATGAAATTTACGATTTTGTTACAGAAATAAATTCTCATACTTTGTATTTTTGTCGGCAAATACCCAAAAAATGAGCAAATTCTTTCCGTTAAAGATTAAAAATATAATCAGGGAAACAGCAGAGGCAGTGAGTCTCGAATTTGAAATACCACAGGAATTAAAAACCGAATTTTCCTTTAAAGCAGGACAATACGTTACACTAAAAACCACTATAGAAGGGAAGGAAGTTCGTAGAGCCTATTCCCTTTGTACCCCGCCTACAGATGATACCTTCAAGGTTACTGTAAAAGAAGTGAAAAGCGGAACTTTCTCTGTACTGGCCAATAACAAATTAAAAGCCGGAGATGTACTGGAAGTGCATCCTCCCGAAGGTAAATTTATCTTTGAACCGGTACAGGACGGCCACCCCCACACCTATGCAGCTTTTGCAGCCGGGAGCGGGATAACTCCTGTTCTGTCTATCTTAAAAACAGTACTGCAGCAAGAGAAACACAGCCGTTTTGTACTTGTATACGGTAACCGTACTCCAGACGAAACCATCTTTTTTAAAGAACTACTGCAGCTACAGGCAGCGCACCCCGACAGGCTTTTTATCGAGTTTGTTTACAGCAGGTGTAACGAAGAAAACTGCCACTACGGAAGGATTGATGAAGGCACGGTAAATTATGTGCTGAAAAACAGGTTTAAGGACACCACTTTTACCCGCTTCTATCTTTGTGGGCCTGAAGAGATGATCAATAAAGTTTCTGAAGTCCTCCTGAAGAACAACATCACAAAAGAGCAGGTTCTTTTTGAACTCTTTAATACTGAAGTTGAAGGAGAAATTAAGTCTAATCTTGAAGGGGAAACCCAGCTCACCATAAAAGTTGATGAAGAGGAGGTAACCCTGAGTATGCCCAAGAATAAGACTGTTTTACAAATGGCGCTAGACAATGATATCGATGTGCCCTACTCCTGCCAGGGCGGAATTTGCAGCAGCTGCGTTGCCCGAATTGTAGAAGGAACCGCCGAAATGGAAAAAAATTCCATTTTAGTAGATAGCGAGATCGAAGAAGGCCTTGTGCTAACCTGCCAGGCGCATCCCACTTCAAGCACGTTGAAAGTGGATTATGATGATGTGTAGAGAGATTAGAGAGACACTATCCACCTACATTTGCGCCACTATATTGAGATCACAGCACATTATGTTAAAGATCTGTCCAGGTGAACATACCCGCCATCCACGAATAAAAACTGTCCTGTGATATGAGCAGATTTCTCAGACAAAATAAAGGCGGCCAGATCGGCAATCTCCTCAACGCTAGTCATACGTTTGCCTAAAGGGATTTTTGATGTAATACTTTTCAACTTACTCCCGGGATTATCAAAAGAACTCAGCCAATTTTTATACAACGGGGTGAGAGCTTCTGCCGGTAAAATAGCATTCACCCTTATTTTAAAAGGCAAAAGCTCGGCAGCCCACTCTCTTGTAAGCGCTAATTGGGCACCTTTAGCAGCGGCATAACCCGAGGTGTTACCCTGGCCTGTGAGAGCTACCTTTGAACTAATGTTAATAATGTTACCCTTAGATTCTTTTAGATGAGGCAGGCAATAATGTGCCATTTCATAATAGTGATTCAAATTATTGAATACTGATTTAGAAAAGCTCTCTGGATTACCATTTTCAAGACCTACACCATCATTTGCGCCAGCGTTATTCACCAGTGCATCTATTTTTCCATATTTCTCTTTTACAGCTAGTACCAGTTCTTTGCAAGTACCATCAATATTGAGATCTCCCTGCAAGAAGTATGCTTTTTGACCTACATTTATTAATTCAGCCTCCAGCAACTTTCCAGATTTCGCATTTCTTCCTATAAATACAGGAATTGCTCCTTCCTGTGCCACACACCTGGAAATTGCTCCTCCAATTCCCTGCGTCCCACCGGTTATCAATATAACTTTATTTGTAAGGCCTAAGTCCATATTTATTGCTGGTTTACTGTTATTACACTTAGCTCTCCAATAGAAATAGCACCACTATTATCTGTGCTTCTTACACCTTTAAGTTTAATGTACCTTGCTTCAACAGGCTCAAAACCTACCTTTTGCTCAATAGGGTTGTTACGAATGTTGCCAAATTCACCTGAAGCTACTTGGTCCCAGTTTTGATTGTCTTTACTCACTTCAAAAATATAATCTGAAATAGTTCCAAATGACCATCTATCCTGCGAAGGGTGATAAGTAAAACCCTTCAGAAGGTAATCCCTGCCCAAATCAATCACCACTTCCTGTGGTAACTCCTCATTTTTTGTTGATGCCCACCAGGTACTCTTATCTTCATCAATAATTTTGAAAACTTCTTTGGTGTCACCAGAAGTCGCGCTTATAACTTTCCAGTTGGTCTTCGGAATATCAAAATTTACAGTTCTTAATTCACTGTACCTTCCGCTTAGAGGATCATAGGCCACTGCTTTTACAGTAACCGGCTCTTCTCCGTCAATACCTCCTTTGTACCTGTAAGAATCCTGGTTGGGTTCAGTCCCGTCTAGAGTATAATAGATATGCACGTTTTCATCAGGAACCTGCAGGG
Source organism: Salinimicrobium sp. TIG7-5_MAKvit (assembly GCF_049569215.1). Classification (GTDB taxonomy): domain Bacteria; phylum Bacteroidota; class Bacteroidia; order Flavobacteriales; family Flavobacteriaceae; genus Salinimicrobium; species Salinimicrobium profundisediminis. The sequence goes on along the minus strand of NZ_CP145903.1, from coordinate 1,752,678 downwards.
TAATCACTCCTTTTTTTGACCTGGCAACTTCAGGAGCTACCAACAATGCGGGAGCATTATACACTTCAATATTCGAAATTAAAGGACTGGCTTTGGAATCCAGAATATTTAGTCTTAGAGCAGATGCTTTGATTGGGTCAAACCTCAAAATTCTTTTATAGCCTATGGTTGTTTGGCGATCTATTTCATGCCATTCCCCATTAACAAGGCCTTCTATAGTGAAAGATTTTACCCTCTGTCCAAGAGGAATATACTCCTGTACCAGGAATCTATTAAAAACAACATCTTTACCAAAATCTAACGTAAGAGAACTTTTAATTTCGTTTTTACCAGGAGACCAATAGGTTTCCTTATTACCGTCTACGGTGTTTTTTGCAGAAAATTTTAAATCATTATTTCTTACTTTACTTGCACTCACTTCTATATTCTGAGCCAGATCATTTTCAAAATCCTCATCCAGTTTTTCTCTCAGCTTCATTAACTGCTTTATATCATTCTCATGAATAAGCCCTCTCCTGTCTACCGGAATGTTTAACAGCAGGGAAGCATTTCTTCCAACAGACCCGTAATAGATATCGAGCAAATGCGGGAGAGATTTTACCAGGTGATCTTCCTGCGGGTGATAATACCAGCCCGGCCTTATTGAAACATCGGCCTCTCCGGGCACCCAGTGAGTTCCATCGGCATGCCCATACTGCAATTCTTTAGGTTTACCCGATCCTGCATATACTTCGGCTTTACGAATTAGAGACCAATTTGTTTTACCCGCTACACCTTCTTCATTTCCTATCCATCTAATGTCGGGACCATTATCTCCAAAAATTACTGCATCTGGCTGATGCTTTCTAATTATTGAATATACCTTATCCCACTGATAGTAACTTCTGTGATCTATTTTACGATTCTCATTGGCACCTCCATAATAACCCGTACCACCGTTAGCACCATCAAACCAAACTTCGAAAAGAGGACCATAATTGGTCATTAGTTCTTCCAATTGTCTATGAAAAACCTTCACATATTCTTCCCTGCCATATTCGACATGGTTTCTATCCCAGGGGGAAAGATAAACACCAAACCCAAGATCAAATTCTTCACAAGCTTTTGCAAGTTCTTTTACGAGATCTCCCTCACCATTTTTCCATGGAGAATTTTTCACAGAATGTTCTGTCGTTTCTGAAGGCCAGAGACAAAACCCGTCATGATGTTTTGCAGTAATTATTATTCCCTTCATACCAGCCTCCTTTGCCACTTTTGCCCACTGCCGCACATCTAATTCTGTGGGATTAAATTGTTCAGGTAATTCCCCTCCTTCTCCCCATTCGCGGTTTGTAAAGGTGTTCATATTGAAATGAATAAAAGCATAATATTCCATTTCCTGCCAGTTTAACTGACGTTGAGAAGGAAGGGGGCCCACAGGGTCGGCGATCTCCTGTGCCTGTAAAAGATTAAAAAACAAAAAGAAATAACCTATAAGACTCATGCGATGTAGTATATTCATGTTTAAATAAGTTTTACAACCTTCTTTTCTTTTGAAGAATGCTATTTTTTATTTGAAGTTTAGCGTTAAGCCGCACTTTCTTTCCTGCAGGTAAGTCAACTTCAACCTCTCTTTCCGCATATACAATCTTCTGAAGTCTGTTTTTATTCGCCTTTAGAATTAACTCCTTTAACTTCCCGTTTTCCCATATAATATCAACCTCAATATTTCCCCTTGCCTTTAATCCTGAAATACTCCCCTCTTTCCAGGCTTCGGGAAGCGCAGGAAGTATCCTCAAAAATCCTTCGTGTGACTGAAGCAGCATTTCGGCAATTCCTGCTGTAAACCCAAAATTCCCGTCTATTTGAAAAGGAGGATGCAAATCGAATAGATTCTTTGCCGGGGATATCTGCATGAATTTATCTACATTACTTTTTGCTGATTCTCCATCTAGTAAGCGTGCATCAAAGTTAATCATCCACGCCCGACTCCAGCCGGTACCGGCACCACCATGTTTCAATCTAAAATCAATAGAATTTCTTGCTGCAGCAAAAGCATGGGGGGTTGCCTGGGTAATATCATCGCCTGGGTGAAGTGCATACAGGTGAGAAAGATGTCTATGTCCCTTTTCTGTTTCTTCATAGGCTTCATTCCACTCTAGCAGTCGATTATCTGGCCCCACCACAATTCCGGGGAAAAGTGACTTATTTTTCTCCCGAACCTCTACGATAAAATCATCTTCAATATTTAATATCTCTGCGGCTGCCAATACATTGTCAAATACCTCACCTATAATTTGATGGCCCATAGCACTACCAAATGAAACTGCCGCTCTTTTCCCTTCTTCATTTATATAAGAGTTTTCGGGTGAGGTTTCTGGAAATGAAACCCACTTCTTAGATTTTTTATCCCATACCAGCCAGTCCAGATAAAATTCTGCAAAAGACTTAATGGCAGGATATGCCCGCTCCTCCAAAAATTCCCTGTCGCGGGTAAAGTTATAATGTTCCCAGTAATGTTGAGCCAACCAGCCCCCGCCATGAATCCAGCTGCCCCAGTAAGGTTGTTCTGCCCGCATGTAAGCCGAAGCCCAAAGATCTGTCGCCTGATGCGCCACAGCCCCTCTCTCTATGCCATACTGTTCCCTGGCGGTAATTCGGCCTCTCTCAATAAGCCTATCGGTAAAATCGAATAATGGCTGATGAAACTCACTTAAATTAGTCACCTCAGCAGGCCAGTAATTCATTTGTAGATTAACATTAAGGTGGTAATCGGCATTCCACGGTGCCGCAAGATGGTCATTCCACAAACCCTGGAGGTTTGCAGGATTGGTACCGGGTCTTGAGGATGAAATAAGAAGATATCTTCCAAATTGAAAAAGATCTGATACCAGATCCAAATCTTCTTCCCCTTTGGCTAAGTTTTGCAGCCGACGATCTGTTGGTAAGCTGCTGCTTTTATTCTTACTCAGTTGAAATTGAACTCTGTTGAAATACTTTTGATGATCCTGCACATGTCTTTCGTAAAGTTTCTCATATCCTACTCCCGATAAACGATCTAAAACTTCCCTGTTTCTATTTCGAAAATCTTTAGTATAAAATGAAGTATTTGCCACAAGTTTAATTGTGGCTTTTTTCACCCCCTGTAATATAAGGGTTCCATCTTTTGGTGTCACTTTGCCCCCTTCATGATCTGTTTTCAATACAGTTTCAAATTGGACTCCATAATCTAAGGGTGCTGGTTGGGAATGTACCCTCCCACCGTATTGTGTCACCACTCCATTCATTGCAATCTCAGATGAATGAGGATTGTTTATTTGCACTGTGGGATGCCCCTCATCTTCCGGGCGATCTAACCGCAAAGTCAAATTCATCCCCTTCTCTGCATTGGTCACTAATTCAATTACAAGTACATCATCTGGCGCACTGGTAAATACCTTTTGATAATATGCTGAGCCCTCTGAAGTGTAACTGATCACCACCTCAGCCGTATTTAGATTTAAAAGACGCTTATAATTTTCTACAGTTCCACGCTCGTGAAAATCCATGTACAGATCCCCTAAAGTTTGGTGAGATCGAACTATACCCTTATATGAAAACCGCTCTACAATCTCTTTATCTGCCTTTTCAATCTGGCCCTCTTCAATGAGCTCTCTAATATATTTGAGATCTTCAGGATTGCCTTTAGCATTCCCCCAGTCAGGCCCTCCCGGCCACATAGAATCTTCATTTAACTGAATCCTTTCATTTTTTGGATCTCCAAAGACCATGGCTCCTATTCTACCATTTCCTACAGGTAATGCCTCCAACCACTCGCTTGCGGGGGTATCATACCACAGTTTATGCTCGGGAATTGAAACTGTTACGTTCTGAGCGTTTGCTTCTTTCAGAGATAACCAGAAGCTTAGAATTGCCAAAACAGAAAAAATAAACTTTTTCGTCATAAATGATAGAATTTTTCTGCATTTATACCCATCAGCTTAGCAAGAAAAATATCTCCCCGCTCCCTGCAATAGTCCTTAATAATTTCCACAGTATCACTATAGCTTCCTGCAGCGAGACATACCGGCCAATCGGATCCATACATCAGTCTGTTCTCACCAAAAGCTTTGCTTACTACTTCAAAAAAAGAGCTGAAATCGTTCTTTGTCCACTTAAAATTCCCTGTCTCGGTTAAAAATCCTGAGATTTTACAATAGACATTCTTATGGCTACTTAATACTCTGATATTCTCTACCCATTCATTCGAGAGACCTTTAGCTATTTGAGGTTTACCCATATGATCCAATACAAAAAGCTGGCGCAGGAAATTCTTTTACAAGTTGGATAACTTCCGGCAAATGATGTTACAGTATAAGTAGATCGAAAGTACTCCATGTTTTTCTTTTCCTGCTTCACCAAATCTTATTAGTTTATTTAAAATATTTTAGTAATTATCTATTTTGAATGTCCATGCATCATGGGAGGGTAATTCATTATATTTAATTCCACTGGTGTTAATAAACATTTTACTGTTTTTGTAGCTCCAGTCAAGTTCTCTTTCAAGACCGAGCATTTTCACTGTAGCTCCTGGTTTTGGCTTTGGAATATTTAGTTGTAAAGAATCCTCGGGCCATTCAAAACTAATTGCATACAGGGAGTTGTTCTTTTTAGTGTAAGCAATGTGTGTTTTTAATGAGGTGTATTTTCCCTGTAACCCTGGCTGAGTCTTTTCCTGATCTAAGTAGAAAGCATCACCAGGAATAATTTCTTTCTCACCTCCTTTACTGCTCCAGGATATTGTAACCTTTGCATTCTGCTTCTTTTCTCTGTAATTCAATACCAGTTTATAAGGTTTCTCGGCCTTTAAATCAACTACTGCATTTTCTGAGTAGCTGGTATTTGCATTCATTACTTCAGCCTCTTTATCTGGAGCTGTGTAATTGTTATTTATAATTGTTCTTTCATCAAGCTCTAGAATTGCTTCATCATCTGCATCTAATTCAATGTTATATTTGCCATTTTTGGGAGCAACAAGATAGCCTTCCCACCTCACGGAAAAATCATCTTCTCTAATTCCTTTTAATGGGGAGTTACGTACCCAATTAAAATTGATCACCTCATCTACCCTGGAAATTTGCACCTCTTTCTCTTCTTCAGTAATCTCAAATGCTTCTGCTCCATAAATTGCCTCGCCGTTTATCTCGAGCCAGTTTCCTAGTTGTACAAGTCGCTCCTGCTGTATTAATGGAATTTGACCATCGGCTCCAGGACCAACATTCAAGATCATTCCTCCTCCATTAGCTACAGCCTGAACAAATTTCTCAACAAGTTCCTTAGAGGTTCCATATGCCTCCAGGTCTTCATTTCGGTTGAGTCCAAAAGAACGTCCTATACCCCTAACTTCAGCCCATGGCCTGGAGGTTTCTTTGATTCCTGCACTGTACTCAGGGGTAAGAAAACCCACATCGAGTCCGCTTCCCCACCGGTTGTTTACAATTGCCTCATCTCCAACAAGATTATAATACCAGTTAATAAGCTCTGCAGAGTGCCATTGTTTGGCAGAATTATACCATTCTCCGTCGGCAAATATTAAAGAAGGCTTATATGTGCTTACAAGCTCCTTGAATTGAGGTATCATGTAAGTTTCCACATAAGTGTTTATGCTGTCGTGAGGATCACTGTACCACCTATGCAGTGGGTGATTCCATTCTGGTAAAGAATAATATAACCCCATTTTAAGTCCCGAATCTCTAACTGCTTCTGTAACTTCTCCAACAATGTCCCTTTTGGGACCTGTATCTACACTATTCCAGTTACGGTTATATTTACTTGGCCAAAGGGCGTACCCATCATGATGTTTAGAGACTAAAACAACATATTTAGCTCCCGCTCTTTTAAATAAATCTGCCCATTCTTCAGGATCAAATAGCTCGGCCTTAAATTCATTGGTAAGATCATTATAGGTAAAGTCGCTTCCATAGGTCTTTTTTAAAAAATTAGTACGTAAGCTGTCGTTCATTTGTAAACCACGCAGGTACCATTCAGAATAACTTTCCTTTCCTCCATAAGCCGGAACCGAATACAATCCCCAGTGAATAAAAATGCCTAGTTTGGCATCCTGAAACCAGTTGGGGAAACTTCTCTCTTCAATTGCCCTTTTTGCCTCTTCATGTGTTGTTTGAGCTATAACTGAGCTAAAAAATAATAAGCTTAAAAAAGTAAATATTCTTTTCATTTATCCATTAAATTTAATAAATCCTCCATTTATAGGGAAATTCGTACCGGTGATAAGAGAAGCTTCATCAGAACATAATTAAACTGTTAAGCCGGCTACCCATCGGGATTTCCCATTCTTGCCAGAGGTTGAGTTTTAGAAAGTTTATATTTTGAAAAGCAACAGCTACATTGTCATTAGGAGATATAATTACAGCTTTTCCAAAAAAAAGATTATAATAAGTTAAAAATATCATTTCAAAGATAAGATCCTTAAAAACGAAATATTTGAACAATATTTACAATGTGTTGAACAATATTTGCACATCCTTCTTTTTTTAATTTCATTTATATACAAAATTGGCGAGAGCCGCGATTTTAATCAATGAAACTTCAATTTTTACATAAATATCTTACCCGAAATATTAAATTTTCTGTTCATGAGGCCAAGGAATTCCTCAAACTATGGCATTACCACCCTGAGCTGGAACTGGTGTATATTGTTGAAGGAGAAGGCACATTGTATGCTGGCGATTTTATAGGGGAATATAAAAAAGATGATATTTTTATTCTGGGACAAAATGTACCTCATATGTTCTATAGTAAATATTCAAATGAAAATACTAAAATTTCAAAAGCTTATGTTTTTCATATTAATGAATCCTTTTTAAGCAGCAATAGTAAAGACTTGCCTGAATTTTCTTTTTTAAAACAAATTGTTACATTAAGCAAAAGGGGTGTTCTATTCCGACAGCCGGAAAATATTCACATTCGGCAAATATTGGACAACATTGACAGTGAATCTCATTCCGAGAATGCTCTTAATGTTCTTAATATTCTATTAAAGCTTTCTAAGTATGGGAAGTATACGAGCCTCGGAAGTTTAACCTGGTTGAATTATTATAAAATTTCAGAAAAAAGAGTGAATGATGCAGTTGAATATATCATGCTGCATTTTAAAGAAGATATTACCCTAGGCAAGGTAGCAGAAAGATCTGGTATGAATAAATCTGCTTTTTGTAGATATTTTAAAAAGAGTACCGGCAAACCGTTTATCACCTTCTTGAATGAGTTTCGAATAAATTACTCCTGTAAATTATTACTTGAGACATCTCCCGTAAAAACAATTTCTGAAGTTTCGTACCTGTCAGGATTTAACAGTCTCTCTTATTTTAACAGAACCTTTAAAAAAATCAACAATGTCTCCCCTAGCCAGTATCAAGCTATGAAGAGCAACGCCTTATATCAGGAATAAATAAGAGAAGAATCATATAAATAATTAATTCTCAAGAATAAAAGGAAGTTACTTCTTCTGAAAACTTCTTATCATTTCTCTCACCCTCCCATGAGCAGATCCAAAGACCTAAATCATCTTACGGGCTACATCAATATTCTTCATTATAAGTCCTCTCCTTTCAATCAGTTTCTCTTCACCCTCGAATTAACCGATGAACTTTTGGAGGAGATCAATAAAGATTAGTTTTCGCTCTCAAGCTTTTCTACTGTCTCTTCGTAGTTCTCTTCCTGTTCTTCTTCTTCCTTCTTGATCTTTTTACCTAAATAAACCAGTTGGTATCCGTTGTTAATTTCCACTTCTGAACTGTGGGATGGGATAATCCTTAATTCGCCGGTATCGGTCTTTACAAACAACGGAATAATGTCGGGATCGGTTTTAGATATTTCCAGTAAACCTTCATAATGCGCCCTGCTGTTGAGTACTACCTCATGAATGGTGGGATAGCTCCTGGCGACTTCAGTTAATTTGATATAATCATCGGTGTGAGAAAACAATCCTTCGGAAGGATTTGTCTCCGGATCATTCATTTCATCCGAAGAAATAAGCCTGAAAGAGCCTTTTTCCCCATACTGGTTGGTAAATTTGTTTATCGCAGTTTTATTGATATCACTGTTCCCGGTCATAGCCATGAGGTAACCAACATCATTGAGCTCAACATTATTAAAAAGATCATCTTCATAAACACTTCCTGCAATAGCATCGAGGCCCAGATCCTTAGCCTTCATAACGTTATCACCATTGTTATCCATCAGCACCACATGCCTATTATTGTCTTGCAGGTATTTACCAATAAGCCTTGAAACAGAAGATGCGCCAATAATAAGAATTCCCTCTGCATCTTTTACAAAAACACCTACCAGTTTAGCAAAGATTCGCGCCGTGGTGGCATTGAGCAGTACAGAAAGTAATACCACCATAAAGACCAGCGGAGTGATATATTCGGCTCCCGGAACTCCTTCCCTGGCCAGTTTAAGCCCAAAAAGGGAAGCAATACCGGCCGCAACAATACCACGGGGGCCAACCCAGCTGATAAAGGCAATCTCATTGGCTTTAAGATTAGATCCGAGGGAACTCAAAATAACCCCAATAGGCCGTACAATGAACACCACTGCCCCAAACAACATAGCCGCTTTCCAGTTGTAAATAAGTAACAGGTCAGAGATTTCGATATTTGCTGCAAGGAGAATAAAGAGGATCGAAATGAGCAGTACACTAAGAGACTCTTTAAAATAAAGCAGTTCCTTGATGTTTGGCAGGTTTTTGTTACCCATCACCATTCCCATGACCACTACAGCTAAAAGTCCGCTTTCATGGGCAAAAGTATCGGCAAGTACAAATACCCCAAGTACCGTGGCCAGGGTGAAAACATTAAGCAGGTAATGAGGTATTACGTTCCGCTTTATGAGCAGGGCCAGGATATGAGCAAAGGTGAAACCAAAGGTGAAGCCAAATAGAATGATCTTCCCGAATTCTGTAAGCGCTGTAATAGTAAAATCCTGCCCGCCTTCAACGCGAATAAATTCATACATCAAAACGGCAATTAAGGCACCAATAGGATCTATCAAAATTCCTTCCCATTTCAGGATAGAAGAAACATGAGTTTTAAGAGGAATATTCCGAAGAATAGGTGCAATAACCGTAGGTCCTGTAACTATAATAAGGGAGGAAAACAGGAAAGATATTTGCCACGAGAACCCGTATATAAAATGTGCTGCAAGCCCGGCCCCAAAAAAGGTCACCACAACCCCCACACTTATAAGCTTCACGATAACGGGACCAATATTGCCCACCTCGCCACGCCTTAGGGTAAGTCCTCCTTCAAAAAGAATGACCGCAATAGCCAGAGAAACGAAATAAAATAAGCTCTCTCCGGGAAATACGCCTTCTTCCCCATTCCAAATAGGCTCGAGCCATTTTGTCCCATCATGGGAAATTAGTGTGGAAAAAGGGCCTACAAAAAGGCCTATAAGTATAAGCGGAAGAATTGCCGGTGTCTTTGTTTTCCAGGCAACCCACTGCGCCAGTATTCCCAGGATAACTAAGCCTGCTAGTTCTAACATGTGTTATTTACTTTTGTATAGAAATTAGCCATAAAGTTAACTTTTTATGCGTTAACTGCAGAATCTCTGTGATTCAGTACGTTTTGTTTCTTCGGAAGAAGCTAAGGAAAAATAATAATACGGCTCTTGTCAAAGAAATATTTTTCCAGCTTGGCAGGAATACCGCTTAGTACATTCTGAAAGGATTTTGAACCCTTTCTGGCCGAAACCAGCACCACAATATCCTCTTCCTGCATGTCTCTGCCCAAAATGAGAAAATCGTTCCACTCCTTGAAGATCTTATAGGTCACAGGAGAATCGCTCTTCATTTTTTTAAACTGCTCTGAAATTGACATTTTTGACACCTCGTTGCAATAGATCACCACCGGGACACTAAGTTCTTTAGAGAGCACTTCGATCTTGCTTACCCATAAAGAGAAACCTTCTTCCTCTTCGGCAAGTGCCGGTACAACCAAAAACAACCGTTTATGGGTAGCAAGTGGCCTGCTAAAGTGAGTAATAAAGGAAGTTTTATTGTTCGCAGCAATAATGCGCTCCATCTTTTTGCCAATAAGTTTATCGATAAGCCCTTTTTCTGAAGGCCATCCAAAAATGACAAGATCGGCAATGATTTCCCTTGCCTTTCTGGCAATTCCCTGTGCAACATTGTGATCTATGGTAGCATGTATGGTAACTTCAGCTTCGGCGGCAGAGGCCTGTGAAACAAAATCTTCAAGTTTATTGGTAGCACGGGCAATATTAATTTCTGCTTCGGCATTATTTGGCACTACCGAAAGTATAGAAATGGGATTGGGAGACGCCTTATCCTTGATCAGGATTGCGAACTCAAGCAACTTGTCAAAATTCAGAATATTGGCAATAGGCAGTAAGATGGTTTCATTTTTAAAAGCTTCGGCGTTTTTTACCTCTTTTGAGAGGTCTTTATCAGATTCAGCTTTCAGTTTACCTGCCGCCCTTTGTGTTGCAAGAGTGGCAACTATAGAGGTGGCCAGGATGAGGATAATTGTTCCGTTTAAAATATTCTCATCTATGATCCTTGCGTTGAAACCCACAATGATCACGGCAAGGGTCGCCGCAGCATGCCCGCTGCTCAACCCAAAAATGACCTTTCTCTGTGCCACCGAATATTTGAAGGTGATTTGAGTGAGGAAGGAGGCAAGCCACTTTCCTAAAACAGCTACTACCGTTAGGGTCCCTGCCACCAATAGCGCCATAGGCCCACTAAAGATCACACTGATATCTACCAGCATCCCCACACTTATCAGGAAAAAAGGGATGAACAGAGAATTCCCGATGAATTCTACCCTGTTCATAAGTGCCGAAGAATGGGGGATTAGCCTGTTTAGGGACAAACCTGCAAGAAAGGCTCCTATGATGGGTTCCACTCCCGCCAGTTCGGCTAGAAACGCCGATATAAACACGACAGTAAGCACAAATATGTAGTGGGAATGCTTTTCATTTTCCATGCTTGTAAAGAACCATTTGGCTATTCGGGGTACAAGAAAGAACATAATGACCGAAAAAATTGCGAGGGAGATCCCCAGCCGTTGCCAAAATGCAGCATTGAGGGTGCCTTCATGGTTTCCCATAATTACTGCAAGTACAATGAGTACCGCAGTATCTGTAAGTATAGTTCCACCTACAGTGATTGCCACAGCTTCGTTCTTTGATACCTTCAGTTTACTCACTATGGGATATGTGAGCAGGGTGTGGGTAGCAAACATACTGGCCGTTAAAAAACTGGCGTTGAAATCGTAATTCAGAAGAAAATAACAAACAGGGAAGCCTATTCCCAGGGGAATGCTAAACGTGAAAAATCCGAAGAGAAAACTTTTATTCCGGTTTGCTTTAAACTGGTTCATGTCGAGTTCAAGACCCGCAATAAACATGATGTAAAGCAAGCCTATGGTAGAAAATAGATCTATAGCAGCACTTTGTTCCAGGATTCCTACACCATAGGGGCCAATAACAATCCCTGAAACAATAAGGATGATGATCCCGGGAATATTCAGGCGCCGTAATACAATGGGAGAAATGAGGATTATAAGCAGGATAAGTGAAAAAACCAGCACCGGATTGGATAGCGGCAATTCAAATTCATGTTTCAGCAACTCGAGGAATTCTTTCATATATTTCCAGTAAAGGATTTAAATGTAGTAGATATTGTCACTCTTAAAATAAAATTCCTGCAAAAAATGCTATTTTTAAGTGATTTTTGACAGAATTGATCAGCTTCACTGTTTTGAAGCTTCCTTTTTATTGAGTTAAACCCACACTAAAATATCGGCTTATGGAAGAATTCAATATTTTCAATCTACTTATAATCCTCGCCGGAGCATGGGTGGGTGGTGCCGCTGCAAAAAAACTGGGCTATCCTGCCATTTTAGGAGAACTGGTGATAGGGATTATTTTAGGTCCGGCAGTGTTAGGAATGCTCGAAACCTCCGAAATGATAAGCATTCTGGCCGAAGTTGGGATTATCCTGCTCATGGTATACATTGGTATGGAGATCAACTTTAGGGATCTCGGAAAAGCTTCCTGGCCGGGGCTCCTGGCAGCTATTGGAGGCTTTTTTGTGCCCTTTGGCCTGGGCTATTACACCATCATCCTCTTTGACGGAACTCAAATGGCTGCCCTCTTCGTAGCCATTGCTGTAGGTGTGACCTCGCTGGCTACAAAAAGCCGTATCCTGGTAGACCTGAAGCTACTCAATACACGTATTGCCTATGTTTTAATGGCTGGAGCCTTGATCTCAGATACGCTCGCCCTCATCATTTTTGCAGGACTAATGAGTTTTGTAGATGTAGGAAATATTGATACTCTTGGCCTCACATGGGTAGCAGGTAAGGCTATTTTGTTCTTCATATTTACTGCTGTGGGAGGAATTTACCTTCTGCCTCTTTTGGGAAAAACCCTTAGCCGTGCTAAGATTAAAGACCGTACCCTGCATTTTACTCTTATTTTAATCATCGTATTTGGTTTTGCCGAACTTGCCGAACTTGCAGGCCTTCACAGCATTCTCGGAGCGTTTATGGCCGGGCTTTTCATTAGGGACGGAGTTTTTAACAGGCAGATTTCCAAAGAGATCAATGACATCTTTCACGACGTATCTATCGGGTTTTTAGCACCTATATTTTTTGTTTCCGCAGGATTTAACGTTACGCTGGACATTTTTCAAACCGATCTTTGGATGCTTATCGCAGTAACTTTAGTAGCCATGATTGGGAAAATTGGAGGAACTGCTTTGTTCTACCTGCCCAGTGGCTACGGCTGGCGCGAAGGTCTTACTGTAGGAACGGGAATGAACGGTAGGGGCGCAGTAGAAATTATTATTGCAGGTATTGGACTTGAAATGGGTATCATTTCTGCTGAAATCTTTTCTATCCTGGTTTTTATGGCCATTTTTACTACCCTTACAGTTCCGGTCTTCCTTACCTGGACCACAAAATGGTTGAAAAACCGGGGTGAACTTATCCATCAGGAATCCAGGAAAGGCTTTCTTATCCTGGGCGCAAATCCGTTGGGAATCCACCTGGCTAAGCACCTCGCAAAAGAGAACGACGTTACTCTTGTAGATTCTAACCGCGACATGGTAGAGCTGGCAAAAAATGAAGGTTTAAATGCCATTTTTGGAAACATTCTGAAAGAAGAGACTATGGAACAGGCCCATGCCATAGACAAAGGCACTTTTATTGCGCTCACCGCCAACAGTGAGATCAATCTACTGGCAGCACAGCTGGCCAATGATTCCTTTTATATCCCAAAGAAGATCGTGCTCATGGATCCAAAAGAATCTGGTGCGGGCGTAGATCTTCTTGACAGGATAGACGCTTCGTCAATGTTTGCCGCAAAGACAAAACTTGACCCGTGGACATATAAATTGAGCAGCAACAGTGCAGCCGAGCATGAAATTCTTGTAGAAGAGGAAATGTCTACCCGGCAATGGATTAAAGAACAAAAAAAGCAGCAAAAAGATTTTCTGCCTATACTTATCGTAAATCCCGAAGGCCACAAAAGACCTTTCCACTTCCACGACACCATAAGTCCCGGTGAAAAAATAATATATTTACAGTGAATTTATTCAGGAACCCTAAAATCACCTAAAAATTCATGAAAATATATCCTATTGAAGCCGGTAATTTTAAGCTGGATGGAGGTGCCATGTTTGGTGTGGTACCAAAATCTATCTGGAATAAAACCAATCCGGCAGATTCAAATAACATGATTGATATTGCCGCCACCTGTCTGCTCATTGAAGATGGTGACCGGCTTATACTTATCGATACCGGGATGGGCGATAAGCAAAATGAGAAATTCTTTGGCTACTACTATCTCTGGGGAGATGATAACATTGATAAATCCTTGAAGAAACACGGATTTACAAGAGATGATGTCACCGATGTTTTAATGACCCACCTGCACTTTGACCATTGCGGCGGTAGCATACAATGGAATAAAGACCGTAGCGGTTATGAACCGGCATTCAAAAATGCCACTTTCTGGTCCAATAAAGAACACTGGCAGTGGGCAACCCAGCCTAACGCCCGGGAGAAAGCTTCTTTTCTGAAGGAGAACATACTTCCCATGGAAGAAAGTGGCCAGTTGAAATTCATTGAAAGACAGGGAGGAGCATATCAGGAAAATTCTGAACTCGATTTTGGAATTCTTTTTGTAGATGGTCATACAGATAAGCAGATGATCCCCCATATTAAGTACCAGGGAAAAACGCTGGTATTTACGGCCGATCTTTTGCCTACCGCGGGTCACATTCCATTGCCTTTTGTTATGGGATATGATACCAGGCCTTTACTTACGCTTCCTGAAAAGAAGACATTCCTGGAAACGGCTGCCAAAGAAGATTTTTATCTTTTTCTGGAACACGATGCCCATAACAAGGTGATAAAAGTAAAGGAAACCGAAAAAGGAGTACGATTAGACGAAGTATATACATTTAACGAAATATTTAATTAGAAAATTATGAAGATCCCAATTTACAGGCCTTTTCTGGCAGCCGGAATGGCCGCTATTCTGGCAGCATGTGGTAGCTCGGCTCCCGCAATTGTTTCTACACCTATTGAAAATATTGATGAAACACCGCTAAAGGTTTCTGAACTTACAGACGTTGAACTAAAAGGCTGGGGTGGAGCCGATCTTGTTTCAGATACCATTCCGGGTATGAGCGTGCAAAAAGCTTACAGCGAGATCATCAAGAACAACAAAGGCAAAAAAGTCATTGTAGCCGTTATTGACAGTGGTGTTGATATAGAACACGAAGATCTTGACGGGGTGATTTGGACCAATGAAGACGAAAAACCCAACAACAACCGCGATGACGATAACAACGGTTATGTTGACGATATTCACGGGTGGAACTTTCTTGGTGATGCAGTAGAAGAAAATCTTGAATATACCAGGATCTACAAAAAGCTGAAATCTAAGTACAGCAGCATACCTGCAGGTGCTGTAAAGACCGAAAATCAGGAAGAATTTGAGCTTTATCAGCGTGCAAAAGCCGAGTATGACAAAGAATACAACGAGACGCTTGGCATGAAGAACCAGTATGAAGGTATTGTGCAACAGCTAAAGGTATCTCATGAGGCGGTATCTGCCAAAATCGGCAAAGAAGATTATACTTTGGAGGAGTTGAGAAATATGGAAGCAACTTCCGAAGAAATGCAGCAGTACAAAGGCTTCTTGAGCCAGGTAATGAGCAATGTTAAAGGTACTATCCCAGATGCAATTTCACAACTTCAGGAGGCTATAGACTACTTTGACGGCAGGCTTTCTTCTCACTTCAATCTAGACCTTGATGCCCGTGCCGCGGTAGGTGATGATGTTGATGATATCACAGATACCGACTACGGAAATGCAAATGTGATGGGCCCAACACCCGATAAAGAAGATCTTAAACACGGTACCCACGTGGCAGGTATTATTGCTGCTGAAAGAGACAATAAAATTGGTCTTAACGGGGTTGCCAACAATGTAGAGATCATGGTACTTAGAGCAGTGCCTGATGGAGACGAGTATGACAAAGATATTGCCCTTGCCATTCGCTATGCCGTAGATAATGGTGCCAGCATCATCAACACCAGCTTCGGAAAATATTTCTCTACCCACCCACAATGGGTAAGAGATGCTATAAAGTACGCCGATGATAATGATGTACTTATTGTGAACGCCGCCGGAAATGAAGGATTAAACCTTGACGAAAATGCGGTATATCCAAACGATCAGGATCCTGAAAATCCAAGTGAGATTTCAGATAACTTCCTTACTGTAGGAGCTCTTAATTATGAATATGGATCTGGCCTTATTGCAGGTTTCTCTAACTATGGTAAGACCAATGTTGATGTATTTGCACCAGGAACAAAGATCTGGTCTACTACACCAAATAACGAGTATGAGTACCTACAGGGAACTTCTATGGCAGCACCTGCAGTAGCCGGCGTTGCAGCTGTGATACGTTCTTTTTATCCAAAATTGACCGATGATCAGGTTAAAAGAGTGATCATGGAAAGTGGCCTTACCAGCAACGCCACTGTAATTATTGGCGGAGACCCGTCAAATACAATGAAATTCAGTCAATTATCAACTTCAGGAAAAATGGTTAACCTTTATAACGCCCTAATCCTGGCAGATAAATTATCAAAATAAGCACGAATGAAGAAAGGAATATTGACACTGGCATTTTTATCATGCCTGGCAGTAACTGCCCAGAATAGTACCTCTTACTGGCAACAGGAAGCCAACTACAAGATGGATGTTGACATGAATGTTGACAACTTCCAGTATATCGGGGAGCAGGATCTCGAATATACCAACAACTCTCCCGATACGCTAAAAAGGGTATTTTATCACCTGTTTTATAACGCTTTTCAACCCGGAAGTGAAATGGATATCCGTTCGCGAACCATCGCAGATCCAGATCCTCGTGTAGGAGCCAGAATTGCTAATTTAACTCCTGCACAACAGGGTTACCTGCGAGTAAATACCCTTACCATGAATGGGAAATCTCTTCAGTTTGAAGAGGTGGGAACGGTTTTGGAAGTAGAACTTGCCGAACCAATTTTACCCGGAGAAACCGTAAATTTTTCACTAAAATTTGCAGGACAGGTACCCGAACAAATCCGTCGTGCAGGAAGAAACAGCAGCGAAGGTGTGGCTCTTTCTATGGTGCAGTGGTTCCCAAAAATGGCCGAATACGACTTTGAAGGATGGCATGCCGATCCTTACATTGGCCGTGAGTGGCATGGGGTATGGGGAGACTATGATGTAAAGATCAATATTGATAAAGACTACATTCTTGGTGCTTCAGGAATCCTTCAAAATGCCAATGAAATTGGGTATGGCTACCAGGACGAAGGTGTAAAAGTAAAGAGAAAAAAAGCTGACAAACTCACCTGGCATTTCATTGCTGAAGATGTACTCGATTTTGCCTGGGCTGCCGATCCTGAATATATTCATGACAAAAGAACGGCTGCCGATGGTACCGTGCTGCACTTCCTTTATAAAAACAAGCCTGAAATTAAGGAGAACTGGAAGAACCTGCAGTCAAAGACCGAAGAACTCCTTTTGTACTTTAATGAGCACATAGGGCCTTACCCGTGGCCACAGTATTCTGTGATCCAGGGAGGAGATGGTGGAATGGAATATGCCATGCTCACCCTTATTACCGGGGAAAGGAATTTTGGAAGCCTTGTAGGCGTGACCGCTCACGAACTTGCCCACGCCTGGTTCCAGCACCTGCTGGCAACCAACGAGAGCAAGCACGAATGGATGGATGAAGGCTTTACAAGCTACATTTCTGATCTTGCAATGAATGAAATAATGGACCAGAATCAGGAAAATCCTTTTGAAGGCTCTTACAGAAGCTATACCCGTTTGGCAACTTCGGGCGCAGAGCAGCCACAAACCACCCATGCCGACAGGTATACGTACAACGCAGCTTACGGTGCAACGGCCTATTCAAAAGGTTCAGTTTTTCTTTCGCAGTTAGGTTACATTATTGGTGAAGAAAACCTTCAGAAGACCTTAAAAAGGTACTACGATGAGTGGAAATTCAAACATCCAACACCCAATGATTTTATTAGGGTAGCCGAGAAGGTTTCGGGTGCAGAGCTAGATTGGTATTTAACCGACTGGACGCGCACTACAAACGTAATTGACTACGCCATACAGGCGGTAGAAGAGGAAGGCGATCAAACCAGGGTTGTGCTCATTAGAAATGGTGAAATGCCTATGCCTGTTGAGCTGCAAGTGAACTATAACAACGGTACTTCCGAAGAGATCTATATTCCATTACAAATGATGCGCTGGGAAAAACCAGGATTTGATGAAAATCAGACACAAGAAGACTGGGCGTGGGCTTATCCTACCTATTCTTTTATGCTGAATAAGCCAAAATCGGAAGTTTCTTCTATTGAGATTGACAGCAGCCAAATGATGGCCGATGTGAATAGGAAAAATAATGTTTACCCGAAACCACAACAATAAGAGGTTCCAAAAATGCCATTTTTGACAGGTATTTTTACCACTAAAGAGAATGACATTCAGAATTAAATACACCTGAAATATATTCGGGTTAAAGAAAAAGAGGCTTTAAACGGCCTCTTTTTTTATTTCATAAGTTTAGACCGTGAGATTCTTTGTTAAATACTTTTTTATATAAAGGTTATTGTCCGGGGAAAGAGTCAGGATTGCTTCGTTGCAAGAACCAGGAGCCAGGACTTTACCCAACCAACTAATAAATAACAATATTCTATTTCATAAATAAAGTTCCTAAATATTCAGAAACTAAAAACCATCCTTCTATACCTTTAAATAAACTGAATTATTGGTGAATTCGTGGCCTTAGCTCCTGTTTGATATATTTAATCGGACAACATTGATTTATAAATGATAATTTTACCTCATGGATGAAAGCTTCGGAAAGAAGGAAAAATTAAAGAGCAAAGTTCTTATTGATAAACTTTTTGCTGAAGGCCAAACGGTCAAAAAATATCCCTTGCTTTTGGTGTACACCCGGCTTCAAAACCCTTCAGAAAAGGTAAATAAGGTAGGGGTTTCAGTTTCTAAGAGAAACTTTAAACGCGCGGTAGACAGAATCAAAATTAAGCGGCTCATGCGGGAGGTTTTTAGAAAAAATAAGTATCTTGTTACCAGTAATTTAACCCATAATTATGCTGTAATGTTGATCTATACCGGGCGCGAAGTATGGAGTTATGCCGATTTATCGCGCAACGGCGAAGAACTTCTGAAAAGATTTGTGGCGCAGGAAAAAATGAAGGAACATGAAAAAGATCCTCTCTAAAATAGCATTTTTTGCAGCCCTTCCGGTGCTGCTATTTACTACAGTAAGTTATAAGTCAGATTTCTTTGAGATCGCCAAACAGCTCGAGATCTTCACTACGCTGTTCAAAGAACTCAACATGAACTATGTTGATGAGACCAATCCTGCAGAATTGATGGATACGGCCATAAATGCGATGCTTGAAGATCTTGATCCTTACACCCATTACTGGAATGAACAGGAAGTGCAGGCGGCCAGGATAGACAACGCCGGCGAATATACCGGCATAGGTGCCACAGTAGGCATAAAGGCCGATAAAATTGTCATTTTAGAACCCTATAAAGATTACCCTGCCGATAAAGCCGGTTTAAAAGCCGGAGATGAGATTATAAAGATTGGGAATATAGCTGTTCAGAATTTTAGCGAAGATGCGGGAGAATTGCTCAAAGGTGCACCAAATTCTAAGGTAGAACTCACTTTTATTCGACAGGGAGAAACCAAAACTACCACGCTTACCCGTGGTGCTGTTGAGATCAAAGCCGTACCCTTTTACGAGCTGCTGGAAGATAAAACCGGGTATATTGTGCTTTCTCAGTTTAACCGCAACGCTTCGGCCGAAACGGTAAACGCTTTAAAAGAATTAAAAGAGCAGGGGGCAGAAAAGATCATACTTGACCTGCGTGGAAATCCCGGCGGATTACTTTCTGAAGCTATTAACGTGACCAACATTTTTGTACCACAGGGAGAGTTGATCACCAGTACAAAATCGGCAGTTGAAAAGTATAATCAGACGTTTTCAACAACCAAAAAAGCTATAGATCCGGAAATTCCCCTGGCAGTATTGATCAACGGTCGCAGTGCCTCTGCCAGCGAGATTGTAGCAGGTGCTTTGCAGGATTTAGACCGCGCGGTGGTCATTGGAGCCCGCAGCTTTGGTAAAGGCCTTGTACAGCGTCCCAAAGACCTCACTTACGGCACTCAACTAAAGGTTACTATCTCAAGATATTACACGCCCAGCGGCCGCTGCATACAGGCACTCGATTACCGTCACCGCGATGAAGAAGGAAATGCAATACGTTATTCTGAAAAAGATTACAACGAATTCAAAACCCGGAATGGAAGAAAAGTCTATGACGGCGGCGGTATATCACCCGATATTAAACTGGAAACTTCGGAATTTAGTGATGTCACTAATGCATTGCTGTTCGAAAATGCCATTTTTGACTACGCAACAAACTACTATTATACTTATAATTTGAATTCTCCTGAAGACTTCAGCTTTACAGAAAAAGATTTTTCAGATTTTAAAGCGTATCTAAATACCGTGGGGTTTGAATACCAGACAGCTACAGAAGAAGAACTGCAGGATGTTATTGATGCTGCGCAAAAAGAAGGTTATCAACAAGATCTTTCAACAGCGTTGAAAAGTATAGAAGAGGCAATTTCAACTTCAAAGGAACAGGCTCTAAACAACAAAAAAGCTGAGATCATGAGCCTTATTTCAGAAGAGATCATCAAGCGGTATTTCTACAAAGAAGGGCTTTATGAATACTATGTGAAGAAAAATCCTGAAATCCTGAAGGCAAAGGAAATTCTTCAGGATAAAACTCAATATCAGAAAATTCTAAAAGGTTAATTCTTTATCATACCTATGTGAGGGATGCCATCTTCAAGATATCCTTCCCCGGTTTGATGAAACCCATGACTTTCGTAGAATTTAGTCAGGTAAGTTTGAGCAGATAATTTAATTTTTTTGGTGCTGTATTGCGCTTCAATAGCTTTTATAGAAGCTGTGAGGATTTGGTGAGCATAGTTTTTTCCACGATGAGTTTCTTTGACAAGCACACGGCCTATTGCAGCCTCTTCAAAGTAAATTCCGGGGGCAAAGAGTCGGGTGTAGGCTACGAGATCTTTTCCGTCAAAGCCCAGCACATGCAGGGCTTTTTGATCTTTTCCATCAATATCCTGGTAAACACAATTTTGTTCCACCACAAAAACTTCAGACCTGAGTTGCAGGATTTGATACAATTTATGAATACCAAGGTCTTCAAAAGTGGCAATTTTTATCTCCATTATTTACAGGCGATCTTTTCTACACGTCGGCTGTGACGGCCACCTTCAAATTCGGTATCAAGAAACACCTGCACCATCTCAACAGCCTGTTCTTTTGAAGTATATCGCGCTGGGATACTAAGTATATTCGCGTTGTTGTGTTCTCTTGCCAGGGCAGCGATTTCTTTGATCCAGCAAAGCGCCGAACGAACCGACTGATACTTGTTTGCAGTCATATTGGCCCCATTACCGCTTCCACAGATAATGATCCCAAAATCAACCGTTTTATTTTCCACATCCCGGGCTACCGGGTGAACAAAATCGGGATAATCTACACTTTCTTCAGAATCGGTCCCGTGATTGATCACTTCAATATTTCTTGATTTCAGGTAATCAACAACAGCGGTTTTATATGTAGTACCGGCGTGGTCATTTCCAATAGATATTTTCATAAGAGGCAGGTTTGATGAGCCACAAAGGTAAAAATTTGAGTTATCAACTTCTATTTTAGCGTTTGTTAATTAAATGTTACAAGCTCTTTAAAACTAAGTCTTTATAAAAGTTTATAATTTGTTTATAAATAGAGACGAAAAAATCAAAACGAAATTTGGATTGTTCAGCTAAAAATCGAATATGAAAGAATTACCGAGACATGGAAATTTTAAACTCACTTTTTTCCGGGAAGTTTTCAGCAGTCAAAATTCACTTCTGAACATCAGATTAAGGGAAAGTTATTAAATGATTAAATTCACATTTCATTATGAACAGTTGTTAAGAAAAAGTAAAATTTCAGTAGTAATCAGGGGCTTAGCTGTAGCTGCTGCTGTTCATAACTTGTTACCTCACTACTGCTGACCACAAATCCAAAAAACTTCAGAAAAAGTTATTGTACATATCAACAGACTATAATACTCCATCATTTTAATTTTTTAAAAAAAGAAGAAAATATAAATACTATAATAACTGTTGACAACTAAACGATCTTTAATGGAGCAGGATCCTGATTAAACCTATCTATGATCTCCCGGGCACGATCTACGTCGAGTGGGTGGACTTTGAGGTGAATTCCTCCCAGGGCGGTAGAGTATAAAGGGAAGACGTCAAGCATAGTCTCGTTTTGAAAGAAATGTTCAATACCTTCCTGCTGGAGTAGCAACTTGAGAATTGCGTATTCATGGCGATAGGTAAAGATCGCAAGAGTAATGAAATTGGTCATAGCAAAGTCCTTGCTATTAAGATATTAGTTTCTAGTGGAAAGTGGAAGAAATTTTTCCAGGAAAAGAACCTGGAACCGGCGTATTTAATGTGCGGTTTATGGAGGCGACAAAAGTGAGAACACCAATCACAAAAATCAGGATAAAAACTACAGTTATTTTGGTTGATTTATTCATTGAGTGATATGTTGAACATAATTATTCGACACCAACAAAATTAATATAATTTTAAGATATCTGAGTTTAAAATGTTAATTTTTTCTTATCAATAGATTATCATATTGTGAATGATTCTTTCTTGTGAATTGAAATTACTATAAATTCAGGTAGATGTAAATTATAAGGCTTAATTTTATAGCTTAAATTTTGAAATGAGTAAAAAGAAATACAAAAATAATAAGAGTACCAGCCTCGAAAGTGCAACCCAAAGAATTCTGGGGATTATGCGAAAGGAATCGGGGAAGGATTTTAACTATAAACAAATAGCAGCAAAACTGGGTGTAGATGATGCTTCCAGCAGGAATAAGATCATTCGATCTTTATCTCAATTGGCTGCAAAGAAAAAAATTGAAGAGGTAGACAGAGGCCGTTATCTCATTAACAGCGATGTTGACCGCTACCGTGGCATACTTGACATGACTGCTAAAGGCAGTGGTTATGTGGTGGTGGAGGAGCTGAATGAAGACGTTTTTATCCCTTCAAATAATATCAATAAAGCTTTTGACGGTGATGAAGTTGAGATCTATGTCTACAAACGTCGCCGAAATAAGAAATCAGAAGGAGAGATCACCGCGATCCTTAACCGGAAGAAAACAAGATTTGTAGGAGTTTTACAGCTGCAGGAGAACTTCGGATTTGTGGCCATTCAGGATGGTAAAATGTACACCGATATTTTTGTTCAGAAGAACAAAATTGGTGAAGCCAAAAACGGGGATAAGGTAGTGGTTGAAATGGATGAATGGCCAGAAAAAGCCGATTCTCCTTTTGGTCATGTAGTGCAGGTTCTTGGAAAACCTGGAGAGCATCATACCGAAATTCATTCGATACTTGCACAATACGGGCTTCCGCATGAATTTCCGCAAGAAGTGGAAGATTTTGCCCAGGGCATAGATACTAGCATTCAGGAAGACGAGATAAAGAAAAGAAGGGATATGCGTGAAGTTCTTACTTTCACTATTGACCCTAAAGATGCAAAAGATTTTGATGATGCTCTTAGTTTTCAGCAATTAGAGAATGGCAACTACGAGATAGGGATCCATATTGCCGATGTCTCTCACTACGTGCAGCCGGGAACCATACTCGATGAAGAAGCTTTTAACCGTGCAACTTCGGTGTATCTGGTTGACAGGGTAGTACCCATGTTACCTGAAATCTTATCCAACAACGCCTGTTCGTTGCGACCAAATGAGGAAAAATATACTTTTTCGGCAGTTTTTGAATTGACCGATAAAGGCGTGGTCAAAGATCAATGGTTTGGTAGGACTGTAACTTATTCAGATGCGCGATTTGCCTATGAAGAGGCGCAGTACATCATTGAAACTACTGGGGGTGATATTCCCGCTGAAATTTCTATTACCGGTGAAAGTTATAGGACCGATGATGCCATAGTTTCGGCCGTTCTTAAAATGAACCAGATCGCCGAGGTGATGCGCAAAAAGAGAATGGGAGATGGTGCAATCTCTTTTGATAAAGTAGAGGTGAAATTTGAACTCGATGACAAAAATGAACCTGTTGGTGTTTTCTTTAAAACTTCTAAAGAAGCCAATAAACTCATTGAAGAATTCATGTTGCTGGCCAATAAAAAAGTGGCTGAATTCATTGGAAAGCAAAAGCCGAAGAAGACTTTTGTTTACCGTTGCCATGATGAACCCGATGATGATAAACTTGCAGCTTTACAGTCTCTGGTGAGCAAATTTGGACACAAGCTTAACCTTAAAGATCAAAAACAAATATCGCAGTCCCTTAATAATCTGCTGCAAGATGTACAGGGAACCAAAGAGCAAAACCTTGTAGACACCCTTACAATTAGGACCATGAGTAAGGCCTATTACAGTACCGAAAATATTGGGCACTACGGGCTTGCCTTTAGTCATTATTCCCATTTTACTTCGCCCATTAGGAGGTATCCAGATGTAATGGCCCACAGGTTGCTCCAACACTATCTTGACGATGGTAAGTCGGCACCCGAAGAAGAATACGAATCTAAATGCCAGCACAGCAGTAACATGGAAGGTCTGGCAACCAGTGCAGAGCGTGATTCCATAAAGTACATGCAAATAAAATTCATGCAAGATCACAATGATGAGGAGTTCCTGGGCGTTATTTCAGGAGTTACCGAGTGGGGGATCTACGTTGAAATCATGTCTAATAAATGTGAGGGCATGGTGAGACTGCGAGATATCAGGGAAGATCATTTTGATTTCGATCAGGAGCAATACGCTATTATTGGCCGAAATACAAAGAAGGTTTACCAGCTAGGTGACGAAGTATATGTTACAGTTAAAAATGCCGATCTTGTAAAAAGGCATTTGGACTTTAATTTAATTGGAACCAAAGATGAAGTTGAAAAGCAAGACTAAAACAGGAATATTACTGCCATTTTTCATGGTTTTCTTTAGCATTTCTCTCCTTGCGCAGGATGTAAAGGAGAAGCTGGGGAATTTTGCTGAAGTAAAAACATTCAATGCCGTAGAAGTAGAGATCATTCCTGCTGCCAAAAATGAAATTTTCATTACCGGTCACAGCAAGAATGATGTGAAGTTTGAGATCGTTGAAGACAGGTTGGAAATACGCCTTTCTTTAGACAATATCTGGTCTAAGAACAATACTAAAATCACGCTTTACACGAAAGACCTTAGCACTGTAGATGCCAATGAAGGTTCGCTGGTAACGGTGTCGGGGGAAATAAAAGGGCGGGAACTCACCTTCCGAAGCCAGGAAGCAGCCGATATTCAGGCGGCACAGGTAAATGCTCAAAAAGTCAATGTAAAATCCATTTCCGGAGGAAAAGTTACGCTTGATGGCAAGGCGAAAGAACAGGTTGTGGAGATCAACACCGGGGGGCATTACTACGGAAGAGATCTGCGTACCCAAAACACCGAAGTCAAAGCCGGAACTGCCGGTAGAGGTGAAGTTTATGCATCAGATTATGTGAAGGCTACAGCCAAACTTGGCGGCACTGTAGAGATATTTGGAAACCCTGCTGAAGTTGACAAAAAAACCAGCCTGGGCGGAAAAATTTTATAAGTGAAGTAAAGTTCTATCTTTGTGAAACTAAAAGATTTGAATGTTTCAGGATATATTGGCTGCAATACCTTTAGGCTTTTTTCTTGCTTTTTTACTGGGACCGGTATTTTTCGTACTCCTTGAAACTGCAGCTATTAAAGGCTTTAGAGCGGCAATTTCCTTCGATTTGGGAGTGATTTGTGCCGATATGATCTTTCTGCTAATCGCTTATTTAAGTACCACAAAACTATTGAACCGGATTAAAGATGATCCGGCTCTTTTTATTTTTGGGGGTGGCATTCTAGTCACTTATGGTATAATTCAGTTCGTTCAAAACCGCAAGGTGCTTGAGCACGAAGAAGTCCCCGAGATACAAAAACTCAATAAAAGGGATTACCTGGGCCTTGCTGCAAAAGGCTTTCTGCTCAACTTTATTAATATTGGCGTCCTGGGGTTTTGGTTGGGGCTTATCATCATTTTTGGGCCGCAAATGGAAATGGAAACCGACCGAATGGTCGTTTTTTTCAGCTCTATTTTAGGAACCTATTTCATTATTGACATTTTCAAGATCCTTGCTGCCAAAAAGCTCAATCGCAAGCTCACACCCAATCGTATCTACAACGTTAAGAAGGTGATCAGCATTATTCTGGTGATTTTCGGGGTATTTTTAATCGCCCAGGGCCTTGTTCCAGATGAACTAACCCAACTTCAGGATCAAATTGACAGCATCACCCCGGAATCTGGCGCATACATTCAGTACTTCGAGCAGGAGTAGCAATTCATATCTAAATTTTATTTAAGAGATTAGAAGCCTTCTTAAAATGGCATTTTTGAGAGGTAATATTTCTGAAACTTCAGGCGTTGACAATCAAATTAGGAGTGAATTATAAATATTTCTTCGGAAGTAGATTTAAATGCATTTTGAATTCCTTCCGAAGTAAATTATGCTATTAACTTTCAGAAATAGCCTATTTAAATAGTTCTTTCAGCTGAAGATTTTTAATACTTCCGAAGAAAACTTCAGAAATAGAGGAAATTAGCGATTCTTTTTTTATCGCCGGAGTTTGGTAAGGTGTCAAAAATGCCATTTTTGAAGATGAACTTTTCTCTGGAAGATCACCTGTTCAAAATGTCATTTTTGAGAGGTAATGCCGGGTAAATTGCCACTTTTAGCCTTTAAAGAAGCAGACCAAAAGCAATTTTAGTTTTGAGTATAAAAAAAGCCCCTTGAAAGGAGCTTTTTTGGAGGCATCGAGCGGATTCGAACCGCTGTACAAGCTTTTGCAGAGCTCTGCCTAGCCACTCGGCCACGATGCCGTTTTATTTACGGAAGGCAAATGTAATAAAAATTCTTTTTTCAGGCCTATGCTTTTGGCAGGCTTTGAAAATTATTGGCAAATTATCGGCTTTTACTTCTTCTTACCGTTACCATAGCCACATTTCCGCCTATTGGAGGGTTGATTTTTGAAACATCTACCCTCACTTTTTGAACAATGAGCAGCTCGTTGAGAACACGGTTGATGATCCTTTCGGCTACTGTTTCCAGTAACTTTGAACGAATGGCCATTTCTTCCTTCACGATCTTGTTAAGGTGAACGTAATCTATGGTGTCTTTAAGGGCATCAGTTTTAGCCGAAAGAGAGAGGTCTCCGTTAACTTTAAGATCTACCCTGTAATCACTGCCTATCTGGCCTTCTTCTTCGAGACAGCCGTGATAGGCGAAAACTTTAATATTTCTGAGTTTTATACTTCCCAAAACTGTATTTTTTGCGAAGATAGCAACAATTAAGAAGACAGCGGTACAGCAGCGGAATTGATGTTTATTTTCTGTAATTTTGTTCCCCTTAAAGTTGAACTGTAAACTATGGCTGAAGAAAAAAGATCGCTCAATTTTATTGAGCAAATCATAGAAGAAGATCTAAAAAACGATTATAAAAAGGAAGATCTGCAATTCAGGTTTCCACCCGAACCCAATGGTTATCTTCATATTGGCCACGCTTCGTCTATCTGCCTCAATTTTGGGCTGGGAGAGAAGTACAATGCGCCGGTAAACCTTAGGTTTGATGATACAAACCCCATTAAAGAAGAGCAGGAGTATGTAGATGCTATTAAGCGTGATGTGGAGTGGCTTGGTTTTAAATGGGCAAAAGAATGTTATGCTTCCGATTATTTTCAACAGCTTTATGACTGGGCGGTAAGTATGATAAAGTCTGGCGATGCCTATGTAGACAGTCAACCTTCTGAAGCTATTGCTGAACAAAAAGGAACCCCTACCCAACCCGGAAAGAACAGCCCCTACCGCGATCGTTCGGTAGAGGAGAACCTGGAGCTTTTTCAGAAGATGAAAGACGGGGAGACCAAAGAGGGCGAGCATGTGCTTAGGGCAAAGATAGACATGGCAGCCAAAAATATGCTGATGCGCGACCCTGTGATGTACCGTACGTTGCACCGCAAGCACCACCGCACCGGCAATGACTGGATGATCTACCCAATGTACGACTGGGCCCACGGGCAAAGCGATTTTATAGAATCGGTTTCCCACTCTTTTTGTACGCTCGAATTTTTACCGCACCGTGAACTTTATAACTGGTTCCTTGAAAAGGTGAGTTCTTCAGAAGATTTTAAGCCTAAGCAGCGCGAATTTGCCCGTCGTAACCTGAGTCATACCATTGTGAGTAAGCGAAAACTGCTGCACCTGGTAGAGAAAGGGATCGTGAAATCATGGGATGATCCAAGAATGCCCACTATTTCAGGTCTTAGAAGAAGAGGCTATACTCCCGGGTCTATCCGCAAGTTTGCAGAGACCATAGGGATTGCAAAAAGGGAGAATATCATTGATGTTTCCCTGCTTGAATTCTGCATAAGGGAAGATCTCAACAAGACTGCCCCTCGTGTTATGGCTGTGCTTGATCCTGTAAAACTGGTTATCACCAACTATCCCGAAGGGGAAGAAGAGTGGCTGGAAGCCGAAAATAATCCTGAAGATGAGACTGCAGGTTCAAGACAAGTTCCATTTTCAAGAGAATTATATATAGAACAGGAAGATTTCAAGGAAGAAGCTAACCGGAAGTTCTTCAGGCTTACGCTTGGAAAAGAAGTGAGGCTTAAGAATGCCTATATCATTAAAGGAGAAAGCGTTGTAAAGAATGATGCCGGAGAAATTGTGGAAATTCACTGTACTTACGATCCTCAAAGCCGAAGCGGAAGCGGTACCGAAGAATCTATGCGTAAAGTAAAGGGAACGCTGCACTGGGTATCGGCCAAACATGCGGTTAAAGCTGAAGTGAGGCTTTATGACAGGCTATTTAGCGTGGAGTCTCCAGATGCCGATAAAGACAAAGATTTCCTTGATTTTCTCAATCCCGAATCTCTTGAAACCATTACTGCTTATCTTGAACCCAGCTTAAGTGATGTGGAACCCGGAGACAGGTTTCAGTTCCAAAGGTTAGGATATTTTAACGTAGATAAAGAGAGTACCAAAGAGGCACCTGTGTTCAACCGTACGGTAACCTTGAGAGATTCGTGGGGTGGCAAAATTGACAATTAGAAGGGCTATCTCTCCAATTAAGAATATTTTAGCATTGGATTTTGGATATTAACCGGTTATTAACAGCGCTACAGCTCATATTAAAGTATATTTGGTTGTAGTATTAATCTTAATAATCAACAATATCATGGCAAAATCAGGAAGTACATTTTTAGCATTGCTAACCGGGGCGGCAATTGGAGCCGGCCTTGGAATGTTATATGCGCCTGAAAGTGGAGAGGAAACCAGGAGAAAGCTTGGGGAGAATGCAAGAAAAACGCAGGATGATTTAAACAAGCGATATCGTGAGACCTCTTCAAATCTCAGTCAGAAAGCCAAAAAAGCAAAATCAGATTTTGAGCAGAGACTGGATGAAACCCTGTCTTCAGCCAGCTATAAAGCAGATGAGATCCTTAGCAGCCTTGAATCAAAGCTTGATGAACTGAAAAGGCAAAATGCCAAATTTCAGAAAGATCGCAAAGGTGGAGGAGATGATAAAGCTAACATTGAAGAAAGCGTAGCTTCCAAAGGAGATAAGAATACAGGTAATGCTGCAGTCTAGGCTTTATGGCATTTGGAAGAATATCTAACAACCTTCAACAATTAAAAGAGAATGTCAGGGCTCTTGCACATAGCAGTGCAGAGTATTACAAACTTGACCTCTTTAATAAAAGTATGCAGGGAGCTATTGCCGCCATTAAAGGCGCTGCAATAGCTCTTTTTGCGCTCTTTTTTGTCTTATTTCTTTCTATTGCCGTTGCTGTTGCACTTAGTAACTGGATAGATTCTCCCAGCAGTGGGTTCTTCATTGTTGCCGGTATTTACCTTTTACTGATACTTTTCTTTGTTTTCTTCGGAAGTAAAGTGCTTATGAAGGCCATCTTACCAGGAGCTTCAAAAAAGTTCTTCCAGGAGCCTGAAAAGAAGCCTGAGCATAAAGAACATCATGAGTTTACTCCTCAGAAAGACTTCGAAACCGACGAAATCATAATTAAGGACAATGAGAGAGTATAAAAATTTCAAAGAAATAGACCGGGATCTTAAACTTTTGAAGCTCCAAAAGGAGATTGATAAGGAGAAAGTCCTTTTGAGCTATAATCAAACAAAAGAAAGTCTCTCCCCCAAACGTATTTTAAAAGACGCTGCCGATAGTGTGCTAAAGAACCGCTATGTGCTTAAAGGTGCTACCTCGGTGCTTGGCTTTATAGGAGATAAGTTTAAATAACTACTCCTGAGTATCCTCTTAATCCTGATCTTCAACAGGTGGTTGTGGAGGAAGTTCCCTTTTCTTACGCTCTTCTTTCTCTTTTCGTTTCTTCTCTTTTAGCGCATTTTCTTTTTTCATGGCTTCTCCAATTTGATTGGAAGCAGTGAAGGAGGCAATCATGTTGTTAAGCATATCGCTTCCGGCTTGTGGGGAATTTGGCAGGAGGATAAGGTTACTCTGGGTTTCTTCCCCTAAAGATTGGAGCGTGTCGTAATGCTGTGTAACCACAATAAGGGCTGATGCTTCCTGGGAGTTGATACCCACGTTATTTAATACATCTACACTTTCTTCAAGACCGCGGGCAATTTCACGTCGCTGGTCGGCAATTCCCTGTCCCTGTAGGCGTTTACTTTCGGCTTCGGCACGGGCCTTGGCCACAATTTTGATCCTTTCGGCTTCAGCTTCATATTCCGCAGCAACTTTTTCCCTTTCCGAAGCATTGATACGGTTCATAGCGGCTTTTACCTGAATATCGGGATCAATATCTGTTACTAATGTTTTAATGATGTCATAGCCATATTCTTCCATAGCCTCGTTAAGCTCCCGTTTTACAGCAATAGCGATATCATCTTTGCGCTCAAATACGTCATCTAGCTTCATTTTTGGCACTTCTGCACGCACTACATCAAACACATAAGAAGTGATTTGTTCATGTGAATTTTCAAGTTTGTAAAAGGCATCATAAATTCGGGAAATCATGACCTGGAATTGTACAGAGATCTTAAGCTTTACAAAAACATCATCTTTGGTTTTGGTCTCTACAAGAACATCAAGTTGCTGTACTTTTAGATTGATTCGGCCAGCAATCTGGTCAATTACCGGAACTTTGAAATGGAGTCCGCTGCTGCTTACTCGCTGAAATTTTCCGAAGCGTTCAATGGCAGCAGCAGTCTGTTGTTTAACGGTAAATATTCCCGAAAAAAGAATGATTAGTACGAAGACAATAAAGACTGCAGATAAGATGGTGGATATCATGGCTGTAAGATTATTTTAACGAAAGATATAAAAATATTCTCCTACATTAGCCGTTCATTTCTCAAATCATACCTATGGATCTTAAAAAAGTTATTCTTTTAATGGGAATCTTATGTTTTACCCTAAGTAGTCAGGCACAGCGAAAGCTTTGGGATGGCGAGTACAACAGGTTGGGCCTGCAGGGCGGTGTAAATCATTTTAATATCATGACCGATGAGCTGGGGGTGACTTCAAAGACTAGTTGGACAGCAGGTTTTACAACCCGTGCTTCCTTTTATAACAACTGGCAATTCGTTTATGGAATAAATTTTTATGATTTTAGAGTAGATATTGATGGGAGGGAAAAAATTGAAACAACCTCTCAAGCATCTCCTATAGAATATAATATGATTGGGGTGCAGGGGAATTTCTTTGCAAGTTACAAGTTGTTTGATCACTATTTAAGTATTGAAGCCGGGCCGGTAGTGCAGGTGAACGGCAAAATGGAGGCCAGGCAGGACAAGGAACTATATTATGTAGGTGATTACGATATCACTGCCACCGACATTGAAGATGTATCTACTTTCAATTTTAACCTTGCAGTAGGATTAAGTGGGGGATGGGAATCTCTTAAGTTGTGGGCGCAATATCAATATGGGCTGAACAATTTCCTGAAAGGTCTTAACGATGAGAACCTGCAGGAGACAGATCCTTCAGTTCCTTCTTTTAAAGGAAATATGAGCATAATTGCAGGAGGCATCACTTTCTATCTCTAGATAAAAACTTAAAGCATTAAAAAAGCCATTTTTGAGACCTCTCAAAAATGGCTTTTTTGTTAGATAATTTTGAGAGCTAGAACTGTTGCCTTGCTTTTTGTAATCGGGCAACTGTTTCTTCTTTTCCAATAGCAGCTGCGATATCAAAAACATCAGGTCCCTGCATGGCGCCTACCAGAGAGATCCTGAAGGGCTGCATAACTTTTCCAAAACCAATTCCTTCGGAAGTGATCCAGGATTTTACCCGGTCCTGCACATTTTCAGCAGAAAAATCTTCAGTATTTTCCAATATTTCTATGACCTGCTGAAGGATTTGTGGCGTATCTTCTTTCCAGGCCTTTTTTACCGCCTTCTCGTCATAGTTCTCAGGAGCAGTGAAGAAGTAGCTGCCCTGGTTCCAGAAATCACTTAAAAAGGTGGTTCTTTCCTTTAAAAGTGCCACAATGTGCTGTGCATATTCGCGAGTTGTGGAGATATCTTTTGTTTTTAGAAGATCCACAAGATCGGCTGCAATTTGTTCATTTCCGGTTTCCTGCATATAGTGATGTTGAAACCACTTGGTTTTTTCGGGATCAAACTTAGAGCCACCTTTAGAAACATGCTCCAGGCTAAAGGCGTGGGTCAATTCTTCGAGGCTGTAGATCTCTTTTTCTGTTCCGCCACCGGCATTCCAGCCTAAAAGGGCCAGCATATTTACAACAGCTTCCGGATAATATCCTTCTTCGCGGTACCCGCTCGAGATATCACCCGATTTTGGATCTTTCCACTCCAGCGGAAATACCGGAAATCCTAATTTATCCCCGTCTCGCTTGCTCAATTTCCCTTTACCCTGTGGCTTTAAAATAAGGGGCAGGTGGGCAAATTTTGGAGCCGCCCAGCCAAATGCGCGGTAGAGTAGCTCGTGCAGGGCAAGAGATGGCAGCCATTCTTCTCCCCGAATTACGTGTGTGATCTTCATTAAATGATCATCAACAATATTGGCGAGGTGATACGTAGGCATCCCATCGCTCTTAAAAAGAACCTTATCGTCCAGGATCTTGGTTTCAATAGTCATTTCTCCCCGAATCTCATCCTTTAGCTGCAAGGTTTCATTCTCGGGAGATTTAAAGCGAATCACGTATGGTTCCCCGGCTTCAATTTTTTGTTTTACTTCAGCTTCAGGCAGGGCGAGAGAATTTTTCAGTTTTTCCCTGTTATGCCAGTTGTAGATAAAAGTCTTTCCCTGGGCTTCGTGATCTTCCCTGTGTTTATCGAGTTCTTCCGCAGTATCAAAAGCGTAATATGCATTTCCCGAAGCTAAAAGCTTTTCAGCATATTCGCGGTAGAGGTGTTTTCGGTCACTTTGGCGGTAGGGCCCGGCATCTTTTTCTTTTCCTGGGCCTTCATCAAAGGGAATGTTGCACCAGTTGAGGGATTCTATAATATAATCTTCGGCGCCTTCAACATACCTGGCCTGGTCTGTATCTTCAATACGAAGAATGAAATCTCCGCCGTGTTTTTTAGCAAACAGGTAGTTGAAAAGTGCAGTTCTTACTCCTCCTATGTGTAGCGGCCCCGTGGGGCTTGGTGCAAAACGCACTCTTACTTTTTCTGTAGACATAAAGCTTATTTTATTGCACAAAGATAAAGGATTCTTTAGGTTCTCGAAATGGCACTGTAAATGTGAGAGTTTGTTTTAATTATTGAATTAATTGTAATTTTAGAAGATTCAAAAAAGGGGAGGAGCATGGACAATTTTGAGATCTTAAGACAAAAGCTGGAGGCCTTTATAAGGAAGTTCTATCTCAACGAACTTTTAAAGGGTTTCATCTTTTTTGTTGCCATTGGCCTGCTCTACTTTTTGGCCACCCTTTTTATAGAACACCTGTTTTGGTTAAATCCTACAGGCCGCAGTGTGTTGTTCTGGAGTTTTATTGGTGTAGAACTCTTTCTCTTCGGAAGGTTTATCGTTTATCCGTTACTAAAGCTCTTCAGAATTTCTCGCGGAATTGGTTATACTGAAGCTTCGCGCATAATTGGGAAATATTTTCCTGAAGTGAATGATAAGCTGCTCAACCTTCTTCAGCTTAGTAAAAATGACCAGAAGAGTGATCTCTTAATGGCATCAATAGATCAAAAGGCGCGGCAGTTAAAGCCGGTTCCTTTCTCTATGGCGATAAATTTTAAGAAGAACCTGCCGTATTTAAAATACGCTGCAATTCCGTTTATTATAATTCTTTTGGTTGTGCTTTCGGGGAGAACTGAAGTTTTCTCGGGGAGTTACGAAAGGGTGGTACATTACAAAACTGCCTACCAGCCCCCAGCGCCATTTTCTTTTCAGCTTCACAATGAACAATTACAAATTCGGGAGAATGAGCCACTCATCATCAGGGTGAGTACAAAGGGCAGGATGGTGCCGCAAGATGTTTCTGTGAACTATGAGGGTGAAAACTATTTTATGAAACGCGTTTCTCACGGCACTTTTGAATACACTTTTGAGCCGGCGCAGGAATCCTTCAGTTTCAACTTGTCGGCAAATGAAGTTAGGTCGGCCAACTATAGAGTCGGAGTTGTAGAGGTGCCAAAAATGCGGAATTTGAAGATGATTCTTAAATATCCTCCACATACTGGGCTGGGGGAGGAGATTGTTGAGGGTACCGGAAATGCCACCGTTCCCGAAGGTACTTTGGTGAATTGGGAGGTGGAGACTTCGGCTACCAGGGTGGTAGAAATGGCATTTCAGGATAGTCTTTACCAATTTCAAAAGAACGGACAGGTTTTTCAGTTGCAAAAGCAAATACGAAATTCTGTTGACTATAATATAAGTACTTCGAATGCGCAGGTTCAGAATTTTGAGAAACTTGCTTACGAGATTGAAAGTATAAAGGATGAATATCCGCAACTTCAGCTGGAACATCAAATTGATTCTCTAAATCCCGATCTACAATATTTCTTCGGAAAGTTCTCTGATGATTATGGTATTTCCGAAGTGAATATGGTTATTCAGGAAACAGAGGTGCCAAAAATGGCAAAAAAGCTGCGGCTTCCTCACGGTAAGGGAAATGTGGGAGAGTTTGTTAGTATATTTCCTGATACTCTGGATCTTGAAGAGGGTAAATCTTATCAATTTTACTTCGAAGTAGTTGATAATGATGTACTTAATGGCTATAAAAGCACAAAAAGCCGACTTTTTAGCTATCGTAAGAAAACTGACAGTGAAGAAAAGCAGGAAAGACTTCAGGAACAACGAGACGCTATAGAGGGAATAGATGGTTCGCTTGAGAAGATGAAGCTTTCAGATAAGGAATTAAATGAGTTGTCAAGGCTTGAAAAAGAAAAGCAGGAGCTTAATTACAATGACCGGCAAAAGCTCGAGAATTTCCTGGAAAGGCAAAAACAGCAGAACCGGTTAATGGAAAATTTTACTGAAAAACTTAAAAGAAATCTTCAGGAGGAAGTTGCTCCGCAAAATAAGAACCTTAAAGAGGAACTTGAGGAACGGCTATCAAACAGGAAAGAAGAGCTTGAAAAGAATGAGGAATTGCTGGAGGAACTGGAGAAGTATTCAGAAAAGATCCAGAAGGAAGGTTTACAGGAGAAACTGGAGGAGCTGTCAAAAAATTC
This sequence comes from Salinimicrobium sp. TIG7-5_MAKvit, assembly GCF_049569215.1. Lineage (GTDB taxonomy): Bacteria > Bacteroidota > Bacteroidia > Flavobacteriales > Flavobacteriaceae > Salinimicrobium > Salinimicrobium profundisediminis. Next base: position 1,717,238 of record NZ_CP145903.1, on the reverse strand, counting down.
CCGGAACGAGGAACGCAGCCTTGAACAGTTGCTTGAACTAACCAAGAAGTATTACGTTCAGGAAAAGTCAGCACGTATCGCCGAAAAGTTAGATGAACTGGCTACAGCGCAGGAGGCGTTGTCGCAAAAGGAGAACGGGAATAATAAAGCTGCACAGGATTCGCTTTCAAAAGAAACACAAGAACTGTTTGAGGAAATGTCGCAGTTACAAAAGGAGAACCAGGATTTGAAAAAGCCGCTGGAATTACCCGATAATGAGGAGGAGCAGGAAGATGTAAAAGAGACCCAAAAAAAGGCGGAAGAGGCACTTGAAAAACAGGATAGGGGAGCGGCGAAAAAGGAACAGAAAAAAGCTGCAGAGCAACTGCGACAAATGAGCCAAAAGATGCAGCAACAAATGCAGCAGGGACAGATGCAGCAAATGCAGGAAGATGTTGCCATGCTAAGGCAAATCCTGGATAATCTTGTCACTTTTTCTTTTGGCCAGGAAGACCTTATGGAAGATTTCAAAAAAGCAGGCATGGACAATGCTTCTTTTCCCGGGAGAATACGGCGGCAGGATCTACTCAGGGAAAATTTTAAGCATGTTGATGATAGTTTATATGCCCTGGCTTTGCGCAATGAAATGATTAGCGAACCCATTACCAAAAAGCTTATTGATGTAGATTACAGTCTTGATCAAACCCTGGACAGGCTTGCCCAAAATGATCTAAGAAGAGGATTGAGCAGTCAGCAGTACGTGGTAACCGGAGCGAACGATCTGGCCTATTTATTAAGTGATATTTTGGGGAATATGGAAGATATTCTACAGTCTTCCCCTTCAAATGGAGAAGGGCAGGGGGAGCAGCTTCAGGATATTATTCAGAAGCAGAAACAACTCAATGGCGAAATGAATGAGGAGCTTGAGAAGGGGAAAGAGAAGAAAACCGGGAAGCAAGGGAAAGGTGGTGAAGAAGAAAGTGGAGAATTGTTCAGGATCTTTAAGGAGCAGCAAATGCTTAGAAAGGCACTGGAAGAACAGTTGAGAAAAGAAGGAAATAAGGGAGCCGGAAACTCAGTAAAGAAAGAGATGGAGCAAATTGAGAAGCAGCTTTTGGAAAAAGGTTTTACTGAAGATATTTTACAAAGAATGCAGCAATTGGAACATAAATTGCTGGAATTGGAACGTGCAAAACTTCAGCAAAGTAAGAAACCCGAAAGGGAATCTACCACTGGTAAGGATGAGCTTATTAATGAGACTAAGGCGCTAAGGGAACGGGCCAAAGAATATTTTAATGCGACTGAAATTTTAAACCGACAAAGCTTACCTTTGCGCCCCGTTTATAAACTGAAAGTAAAAGAATATTTTGAACGACGAGATAATTAATTTTTATTCTGAAAACACCTTCGAACTGAAGGAGGCTTCAAACCACGAGAATTGGATTAAAAGAGTGATTGCATCTGAAGGGAAGAAGACTGGAGAGATCAGTTTTATTTTTTGTGATGATGACTACCTGCTTGACATAAACCAGCAGTATCTAGATCACGATACTTTCACCGACATTATTAGTTTTGATACTTCGGTTGGGAACATTCTCAATGGCGATATTTTTATAAGCACTCAAAGGGTAGAGGAGAATGCAGCAGAATATAAGGTTGCTTTCAGCGAGGAGCTTCAAAGAGTAATTATTCACGGTATACTGCACCTGTGCGGGTACAAGGATAAATCTCAAGATGAAGCGCAGTTAATGCGACGAAAAGAAGAGGAAAAAATGCAAATGTTCCACGTGGAACAATAGAGAAGAATTTATGTTTCAGGAAAGATATGATGTTATTGTTGTAGGAGCCGGTCATGCCGGAAGTGAGGCCGCGGCGGCCGCAGCCAATATGGGTTGCAGCACACTTTTGGTTACCATGAACCTGCAAAACATCGCACAAATGAGTTGTAATCCTGCAATGGGTGGGATTGCAAAAGGTCAAATTGTTCGGGAAATTGATGCACTTGGTGGCTATAGCGGATTGGTGAGTGATACCAGTGCCATTCAGTTTAAGATGCTCAATAAATCTAAAGGACCTGCTATGTGGAGTCCGCGGGTGCAAAGCGATCGGATGATGTTTGCTGAACATTGGCGACTTAGGTTGGAGGCAACAGCCAATCTCGATTTCTATCAGGAAATGGTTTCAGGTCTAATCATTGAAGGTGATAAAGTAGTGGGTGTAAAAACCTCTTTAGGTATAGAGATTAAAGCGAAGAGTGTTATCCTTACTAACGGTACTTTTTTAAATGGTCTTATTCATATTGGTGAAAAACAATTTGGAGGAGGAAGAGCAGGGGAAAGAGCTGCTACCGGAATTACCGAAGAATTGGTTCAGCTGGGTTTTGAGGCCGGAAGAATGAAAACCGGAACACCCCCACGTGTTGATGGAAGGTCTTTAGATTATTCAAAAATGACTGAGCAGCCGGGCGATGATGTGCCGGCTAAATTCTCTTACCTTGACGAAACAAAACCTCTCACAAAACAGAGATCCTGTTACATGTCTTACACCTCTCCCGAGGTGCATAATCTTTTAAAGGAAGGCTTTGATCGTTCCCCAATGTTTAACGGTCGAATTAAAAGTATTGGTCCCCGATACTGTCCTTCAATCGAAGATAAGATCAATCGTTTTGCCGATAAAGACAGGCATCAGCTTTTTATAGAACCTGAAGGTTGGAATACGGTAGAAATGTATATCAACGGATTTTCTACATCGCTGCCCGAAGATGTGCAGTTTAAAGCTTTGCGTTCGGTCGCCGGATTTGAAAATGTGAAATTCTTTAGACCGGGTTATGCTATCGAATATGATTATTTCCCGCCCACGCAGTTAAAACATACCCTTGAAACCAAACTGGTTAGCGGACTTTATTTCGCCGGACAAATTAATGGAACTACAGGTTATGAAGAAGCCGGTTCTCAGGGCTTGATGGCAGGAATAAATGCGGCTTTAAAAGTGCAGGAAAAGGAAGAGTTTATCCTGCAACGCAGCGAAGCTTATATAGGAGTTCTTATTGATGATCTTATCACAAAAGGAACAGAAGAGCCCTATAGAATGTTTACTTCAAGAGCCGAATATCGTACGTTGTTGAGGCAGGATAATGCCGATTTCAGGCTTACTGAAAAGTCGTTTGATATTGGTCTTGCTTCTGAAAAAAGACTGCGGAAGATGGAGGAGAAGAAATCCAAATCTTATGCTTTTGTTGAATTTTTGAAGGAGACCAGTGTTGCTCCTGAAGAAGCCAATGTGGTGCTTGAAGAAAATAATTCGGCTCCCATGAAGCAAAGTGATAAGATCTTTAAAGTATTCTCCAGACCAAATATTGACATGCAGAATATCCGAACTTTTAGTGGAGTAGAGGAGTACATTCAGGAAAATGACCTGAACGAGGAAATACTTGAACAAACCGAAATTCAAGTGAAATATTCTGGGTATATTGAGAAGGAGAAGAACAATGCAGATAAGCTTCACAGGCTCGAAGGAATTAAAATTCCTAATGATTTTGATTACTCCAGGATCAAATCTATGTCTTATGAAGCACGTGAAAAGCTGAAAAAGGTGAAGCCAACATCGGTGTCACAAGCTTCAAGGATTAGTGGGGTGAGTCCGAATGATATTTCTGTTTTACTGGTTTACATGGGTCGATAAAATTAATCGTTCCACGTGGAACATCTTTTAAATTCATTCAATGTTACCACTTGATTTTTCTGAACAACCTGTACTTGTATGTGAAGATCATACTGTAAGCGGAGAATTATTTGAGTTGAGGAAGGCAAAAGATCTGGATCTTTTGGCCACCTTTCCTCAGCCAAATTTAGAGCGTTTGCCCGATTATTATAAAAGTGAATCTTACATCTCCCATACCGATTCAAAAAGGGGATTTTTTGATAAGATTTATCAGCAGGTAAAAAACCTGATGCTCTCCAGGAAATTAAACTGGATAGGCCAGGAGAAAACGGGTACGGTAAAAATTCTTGATGTTGGTGCGGGGACGGGAGATTTTCTTTTGGCTGCAAAAAAACGGAGATGGAAAGTTTTTGGAGCAGAACCAAATTCTGGAGCACGGGCTCTGGCTTCAAAAAAAGGAGTGGAGCTGGAAGAAGAAACCCGGGGATTTTCTTCAGGTAGTTTTGATGTAATTACCATGTGGCATGTTTTGGAACATGTACCTAATCTTGAAGAGCAGATTGAAGAGTTATACCGGTTATTAAAACCCGACGGACTTCTTGTAATCGCAGTACCAAATTTTAAAAGTGATGATGCGCAGAAATATAAAGAGCACTGGGCGGCTTATGATGTGCCAAGGCATCTTTACCATTTCTCACCTTCAGCAATAGAGAAGATATTTAATTCATCAGGTTTTTTACTTACCTCTCAAAAAGGGCTTTTTTTCGATTCGTTTTATGTAAGCCTGCTTTCAGAAAAATATGCTTCAGGTGCTTCAAATGTACTCAAGGCGGTTTGGAAGGGAGCAATTTCAAATTTTAAGGCTAAATCTTCTGGAAACTATTCTTCGGTGGCTTACTTCTTCAGAAAAAACAACTAAAACGCATTTTAAAGCGATTTAAGCGACTTTTTCAGTAGAGAGGTGTTGTAGATTATATTTTTAAAGATGAAGCTTATTTTCACCTCTTTAAAAAGCTATTTTTGATAGCTTTTTTAAATTTCAACTTCATATATTATTAAATTTCTTTATCGCATCAGAATTTTGGCTTTTTCAGTAAGGAATGGAAATGCTTTCTTACTTTTGCTGCGAAACTAAACAAACTTAAAAATGAAAAAAATATTTTTGATCCTTTCAATGGGGGCGATATTTACCAGCTGTAATAATCAAAAGACTGCTTATGTTGATACTACTGTTCTAATTCAGGAGTATTCAGAAATGAAAGAGGTGGAAGCCGATTTTAGCCAGAGGTCTGAAAGTTTAAAAAGAGAACTTGATTCGGCTGCACAAGGATTTCAGCAGGAAGTTATGGCGTTTAGAGATAATGCGGCAACCATGTCTGAAGCCGAAAGACAGGCTGCGCAGGATGAGTTGATGAGAAAGCAGCAAATGCTTCAGCAGCAACAGCAAATGAGAAGCGGACAGCTAAGACAGGAAGGAGATCAGGTTATTGACTCACTTATTACCAAGGTGAAAGATTTTGTAAAGGTTTATGGTGAAGAAAATGATTACACCTACATCTTTGGATCAAACGAATCGGCTAATATCATGTATGCAGAGGAAGGGCTTGATATCACTCAGGAGATCCTTAAAGAACTTAACGAAAACAGTGGAGTAACAGAGCAAGATGCTGTAGTTACCAAATAAATTTTTTGTAGTAATATTTAAAAAGGGTTCCACGTGGAGCCCTTTTTTTATGCGGTGATGAGAAAAATTCCGAAGATTATGACCATAAAGTATCCCACGATAGTAAAGGCACCGGCATAATCGTTTGCCACCCGTTGGCCAAATAAGAGCATTAATAGCGTGATTGCGGCAAGGCTGAGGGACCATAGGGCAAGGCTGGGGTCGTTATTTGCATACAAAGTAAAGATTCCTGCTAAGGCTGCGAAGCCTACAATAATTTCCAGGACCAGGATGATGCCCAGTAGCAGGGAAACCATACCTCCCATAAATGTACCTTTAAAGTGCCCGGTAAGCCATTCATAATTGCCACTCCAATTGAACAACTTATCAAGACCCGATTGTAAAAAGGTGATGATGGTAAATATAAGTATCAGGTATACCGGGATGTTCGGGATGAAATTGTCCATAATAAACTAGTTTTTATGAATGAGTCGGGTGAGTTTTATAGAAAGGTCGGTGAGGATTATCTTGGCATTTCCGTTTCTTTCTATGTGGTACATGGCGTCCTCGAGTTCTTTTGAGATCCCTGTAATGTTGTTTCCGGTGATGAAGGGGGCAAATTTCTCTAATTTGAATCCGCTGGTTTGCGGCTCCAAAAAAACGAGATCTTTTGCCTTATAGTTGTACATGAGCGCCTGCCTGAAGAAATCCATACAAAAGATAAGGAATTTCTTTTGTACTTCCCTTCCTGTTCCTGCTATCATTTCGCTCCAGGCAAGTAGATCGGCGAGTGCAGTTTTGTCTCCCCTGGCTTTAAAAGCAGTTCTCACCCACGAAATGAACCACTCTTCAAACTGTTCGTCACCCGAATGCTGCTTGAGAATGTGAAGGGCGTTATTGTAATTTCCATTAGCCCTGTGGGAAATGGTCAATGCTTTAGCACGATCACACTGTTCCCTTTGTACAAGACCTTCGGCAATCACTGCCTCATTAAGGGGCGGAAAATGAAGGATTTGACACCGGGACCTAATAGTTTGGATGATGCTCTCTTCTTCTTCAGTAATAAGCAGAAAAAGGGTTTTTTGAGGCGGTTCTTCTATAAGCTTCAGCAGCTTGTTGGCACAACTGTCATTCATTTTCTCGGCCATCCATATGATCATGACCTTATAGCCCCCCTCATATGACTTAAGCGAGAGCGATTTTACGATATCCTGCGCCTCATCTACGCCTATCTTCCCCTGTTTATTCTCAATTCCTAGCTTCTGGTACCAGTCAAAAAGGTTTCCGAAAGGTTCCTGTTGTACAAATTGCCGCCATTCTTCTGTAAAATGAGAAGAAACGGCATTTTTCTTTACCTTGTCATTGTTGGCTACGGGGTAGGCAAAATGGAGATCGGGATGTGCCAGCCTGTTCATTTTCAGGTTACAGGATTCATTTCCGGTATTATTCTCGGCCCCGGTGTTTTGGCACAGTATATATTGTGCATAGGCAATGGCCATGGGGAGAGTTCCACTCCCCGAAGCACCTACAAATAACTGGGCATGAGGAATCCGGTTGTTATCTACCGTTGTGGTGAGGTGATTCTTTATGTGCGGAAGGCCTAAAACTTCAGAAAATAGCATAAGCAAAGATATAATTTCTTCACACTTTTATATCTTAGAGAATTATTTAATTTAAGCTAAAATCAGCTGTATGAAAACCATTAATGATTATAATTTTAAGGATAAAAAAGCCCTGATAAGGGTAGATTTTAATGTTCCGCTTAACGAGCAACAGGAAGTTGGTGACACCAGTCGTATTGAAGGTGCAAAACCAACCATAGATAAAATTTTGAAAGATGGCGGCAGCGCTATTCTTATGTCTCACCTGGGGCGACCAAAAGGTGTTGATAAAAAGAATTCCCTGGAGCACATTGTGAACAAAGTTTCAGAAATTCTTGGTGTAGAGGTGAAGTTTGTAGATGAATGTGTAGGCGAAAAGGCACAGCAGGCTGCAAAAGACCTTAAACCGGGAGAAGTACTGCTACTGGAGAACCTTAGATTCCATGCTGAAGAAGAAAAGGGAGATGAAGAATTCGCTAAGAAATTATCTATCCTTGGAGACATTTATGTAAATGATGCCTTTGGAACAGCACACCGGGCTCACGCTTCTACCACTATCGTGGCTAATTATTTTGAAGATAAATGTGTCGGTGCCCTGCTTGGTAAGGAGATAGACAGCCTTGAAAAGGTTTTGGGTAGTTCAGAAAAACCTGTAACTGCAGTACTGGGGGGAGCCAAAGTATCTACCAAGATCACAGTTATTGAAAATATACTCGACAAAATTGACCACCTGATTATTGGCGGCGGAATGACTTATACTTTCACTAAGGCAAAAGGCGGTACTATTGGAGATTCTCTGGTTGAGAATGACAAGCTTGAACTGGCGCTGGAGATCCTTAGAAAGGCTGAAGAAAAGGGAGTGAAAATCCATTTACCTGTTGATGCGGTAATAGCCGATTCTTTTTCGGAAGAAGCCGATACTAAAATAGTTTCGGTTGATGAAATTCCTGACGGATGGATGGGACTTGACATAGGCCCTGACACAGTGAAGAATTACGGACAAATTCTTGAAGAGTCTAAAACCATCTTGTGGAACGGCCCAATGGGAGTTTTTGAAATGCAGGCATTTGCAAAAGGAACTATTGCAGTAGGCGAGCATATTGCCGCAGCTACAAAAAAAGGTGCTTTCTCACTTGTAGGTGGAGGTGACTCTGTTGCCGCAGTTAAACAATTTGGTCTTGAAGACCAGGTAAGCTACGTTTCTACAGGCGGTGGCGCCATGCTCGAAATGCTGGAAGGAAAAAGTTTACCGGGAATTGAAGCGTTAAAAAAATAAAGAGGTACGATAATTGAAGGAAAAAAGTACTGTTTTTTTGAGAAATGACTTTATGATGAAACAAATTTTGCCATTTTTAATGCTACTCGTGTCTGTAGCTGCTTTTGCCCAGGACAAAAAAGAAGGGGAAAAGAATGTGGATGGACAGGAGAACAAAGAAACGGGCGATACCATAAGGCTTCCCGAACAGGACTTCTTCCTTTTGCTAGATAGTGATGATGTAGACCTTGCCAATAAGGTACCGGTGCACAAGATCATCAAAGACTCTCTTATATTTGCCCTTTTAGACGACCCAGGAGCAGCCACTATAGACTCTCTATGGCAGCAGGAGTTGTTCGAATCCAGTTTATACATGGATTTGAAAGATTCTCTTCTAAACCAGGAATACAATGAAGTAGTTTTTGATGATCTTCCCACCGATACTTTGAAGTTGAGGCTACAAAAGCTAAATGCTAAAACCCCTTTTAACGTTGAATACAACCCTTTGCTTGAGAATGTGATCAAATCATACCTTAAGAGAAACAAGAAGGGAATGGAGCGGTTAATGGCTTTAAGCACCTATTATTTTCCCCTTTTTGAGCAGAAGCTGGATCTGTACAATATTCCGCTAGAAATAAAATATCTTGCTATTGTAGAATCTGCCCTTAATCCTCGCGCAAGATCACGCGTGGGTGCAACAGGGCTTTGGCAGTTCATGTTTGCAACAGGAAAAATGCACGGGCTTGATGTAAGCTCCTATGTAGATGAGCGAATGGACCCAATTATGTCTACCGAAGCTGCTGCTGAATATCTTTCTACACTTTACCGGGTTTTTGAAGACTGGGACCTGGTTCTGGCTTCCTACAATTCAGGGCCGGGAAATGTTTCCAAGGCCATAAGGCGTAGTGGAGGTTCAACCAATTACTGGAATCTTCGGCCTTATCTTCCACGTGAAACAGCAGGCTATGTGCCCGCCTTCCTTGCTACTATGTATATTTTTGAATATGCCGAAGAACACGGTTTTCAGCCTCCTCACCCAAGAACCACCTATTTTGAGACCGATACTATTCACCCCCGAAAAATGCTCACTTTTGAGCAGATTTCACAGGTGACAGGGGTAGAAAAGGAAATGTTGCAGTTCCTCAATCCAAGTTATAAACTTGACGTCATTCCATTTGTGGAAGATGAAAAATACAGCCTGCGCCTGCCCAGAAACAGGACCGGACTTTTTGTGAACAATGAGGAAGCAATCTATAGGTATACACAGGCGCTTGAAGAAAAGAAAGAAGAAGCGCTACCACAACTCATTCAACCCGAATCTACAGTGAGGTACCGCGTGCGAAGGGGGGATTACCTCGGGAAGATTGCCGAGAGATACGGGGTAGGGGTAAGCCAGATCAAGCAGTGGAACAACTTGAGAAGCAATAACCTTAGAATAGGCCAAAGACTGCTTATTTACCCACGGAAAAATTCGGCTACAGCCGAAAATTCCTCTTCCTCCAGAATATATACTGTAAAACACGGGGATTCTCTTTGGAGCATTTCGAAGAAATTTCCCGGGGTTACTGTAAAACAAATAAAGAGCCTGAATAACATGAACAGCAACCGGTTGAAACCCGGAATGAAATTAAAACTCTCAGAAGGGTAATGGTCCCGCTTAAATTCGATCTATGAAAAATTTTTTCGCTTTTTTTTCCGTTCTTTTTGTTTTAACCGGATGTGGTAATGGTAAAGAAGATCCTGTAGTCATCGCTAATTCCTCCGGAAAGATCAACAACCTCACAGTGGTCATGGAAAACGACCTGTGGACGGGTGAAGTTGGAGAGGCTGTACGGCGCTACCTTGCTGCCCCGGTAGATGGCTTGCCGCAAGAAGAGCCATTGTTCTCCTTAAGCCAGATGCCACCTGAAGCCTACCAGGGTTTTGCGAGGAAGAACAGGATATTTTTACATATTCAAAAAGGGCAGGAGCCTACAATAAAAATGGCCGATGACGCCTATGCTAGGCCACAAAAAGGCATCCTTATTACAGGGGAGGATAATGAGCAAATCATATCCTTAATTGAAGAAAATGCTGAAAAGATCATTTCAACCTTTAAGAAAACAGAACTTGCCGAGCAGCAACGCCGCATCAAGAAATCTCTTAAAAGTGATGAAAAGCTTGAAGAGCAGCTTGGTGTTTCTTTAAAGTTCCCCACAGCATACCGATACGCCAAGGAAACCGATGATTTTTTCTGGATCAGAAAAGATATTCCTACCGGCAGTATGGAAATCCTGGTGTATGAAGTGCCAAGGCATGTCATTGAAAAAGATACCAATATAGTTGGAAATATTATTGAAATGCGTGATTCTATAGGGCAAACCCATATTCCAGGAAGAGTTGACGGCAGCTATATGGTAACAGAATCTGCTTATGCCCCCTATCTTTTTGAATCTCAAATTGATGGAAAGTTTGCCTGGGAGTCTAAAGGGATCTGGGAAGTAAAAGGAGATTTTATGGGCGGCCCATTTATTAATTACGCTGTTCTGGATGAAGAAAATGACAGGTACGTAATTTTAGAAGGATTTGCATTTTCACCATCGGCCCAAAAGAGGGAAAACATGATGGAGCTTGAAGCCATCCTCAAATCGGCAGAGTTAGAATAATTAATAAGTTAGAAAACAAAAAACCCAACGCAAGTTGGGTTTTTTATTCTATTGAAAGAAAAAATTATAATCTCTTTTTGTCCTCTTCGGGTTTGCTGGTAGGAGTATCATCTTTTGAAGCGTCTTTAAATTCTTTAATTCCGCTACCCAATCCTCTCATCAGTTCAGGGATTTTTCTTCCTCCAAACAACAACAACACAACGATCACAATTAATATGATTTGTGGTGCTCCAATCTGCAATGGTATAAAAACTGCACTCATAATAATCAATTTAATGTTGCAAAGTTAGTAATAAAACTTTAATCCATTTGTTTATGAGGGTATAAAACCTCTGTAAATATCTTTATATATCTTTGCCTAAGGCATTAAATATGACAAAGAACACCGAACATAAAAGAAATTTCAGGCAAAAGCTCCTGCATAAATACAGGCTTGTTATTCTCAATGAAGACACATTTGAAGAAAAATTGTCTTTTAAACTTACCCGCCTTAACGTATTTGTGGTAGTAACCCTTTCAGCAATTCTGCTAATTGCGGGCACCACCGTGCTTATTGCATTTACCGGGCTAAGAGAGTACATTCCCGGTTATTCTTCTACCGAACTGCAACAAAGAGCTCTGAACCTTGCCTATAAAACCGATTCTCTCCAGACTGTGGTTGAGTTAAATAACCAATACCTGGCATCTATAAAACGCGTGCTCTCAGGGGATGTTAAACCCGCAGAGTTCAATAGGGATTCACTTATGGAAGCTCACCGGTTAAGCGCAGATGAGGTAGACTTAAAACCATCAAAGGAAGATAGCCTGCTCCGGGAAACAGTAGTGCAGGAAGATAAATATAACTTTCTTGAGACTGCTACCAGCCGTGCCAACTATGCATTATTTCCGCCTCTAAAAGGCCCTTTTTCGGAAGGATATAATATCAAAGATAAGCATTTTGGGGTAGACATTGTAGCATCACATAACGCTCCCGTGAAAGCTGTAGCCGATGGTACTGTCATTTTTTCGGGATGGACTGCAGAGACAGGAAACGTCATTATTATAGAACACAGCTATGGCCTTATCTCTATTTACAAACACAACTCATCCCTCACCAAAGAGCAGGGAGACAGGGTGCTAAAAGGGGAAGTGGTGGCCACGGCAGGTTCTACGGGTGAGTATTCAACCGGCCCGCACCTACATTTTGAACTTTGGAGCGAAGGCCGCCCTGTAAACCCCACAGATTTTATAGATTTTGAATAAAAAATATGTCAGTAAAATCATTTGCAGCTAAAATATTCGCATCCTACATTCGGCGCCAAATCAATTCCTGGGCAACTAAACCGGTAGAGACCCAAAAAAGGGTTTTTGAGCAGCTCTTAAAAAAGGCGGCGGACACCGAATTTGGAAAAGATCACGGGTTTAAGAACATCTCCAGCTACCGGGAGTATGCCGCTCGTGTGCCGGTAAGAGATTATGAAGAGCTAAAACCTTATGTAGAAAAGGTGGTTGCGGGCGAGAAAGATATTCTATGGCCAGGGAAACCTATCTACTTTGCCAAGACCTCAGGTACTACAAGTGGAGCGAAATATATTCCGTTGACCAAAGAATCTATGCCTACACATATCGATGCAGCACGAAATGCGATTTTGTGCTACATCAATGACACCGGAAAAGCCGATTTTGTAGATGGAAAAATGATCTTTCTGCAGGGGAGTCCCGAACTTGATGAAAAAAACGGTGTAAAACTTGGCAGGCTCTCCGGAATTGCGGCTCATTACGTTCCCGGGTACCTGCAACGCAACCGTATGCCTTCCTGGGAGACAAATACTATTGAAGACTGGGAAACAAAGGTTGAAGCTATAGTAGATGAAACTGTAAAGGAGGATATGACCGTTATTAGCGGGATTCCTTCCTGGGTACAAATGTATTTTGAAAGGCTGCAGGCGCGCACAGGCAAAAAGGTGGGAGATATCTTTCCTAATTTCAACCTGTTCATTTACGGCGGAGTCAACTTTGAACCTTACCGTGCAAAGTTTGAAAGTTTAATTGGCCGAAGGGTTGATAGTATTGAACTTTTTCCTGCTTCTGAAGGCTTTTTTGCATATCAGGACAGGCAGGATGAAAAGGGGATGTTACTATTGCTGGATTCAGGCATATTCTACGAGTTTATTAAGGCTGATGAATTTTATTCTGAAAATCCGCGGCGGTACACCATTGGGGAAGTGGAGCTGGGAATTAACTACGTGATGATCATTTCTACTTCGGCAGGTCTTTGGGCTTACGACCTGGGAGATACCATTCAGTTTACCTCTCTGGCACCATACAGGGTGATCGTTTCAGGAAGAATAAAGCATTTTATTTCGGCTTTTGGGGAACACGTGATTGCCAAAGAAGTAGAGCAGGCCATGCAGGAAGCCACGGCCGGAACAGGCATCCAGATCACCGAGTTTACCGTGGCACCACAAATCACTCCCGAAGGAGATCAACTGCCGTACCACGAATGGTTTATTGAATTTGAGGAAGAACCCAAAGATTTAGGTACTTTTGCAGTAGCATTAGACAAATCTCTTCAGCAGCAAAATTCCTATTATCTCGATTTGATAGAAGGCAAGATCCTTCAGCAATTAAAAATCAGCACTGTTCCCACAAATGGTTTTCAGCAATACATGAAATCCATTGGAAAACTGGGCGGGCAAAACAAACTACCAAGGCTTTCTAACGATCGCAAGATTGCCGAAGTTTTGGAAAATATAAAAAACAGCAAATAAAATTATGGGTAATTTAAAATTACAGGGACGTACAAGAGCACAGGAAAGCTCCAACGCTATAGAGCGCATGTATATTACTATGCGTCACCTTTTTAACAGGGGGTTCTATAAGCCTATGGGCGTTTCGGGGGAAACCCTGCGCGAAGCTCTTTTGATTCTTCGTCCCGAAATATATGGCTCTGTAGCCGAAGAAAAAGTTGAGCTTAACGGACTCTTATACGTCATGGACAGGCTTCCGCTTGGCCTTGAAGAATGTCGCTTCATCAATCTCACCAGTGATGAAGGTTACGGTAATTCTCACTTTAAACCTATCGTTCCGCCAAAAAGACGCAGAAACTGCTACAGGATCGATGAGGAGCAAATGAATATTGAGATCACCCGCGGGCGGTCAGAAATTTATGATATTCTTACTCATCTCACTTTCCTTTTTATTGAGTCTCACAAGATCATGAGACGGGTGCTTATTGATGAAGAAGGAGAAGTATCGCGTGACTGGCAAAAGCTGGAAGTTGCGGTGACTCAAAAGGAACCTTTAACCCAGGCGCAGCGTGAAGTAGCGCTTACTCACACGGCTAATATTCTTGGCCGTACCTTTAGGGAAGTGACCACCATTTATCCTCTTTTTAGCACCTCAACCAGCCCCGAGAGATTTTTGCACATCATTTATTACCTGGGGAAACTGGCGTTAGATGAAATGCTCAACAACAACAAACGTATCGTGACTTTTAGCCCTGTGCTTAGAGAACGCCTGGGGCATCACATTCACGGGGAGATTTGGGCAAATAAGGTAAAGGAAGTCCTTCTGGAGAAAAACCTGATGAACCGTCCTTTGCACATTATAAGTGCAAACATGCACAGCGTGATGAATACGCTTTATGCTTCGGAAGCTTTAAAACCTGAGCTCAAGAAAAAATCGCTCTTCGGAATCTATGAAGATCTTAGTAACAATGCCAATGGGCAGCTAAGAATGAAAGTGATGAAAAATGCTGTTGCTGAAGGGATGGTTTTTATTGAAGATACCAGTGGTGCCAACATTGATGTACAGGTGTTTGATACTGCCCGGATGTCGCTCGTAAATCCAAAATTCAAGAGTGGTAGCAAGGTAAAGGATGAAGATAAGCCGGTGATCATGGTGATGGATTACGCATTTGGAGAGCAGGCTTACGAAACCATGGATGAAATGCTGAAGCCTTATCAGTCCGAACATGGTAATATTCACCTGAATGTAGCCTCAATTTCTATCATGGGGAAAGCCGGAATTCTTGTAGGGGGTAAGGGTGACATCATGATCCCAACCGCTCACCTCTTTGAAGGTACAGCCGATAATTATCCGTTTCACAACGAACTTACCAAAGAAGATCTTGAAGGTAACGGCATACACGTGTGCGATGGTTCAATGATCACGGTTTTAGGAACATCGCTTCAGAACAAGGATATTTTGAAGTTCTTCCACGAATCTACATGGAATGTGGTAGGGCTGGAGATGGAAGGAGCTCATTATCAAAAAGCGGTGCAGGCTGCGGCAAGGTTACGTAAGAACATCAGTGAAGACGTGAAGGTAAGGTATGCCTATTACGCTTCAGATAACCCGCTGGAAACAGGAAGTACCCTGGCTTCAGGCGGACTTGGAACTACCGGCGTAAAACCGACCTATCTTATTACTGAAAAAATACTGGAACAAATTTTTGAAGTTCCGAAGATATCCGAAAAAGAGAAAGAACCTAAAAAAGAGAAAGCATAAATGAATGATAAGAAATACACTCTGGTTACAGGTGGAGCTGGTTTTATAGGTTCTAATTATATCAATCTCTTTATTGAGGATAAAGACACCCATATTGTCAACCTCGATCTACTCACTTACGCCGGAAGTCTCGACAACCTGGAGATAGAGGGGCACGAGAACTACACCTTCGTAAAAGGGGATATACGAGACAAAGAACTGGTAAAAAACCTCTTCGAAAAATACCATTTTTCGAGGGTGATAAATTTTGCAGCCGAATCTCATGTAGACAATTCAATCCTGAATCCTGCGGCTTTCGTTGAAACAAACATCAATGGAACCTTCAACCTTTTGCAAACTGCCTATAATCTTTGGATTGATGGCCCATTTGAACTGAAGGAAGAGTACAGCGACGCCAAATTCCTTCACGTTTCAACCGATGAGGTCTATGGCACATTGGGAGCTGAAGGATTGTTTACAGAAGAAACTCCGTATGCGCCAAATAGTCCGTATTCGGCTTCAAAAGCAGCTTCAGATTTTTTGGTTCGCAGTTATTTCCATACCTATGGAATGCCTGTTTTAACAACCAACTGCTCTAATAATTACGGGCCTCATCAACACGATGAAAAACTGATTCCTACTATTATTCGAACTGCTCTAAAAGAAGAGCCCATTCCCATTTATGGAGACGGCAAGAATGTAAGGGACTGGTTATACGTTTTGGATCATTGCAAAGGCATCAACCTGGTACTCAAAAATGGCAAATTTGGAGAGACTTATAACATTGGTGGCCGCAATGAACGGGAGAACATTTACATTGCCCAGAAGATTTCTGAAATTCTTGATAAACTGGTTCCACGTGAAAACGGCGAAAGTTACACTCAGCTAATCACTTTTGTGAAAGACAGGCCGGGGCATGACCAGCGTTATGCTATAGATGCTACAAAACTTGAATCACAACTGGGTTGGAAAGCCGATGAGAACTTTGAATCAGGTATAGAAAAAACGGTACGTTGGTACCTGGAAAAATACAGCGCATGAAAGGCATAATACTGGCAGGAGGATCGGGAACAAGGCTGCACCCTTTAACGCTTGCAGTGAGCAAGCAGTTAATGCCGGTGTATGATAAGCCCATGATCTATTATCCGCTCTCTACTTTGATGATGGCGGGGATTAGAGAGATCCTTATCATTTCCACCCCAAAAGATCTGCCTTTGTTCAGGGAATTGTTGGGGGATGGAAGCCGGTATGGATGCGAATTTCAATACGCAGTGCAGGATGAGCCGAGGGGGCTTGCCGAAGCCTTTATCATTGGAGCCGATTTTATTGGTAATGATAAGGTGGCTCTTATTCTGGGAGATAATATTTTTTATGGTTCGGGGCTTAATAAACTGCTGCAAAGCAATAGTGATCCCAATGGCGGAATGATCTTCGCTTACCACGTGCATGACCCAAAACGCTACGGGGTTGTTGATTTTGACGAGACAGGAAAAGTAATATCTATTGAAGAAAAACCCGCTTCTCCCAAGTCAAATTTTGCGGTTCCGGGAATCTATTTCTACGACAATGAAGTGGTAGAGATCGCCAGGGGCATAAAACCTTCGGGCAGGGCAGAACTTGAGATTACCGATGTGAACAACGATTACCTTCAAAAAGGGAAGTTACAGGTGAGCATTCTCGACAAGGGTACGGCCTGGCTCGATACCGGCACCTTTGATTCCCTGATGAAAGCTTCACAATTTGTGCAGGTCATTGAAGAACGACAGGGATTGAAGATAGGGGCAATAGAAGAAACCGCCTATAATATGGGCTATATAGATAAACAGCAGCTGCATAAGCTGGCCCAGCCTCTTTTAAAAAGCGGGTACGGCGAATACCTTTTACAATTAGATTAATATGTTAGAAATTGAACAGACTCCTTTAAAAGATTGTTTTTTGCTGAAACCTTCAGTCTTTCGTGATCACCGCGGCACGTTTCTGGAAAGCTTCAGTCAAAGGAGATTTGAAGAGGTAACAGGCCTGGATATGGAGTTTGTGCAGGATAACCAATCATCTTCCAAAAAAGGTGTTTTGAGAGGGCTTCATTTTCAGAAGGGAAAATATGCACAGTCAAAATTGGTGCGGACTGTGGTTGGTAAGGTTCTGGATGTTGTAGTAGACCTTCGGCCAGATTCCCCAACCTATAAAAAATCATTTCAAGTGGTTTTAAGCGACGAAAACCATCATCAGCTCTTCGTGCCTGCCGGATTTGCACATGGCTTTCTCACGCTGTCTGAAATATCGGTATTTGCATATAAATGTGACCAGTACTTTCACAAAGATGCCGATGCAGGCGTTTATTACAATGATCCTACTTTCAATATAGACTGGGAATTTCCTGAAGATGAGCTCATCCTTTCAGAAAAAGATGCTCATCTTCCCACTTTTAAAGAACTGGGGCTATGAAAATTTTAGTCACCGGGGCAGGAGGGCAGTTAGGGAAATGCTTTAAAGAGGCTTCTCTAAAGTACCCTGATCTCAATTTTACCTTTACAACTTCAGATGATCTTGATCTTTCACAATTTGCTGTTGTGGGAGCTTACATGCGCAGGGAGAAATTTGATATCTGCATCAATTGTGCTGCCTACACAAATGTAGAACAGGCCGAAAAGGAGCAGGAAATGGCTTATCTTTTAAATGCTGAAAGTGTGAGAAATCTTGCCAGAGATTGTGAGGAAACCGGCTGCACGCTTATTCACATCTCTACAGATTATGTGTTTAATGGAAAGAAAAATTCTCCATATTCCGAAGAAGACGCTACAGATCCGCTGAATGTTTATGGGGCGTCCAAACTTCTTGGGGAGCAGTATATCCAGGAAGCTACAAACCGGTACCTCATTTTCAGGACCTCATGGTTATATTCAGAAATCGGGAAGAATTTTTTCAACACCATCAGGTCAAAAGCCAGGGCAGGTGAAACTTTAAATATCACTACTTCCCAAAAGGGAACTCCGACTAATGCTCACGATCTTGCTGCTTTTATTCTGGAGATCATTGCAACAGGCAAGATAAACTTTGGTTTGTACCACTACAGTAATCTGGGAGAGGCCACCTGGTTTGATTTTGCCAGAGAAATTCTTGATATAACCGGTTCTGATGCAGAGTTGATTGAAAACAATGATTACCAGACACTCGCCGTGAGGCCGTCTTACAGTGTGCTGAATAAAGAAAAGGTACAACAGGTTTTTAACCTGCCAATACTTCACTGGAAGGAGAGCTTAAAGAAGCTCTGTCAAAAATTGTAATCCCTCTCAATAAACCATTTAAAGTGGCGTACATCCTCTTCAACCATATCTTCAAAGACAGGGTTTAAAAGACGGGCCGCACTTTCTCCGGGTATCCCACCAGGGGCGTGATAGGAGATCACAATGTGTAACTCTGTTCCTTCCCCCGCATCGCGAAATTCTACTTTTCCGGCATTCTCAATAGATGAACCCGGTAAAGATTGCCAGCCCAGCAGTTCAAAGGGTCTTTCCTTTACAATTTGACTTTTCCACCTTAGCGTACCAACATGTCCCGGTAAATGGGCTTCCCAAACCGAGATGCTGTCGTTTAGACTTTCCACGCTTTCAAGGTGCTCCATGAACAGCGGGAGGTTTTCAAGGTTCCGCCAAAAGTTATAGACTTCTTCCCGGGGTTTATTCACTACTAAACTCAGCTGAATATTTACATTACGACTGCGATTGTCGGGTTTGGTTTTTCCTATGGCATTATACAGAAAACAATTTCCCGAGATCCCCCTGTATAGCAGGTAACCGGCAATAACAGCTTCAATGCCGCTTTTCTTTTCCTTTCCCAATGCATCATAAAGAAAATAGGCTCCTGCCAGGAAGGAAGCCCCTCTTTCGGCATCGCTTACATTGGTGTTGAGGTGTCGTAAAAAATTTCTCATAGGTAATAATTTTCTGTTGTTAGCCTAATTTACTCATATTGCGGGCAATGCTTAGTTTCAGTTTTGCTTAAATTGGGTTAAATTATTCTTAAATACAACATTAACTGCTGCTGCTGTACCTTCAGGAACAGCTGTATCCCTTAAATTTTATTACTTTCGAGGGTAAAACCAACCAATGAAGAAAAGAATCCTCATCACCGGGGCTGCAGGTTTTCTGGGTTCCCACCTGTGTGATAAATTTATAAATGAAGGTTACCATGTGATTGGAATGGACAATCTTATCACAGGTGACAAAAGAAATATTGAGCATCTTTTTAAGCTGGAGAATTTTGAGTTTTACCATCATGATGTGACCACTTTTGTGCATGTACCGGGAGATCTGGACTATATTTTGCATTTTGCATCTCCTGCCAGTCCCATAGATTACCTTAAGATCCCTATCCAAACCCTAAAAGTGGGCTCTTTGGGAACTCACAACCTTTTGGGGCTCGCCATGGTTAAAAAGGCGAGGATACTTATTGCTTCTACTTCGGAAGTTTACGGAGACCCGCTGGTACATCCTCAAACCGAAGAATACTACGGCAACGTGAACACTATTGGCCCCCGCGGCGTATATGATGAAGCTAAAAGATTTCAGGAATCTATTACCATGGCCTATCACCGTTTTCACGGTCTCGAGACAAGGATCGTTAGAATTTTCAATACCTACGGACCAAGAATGAGGTTAAATGACGGACGGGTAATTCCGGCTTTTATTGGTCAGGCTTTAAGGGGAGAAGATCTTACTGTCTTCGGAGACGGTTCTCAAACCAGGTCTTTTTGCTATGTAGATGACCAGGTGGAGGGGATTTACAGGTTATTGTTAAGTGATTACGCCCTACCTGTGAATATTGGTAATCCGCATGAGATCACTATAAAGGATTTTGCTGAAGAGATCATCAGGTTGACAGGAACAGATCAAAAGATCATTTATAAACCCTTACCCGAAGATGACCCCATGCAGCGGCAACCCGATATTTCTAAAGCTAAAGAGATTTTGGGCTGGGAGCCCCAAGTGTCACGTAGCGAAGGGATGAGAAAGACCTACGAATATTTTAAAGATCTTAGTGAGGAAGAACTCTATAGAAGTGAACATAAAGACTTCTCAAAACATATCCGAAAATAGCATTTTTGAGGCCTTATGTTTTGGCTGTTCCGCAGGAATTTTTATAATGGCTAAAACCTGAAAATGATGAAAAAATCTTTGGTTTCTGTCATCATGCCGGCTTATAACGCTGCCGGTTTTATTGCTGAAAGTATTCGCTCTGTACAGCAGCAAACCCATTATAACTGGGAATTGCTGGTGATTGATGACGCCTCGCATGATGCAACTTCAAAAATCACTGAAGGTTTCATTGCCGAAGATGACCGAATTAAACTGCATGTACTGCCCACAAACCAGGGAGCCGGTTTCGCCCGAAATATTGGCATAAAAGCGGCTACAGGAGATTTCATCTCTTTTCTGGATGCCGACGACCTCTGGAAGCCCCAAAAGCTGGAAAAGCAGCTTAAACTAATGCAGGAGGAGCAAGTAAGGGTTTGCTATGGCAGCTATGAACTCATGAACGAAGACGGTGAAAGCATTAACAAACAAGTAATGGCACTCAAAACCCTCACTTTTTCAAAGCTTAAGAAAGCAAATTATATTGGCAACCTCACTGGAATCTATGATGCCCGATCGCTGGGGAAGATCTATTGTCCGCTCATCAGAAAGAGGCAGGATTGGGGCCTTTGGCTGTTGGCAGTGAGGAAAGCAGGTGGCGCCAAAGGAATTGAGGAGCCGCTCGCCATCTACCGGGAACGCAGAGGCTCAATTTCCCAAAACAAAATGGAAATGCTTGGGTATAATTATAAGGTTTATAGGGAGGTGCTCAAATATTCAGCTGTAAAAAGCCTTTTTTGGATGGTATTGTTCCTGTGGGAGCAACTTTTTGTGAAACAGAAACAGAAAGTCTCCTTACACAAGTGATTCAAACTGCTTCAGCTTTCCTCTTTTGCTTCGGTCGAGCAGCAGTTTATGTTCAAAGCTGAGGTTTAGCCCTTTTTCGAGGTAAGTTTCCATAGCAGCTTCGATCTTTTTCTTTTGAGGCAATTTTAATTCATCTTCAGAAACATAAATCACTTTAAAAGAGCCGGGAGCCGTCTGCTGCACAATAAATTCTTTGATATTTCCGCTGTTTTCAATCACAGTTTTGGTGACGTAATAGAAAGTTAGGCCGGGTACTACTTTTCCACTCGGTAAAAAGGCAACATCATTTGTCCTTCCTAAAAGTGTCTTCAAAATGCCCTTTTTGACACCTGAGTTTTCAGCAAGAGCGCCGCTGTCGCCAATGTCGTATCGAATAAAAGGATGTGCTTTATTGTAGAGCGAGGTAATGACGATGCGGCCATCTTCGCCCGGGGCTACGGCTTTGCCTGTCTCATCCAGAATTTCCACAAAAAGGGTTTCGCTGTTAAGGATCAACTCCCCTGCATTATTTTGAAATGCCAGCAGCCCCAGTTCACTCGCGCCGTATTCATTGACAATTGGTACCCCAAAGGTCTTTTGCATAAGTTTCCTGTCTTCGTCAAACAACATTTCACTGGTAACAATACAAAGCCTCAGGCTGGGACAAATATTCTTTAGAACGAGGTTCTTTTTCTGAAGGAATTTAGCAAAGAGCAGAATAGAGCTGGTGTAGCCGTTTATGTATTCAAAAGGTCTTTTCTGAAACTTCAGCAGGAATTCTTCCATCTTTTCATCATTAAGATTGAAAATGGGAAACCGGTATCTCCTGCCAAAGTAATCTTTGAGGCGTTCTTTGAAATAGCCATACTGGTCAAAGGGAATTCCGTAGAAGCGGGCCTGTAAAGATTTGTCGAGGTCAATATTGTACCAGCGGTAACGGTCGTAAAATTCGGCCCACGAGAGGGCGTGGCAAAATTTGTCTTTGGCAAAAATGAAAGGATGGCCGCTGGAGCCGGAAGTTTTCCCCACATGGCTGTTCCCGGAGTTAAAACCTTTGCTGAAGCGTTCTTCAAGAGGTCGTTGCAGGTTTTTCTTCTGCATTACCGGCACCTCTTCCCAGGTGTTGTATTCGCTGCTTCCGAAGAAATCACGGTAAAATGGATTGTGCTTTAAATGGTGTTCAACAATTTCTCTTTTTCTTTCCCCAACATAGGTTTTATATTCTTCCTCCGGAATGTTCCGGATCTCTTCCAGGACTTTTTTAGCCTTCTTTATGGGAAAACGGTTGAGTTGTAAGGAGAGGCTGAACCAGTTCAAAGTTGAAATTAAAATTGTTTTTTACGCCAATTAGTTAGCGCTTCAATTTACAAACAATTATTTTTGAGCCAAGAAAGAAAACACACACCTATGAATATTCTCATCCTTGGTTCAGGAGGCCGCGAACATACTTTCGCACATCAACTATCTCAAAGCAGTCACTGCGATAAACTCTTTATAGCGCCCGGTAACGCCGGCACCTCGGCTATAGCTACAAATGTAGCGGTGAGTGTCAATGATTTTGAAGCTGTAAAAGAGCTGGTGCTAAGGGAAAAAATTGAGATGATGGTGGTGGGGCCAGAAGATCCCCTGGTTAATGGTATTGTTGATTTTTTCAGGCAGGATGAGCAATTGAAGCAGGTAGCGGTAATTGGCCCGTCAAAGAGAGGTGCCTTGCTGGAAGGAAGTAAAGAGAGAGCCAAGGAGTTTATGGCCATGCACAACATTCCTACTGCGGCGTATGAGAGCTTTACTAAAGAAAGTCTTGCCGCCGGAAAGGAGTTTCTTACCACCCTCAAGCCACCGTACGTGCTAAAAGCTGATGGTCTTGCTGCCGGAAAAGGTGTCCTGATCCTGAATTCCCTTGAAGAAGCACAGAATGAACTGGAAAATATGCTCACCCAAAATAAATTCGGTACTGCCGGAAATACCGTGGTGATCGAAGAATTCCTTGACGGGATTGAGCTCAGTGTTTTTGTACTTACCGATGGAAATAATTATAAGATCCTGCCAACAGCAAAGGATTATAAGCGTATTGGCGAAGGAGACACAGGCCTAAATACCGGCGGAATGGGTGCAATTTCACCTGTTCCTTTTGCCGATGATGTTTTTATGCAGAAGGTTGAAGAGAGGATTGTAAAACCGACTATTGCCGGACTTGAAGCCGAAGATATTGACTATAAAGGTTTTGTTTTTATTGGTCTTATTAAAGTTGGAGAAGAGCCTTATGTGATTGAATACAATGTAAGAATGGGTGACCCCGAAACAGAAGTTGTATTACCCAGGGTAGAATCTGATCTTGTTGAGGTATTTCAGAAAATATCTGAAGGGAAACTGAGCGAAATTGAGCTTAAGGTGAAGGAAGAAGCTGCAGCAACTTTAATGCTAGTGTCTGGTGGATACCCTGAAGATTACGAAAAGGGAAAAGAAATTACCGGCTTGGATGACATCGACGGATCAATCGTTTTTCACGCAGGAACTGTAGAAAAAGATGGAAAGGTTTTAACCAATGGTGGCCGTGTTATCGCTATCACCTCTTTTGGAAAAGATTTCCGGGAGGCAATAAAAAAATCTTATCAAAATGCCGAAAAACTTCATTTTGATAAGATGTATTTTAGGAAGGATATAGGTTTTGACCTCTAACCCAGGAAAGAATGGGCGCTGGTTTCGCGCTTTTCCTCGTTACGGTCGTTGAATTTCTTTAGCTGCAACATCCAGTAAATAAAAGCTGCTGCCGCAATTAACATAAAGATCCAGTTTACAGCGTTTGCCAACCACCAGCTATCCAGTTCTAAATTGGCAAGCCCGTTGAACGGTGCGAACAGGTAATCTTCAAAAATGGTCTGTATCCCCTCGAAAAAATCCTTCATAGTAGCTATATTTAACTCCACAAAAATATAAAAAACCCTAATGCTAACAAGCTTTTTTAGCAATTCAAGGCCTATTAACTTCATTGTAGTGGCCGTGTACATCTTTATTTTTTATCTTTTTGCTAACCTTCAGGCACTGTTTTCGGCGCCTTTTTGGGTCATTTGGCAGGAGGTAGGAATGTTCCTGATACTGGTGCTGAGTGTTTTTATTCTCAATTTTATTTCGGGAAGAAATGAGCTTACGGGGCGTAACGCCTATAAAAGTATTTTGTTTGCAGGTTTTCTTTGCATGTTTAGCGCTGCATTGCAAAACAATGATGTTATAATAGCGAATTTATTTCTGCTCCTTGCGCTGCGCCGCATCCTGTCTCTAAAATCGCAGCGTGAAACAGTGAAAAAAATCTTTGATGCAACTTTCTGGATAGGGGTAGCATCGCTCTTTTATTTTTGGAGCATTCTTTTCTTATTCGTGGTCTACTTTGGCCTTCTGGTGCATGTGGGGCACAGGTTTAAAAACTGGCTGGTGCCGGTGGCGGCCCTGCTAGCACTGCTCTCCATTGTTACAAGTGCAGATCTTT
Source organism: Salinimicrobium sp. TIG7-5_MAKvit (assembly GCF_049569215.1). Taxonomy (GTDB): domain Bacteria; phylum Bacteroidota; class Bacteroidia; order Flavobacteriales; family Flavobacteriaceae; genus Salinimicrobium; species Salinimicrobium profundisediminis. The sequence goes on along the minus strand of NZ_CP145903.1, from coordinate 1,692,563 downwards.
TAATTACCGACACCTTCTACACCCTGGCCGACTGGACCCAGGCAATTAACCTCGATTTTGAGCAATACCGCAATCTGTCCCTTCTCATTCCTTCAGCTTTTCTCTTTGCGCTTACCCTGTGGTCATCTTTTTTCTATGTTCTAATCATTCAAAAAGCCAGTGCTAACGCCAAATCTTCCCTGTTCATAATTTTACTTTGTGCCGGGGTGGCTTTAACAGTTGGGGTCCTGGCACCTACCAAAAATGGCAGTGAATTGATGTTTTTCTTCGCGCCATTAGCAATTGTGGTAACCAATTACTTTCAAAGTATGAAAGACCAGTGGTTTAAAGAAATGTTGTTTATAACCATAATCCTGCTGCCCGCGCTGCTTCTGCTGCTGTAACAAAGCTTCAGAAGATTGAAAATCACCCTTCAAAAAAGCTAAAAATCCGGTACCTTTGCCAGAATTGTTAATCGGTGGTTTTTCTTCCGAAGAACCTCTAAAATTTCAGCATATGTTTTCAGATAAAGCAAATAAGATCTTTCAGGAAGTAATAGAGAAGTATCATGAGATAAACACGGTAGGGCAGGAGTTTCACAACCCTTACGACGAGAAGGAACAGCTCCTGGAGCACCTTTTGTACCGCAAGTGCTGGATTGATACCGTGCAATGGCATTATGAAGATATTATTCGCGATCCAAACATTGATCCTGTTGCAGCGCTTAAGCTAAAAAGGCAAATTGATGCCTCAAACCAGGATCGTACCGATATGGTGGAATACCTTGACAGTTACTTTCTTGACAAGTATAAAGATGTGGAGCCAAAAGAGGATGCGACGATCAATTCTGAGAGCCCCGCCTGGGCTATTGACAGGCTTTCTATCCTGGCCCTCAAGATCTACCACATGAACGAAGAGGCCAATCGCGTTGATGCCGGGCAGGAACACATGATAAAATGCCAGGCAAAGCTCGATGTCTTGCTGGAGCAGCGTGTAGACCTTTCTACGGCAATCAATCAGTTACTCGGTGATATCGCCAGTGGTGATAAATACATGAAGGTGTACAGGCAAATGAAGATGTACAACGATGATGATCTTAACCCTGTTTTAAGAGGGGCTAAAAAATAGCATTTTTGGATGGAAAGAACGCACCACATTTTAGTTATACGCCTCTCGGCCATGGGAGATGTGGCGATGATGGTGCCGGTTCTCATAGCTTTTACTGAAAAATATCCCAATGTTAAGCTTACCCTGCTTACCCGACGGTTTTTCGCCCCCATGTTTAAAGATCTTCGTAATGTTCAGATTTTTGAAGCTGAAGTAAAAGGAAGACACAAAGGCATAATTGGACTCAAAAAGCTTTCTTCGGAATTGCTCGACCTTAAAATTGATGCCGTTGCCGACCTTCACAATGTCTTGCGGTCTAATATTCTGAAGTTGTTTTTTAAGCTGAAGGGAATCCCGGTACGCCAGCTGGACAAAGGCCGGAAAGAAAAAAAAGCCCTCACCCGAAGCAATAACAAGATCTTTGAACAACTGAAGGCAACCCATGAGCGGTATACTGAAGTTTTTGATAAACTTGGATATCCCATAGAGATCAATTCTGTGCAGGTACTGCAAAAGCAGGAATTGACGGGGAATTTAAGCGCTATTACAGGGGAAAAGGATAACAACTGGATAGGAATCGCACCTTTTGCCCAGCATGCTTCCAAGGCTTATCCCGAAGATCTCATGAAAGAGGTTTTACTGAAGCTTCAAAAAGGGCAAAATTTGAGGATATTTTTGTTCGGGGGAGGTAAAGAAGAAACCGGGAAACTGGCCGCATGGGAGAAAGAATTTCCCAATGCTGTTTCAGTAGCCGGGAAGTTATCCTTTGAAGAAGAGCTTTCTCTTATTTCAAACCTTGATCTTATGCTGGCAATGGACAGCGGTAACGGACACCTCGCAGCCAATTTTGGAGTGCCGGTGATCACTATTTGGGGGCTCACTCATCCCTACACCGGATTCGCCCCTTTCCGCCAACCCGAAACAAACTCCCTGCTGCCCGATCTTCAGAAATACCCTGCTATTCCCACCTCCATCTACGGAAAAGATATTCCGCAGGGATATGAAGAGGTGATGAGGAGCATTCCGCCGCAAAAGGTAGTGGAAAAGATTAATGAAATATTGAACTGACATTTGAAGGCTTCAGAACTAAATTCCAAACACCAAATTCTAAATACCAAAAAGGGGTTCCAAAAATGACATTTTTGGAACCCCTTTTTTAAAGTGAGAAGTCTCACATCTAAAATCTAATATCTCAATAAATAGCTGGGTTGAAATGTTTATTAAATTTGCCATTTTTGAGTAGAAAATCCTTACATAGATTATGAACAAAAACGTCCTTTCCTTATTGAGCCTCGGTGTCTTCTTCCTCTTTTCCTGTAATCGTGATATGCACAAGGAACCATCTAATGAGGCGCAGGTAACAACATTTGTTGATCCGTTTATTGGAACTGGTGGGCATGGCCATATCTATCCAGGTGCCACCGTACCCTTTGGAATGATCCAGCTAAGTCCCGATAACGGGAAACAAGGTTGGGACTGGTCTTCGGGTTACCACATTTCTGACACCCTTATAGTGGGCTTCAGTCATTTGCACCTTAGTGGTACCGGAATTGGAGATTTGGCCGATTTGCTTTTTATGCCTGCCAACAAGAAGATCGATTTAACCACTCCGGTTAAAACAAGGGACGATATTCTGTACAAATCTTTTTTTAGCCATTCAAAAGAAGAGGCATCTCCCGGTTACTACAGGGTTTTTCTTGAAGATCCTGAGGTAGAGGTGGAGTTGACAGCTTCTGCGAGAACAGGCTATCAAAAATATAAATATAGCCAGGCAGGAGAACAATCGGTAATAGTTGATCTCGGGTTTGCCATTAACTGGGACAGCCCGCTGGCAACCAAAATAACGATTGAAGACGATTACACTATAAGCGGATTTAGACACAGTACCGGGTGGGCAAAGAATCAAAAAGTATTTTTTGTTGCAAAATTTTCCAGTCCTATTGTTTCAAAATCATTAGTTAGTGATGGCCAGGAAGTAAATGAAAATAGCGCGGAAGGGGCTAAAACTGCTACCCAGTTATTTTTTGATTTAGAAAAAACTTATGAACTGCAGGTAAAATTAGCGTTGTCTTCGGTGAGCATAGAGAATGCGAGACAGAATCTAAATAATGAAAAAAACGATTTTGACGTTGCCAAAAATGAGGCTGCTGCATTGTGGGAAGATGCTTTAAAAGGTATTAAAGTGGAGACGAAAGAGGATTCTCTTAAAACAATATTCTATACTGCCTTGTATCACACTAAAGTGGCACCAGTTATATTTAGTGATAAGAATGGAGAATTCCGTGCTTCAAATGACAGTATTTTAAAGGCACAGGATTTTACTGCCTACACCACGCTTTCTTTATGGGATACTTTTAGGGCACAGCAACCGCTACTCACTTTGACCGATCCTGATAAAGTTTCAGATATCATAAAATCAATGCTAGCGTATTATAAAATTGAAGGAGTGCTGCCGGTCTGGACGCTTTATGGAAATGAAACCAATACAATGACAGGATACCACTCTATACCGGTTATTGCCGAGGCCTATTTCAAGGGAATAAGAGATTTTAATGTTGCAGAGGCTTATGAAGCCATGAAAAACACCATGATGCAGGATCAACGCGGATTAAAGTTTTATAAAGAATACGGCTATATACCGTTCCGGGAACTTGATGAATCTGTGACTTATGCCCTTGAATATGCATATAACGACTGGTGTGTTGCTCAAATGGCAAAAGCTTTAAATAAATCCGAAGATTATAAATACTTTTCGAATCGGGCCAAAGCATATCAAAAGTTGTTTGATGCTGAAACTGGTTTTATGAGAGGAAAGAGTGAAGATGGTAAATCCTGGAATACACCGTTTGATCCAAAATTTTCCAGTCACATGGAGAATACAGATTATACCGAAGGTAATGCATGGCAGCATAGTTGGTTTGTTTTACATGAACCCCAGGAGCTAATTGAACTTCACGGCGGAGCAGAGAATTTCAGCAGTAAACTGGAGCAACTTTTTACTGAAGATTCAGAAATAAAGGGAGAAAATGCTTCAGCAGATATATCGGGACTTATTGGCCAGTATGCTCATGGGAATGAGCCAAGCCATCATATTGCATATTTATTCAACAAAGCAGGTAAACCCTGGCGAACGCAATTTTGGGTAAGGGAAATCTTATCAACACAATATTCTACGCAACCTGATGGTTTGAGCGGGAATGAAGATGCCGGGCAAATGTCTGCCTGGTATGTTTTTTGTTCTATGGGCTTGTATCCCTTTAATCCGGCTGCTGCCGAATATGAAATTGGAAGTCCTCTTTTTGAACAATCTGTAATTAAGTTGCCAGAAGGAAATACTTTTACAATAAAGGCCGTAAATGTTTCTGATGAGCATCGATACATCCAATCGGCCACATTAAATGGTAAGGATTTTAATCGAACAACAATATCTCATTCAGAAATTATTGACGGGGGTGAATTGATTTTTCAAATGGGGAGAGAACCCAACAAAAATTGGGGACTTAAGTAGTGACAAAAAAGATATTTAGCAAAAGCTCATCAAGGCAAAAAATATTAAAGTACAGGGGTTTAAAAGCTCCGGTATTTTTTGTTCTAACAGGTGCAAATGACTTTCAATAAACGCTGCCTGAAAATGCCATTTTTGAAACCCTTGTGAATAGACATTTAGCCGTGCATGGTCTACACTATAAGGCAGAGGTGAAGCTTTTACATCAGTAGGTTTTAAGAAGCGTTTCTTTTACATCGTTCAAATAGCTTCGACCAATAGTATATTTATTCCCGTCAATCTGCAAGCAATTGCCTTCTATGGCCTCGACTTTATCAAGGGAGATAGTAAATGATCTGTGAATTCTAATAAACTTATCAGCAGGAAGACTATCAGTGAAATTACTTAAGGTTTGATGAACAATGTACTTACCACTGGTGGTAATAATTCTAATATAATCTTTTAGGCTCTCTACAATCTTAATATCATCCAGGTAGATCTTCTTCATTAACTTTTTATCCATTTTAATAAAGATGTGATCTTTTTCACTGGTGGTTTCTACGGTCCTGGTGGTTTGTTTCCTTTTTAAAGCTTTATTCATGGCTTTTACAAAGCGGGGAAAGGATATGGGTTTAACCAAATAATCGAGCACTTCAAGTTCGTAGCTTTGTACTGCAAATTCGGCATGAGCTGTAGTGATAATCACCATGGGTTTCTTGCTGAGGCTCTTTAGAAGGCTATAGCCGTCTAAAACTGGCATGTTTATATCCAGGAATAGGAGATCTACCTCAGAATTTTCGAGATATTTCAGGCTTTCAACTGCGTTGTTAAAAGTGGCTGAAATACTTACATCTTTGAATTGAGACAGATGGTTCTTTATTACATTTATAGCCAATGGTTCATCGTCAATAATTATGCACTTTAAGTTCATCGAAGTTTCAGTTTTAATTTTACGATATACCTGTTCTTTTCTTCGTAATTCTGAAGTTCAAATTCGTCTTTACTGTATGCCAGTTCTAGCCTTTTTCTCACATTCGCAATTCCAATCCCTCCGGGCTGATTAAATTGAACCATAGAAGGTTGAGGAGGTAGCGTGTTAATGATTTTAAAAAGTAGAAAATCCTCCTGAACGGTGAAGGTAATAATTATGTCGGTTTTGCCAATCGTTTTATTTGCCCCATGTTTAATTGCATTTTCAATAAAAGGAATTAAAAGCATGGAAGAAACTTTTTTACCTTCAATATCTCCCGTAATTGACATATTGACCTGTAATAGATCACCATATCTGATCTTTTCAAGATCCAGATAATTTTGAATGCAGATGATCTCTTTTTGAAGATCCTGTTTATTTTCATTGGTCTCGTAAAGAAGATATCGCATTAACTCAGAGAGCTTCAATATAGTTTCTGAAGCTTTGACAGACTTATCAAGAGATAAAGAGTAGATATTATTTAAGGTATTAAAGAAAAAGTGGGGCGATATCTGGGAACGTAGAAATTTTAATTCGGTTTCCAGTTGTGTTTTCTCAAGTTTAGCAACTCTTTTGCTCTCCTGCATCCAGTCTATAGTTATTTTAAGAGCTGTAACAAATGAGATTACATAGAACTCCCCTAACATCATGGTAATCACATAGTTAAAACTAAACGTTGTGGTTTCTACAGGTCCTTCTGGCCATACATTACTGCTTACCAAAAGAGAGGTTAGGTCAAATTTAACCCTCACCATTAAAAATATGGAAAGGATTACGGAAACAGCGAAGCTAAAAAAATGTCTTTTTTCAATAAACTTTGGGATAAAGATATAGATGGTGACATAACTTAGCAACATATGTATAGGGAAGCCTATAATATTTCCCTTGAGTGATAACAAGTAATCATCATAGTAGCTACCCCACCTGAGAACATTAAAAACAAAATAACAGAACCAAAATAATACATGGTGTTCTGGTCCAATTTTGTAGTAATCAGAGGTGCCGTTAAAGACCTTGTCGAAATGCTTTTGTAGTATCATAAATGCCAATTTCTGGCTGTTAAGCTTTCCAAAATTGTTGTTGGTCTAAATTACCTTTTTTGGATCCGGAATATATAAATAAATCTTGATATTTGTTAAGGAAATGTTGTAGTTCCCTCAAATTCTGCCTTAATGAATAAGCCTTCCCTCCCGTTATATTTTATACTTTTTTTTGCCATTTATTCCTGTAAAAATGATGGTAGTATTACCAACGTTGAACCCGAACCATCGCCCATTTCTTATGTAGATCCATTTGTGGGTACAGGAGGTCATGGTCATACTTATCCTGGAGCCACAACTCCCTTTGGAATGATACAATTGAGTCCTAATAATGGCATTAGTGACTGGGACTGGTGCTCAGGATATCATTATTCAGATGATACCATAGTAGGTTTTACTCACTTAAATTTAAGTGGAACTGGTATTGGAGATCTGGGGGACTTACTTTTTATGCCGGTGAATAAAGAAATCGATTTAGCTGTGCCTGTAAAGTCCAGAAATGATATTCCTTATAGCTCAAAGTTTGATCATGCGAATGAAGAAGCATCCCCGGGATTTTATCGCGTTTTTCTTGATGATCATGAGGTAGAGGTGTTTTTAACAGCTTCTAAAAGAACTGGCTACCAAAAATACATTTTTAGAGAGGGAGATGAACAAACGGTAGTAGTAGATTTGGGTTTTGCAATTAACTGGGACAGGCCTACAGAATCTTCTATTGAACTTGAAAACCCCACTACTATTAGTGGGTATAGATACAGTACCGGTTGGGCCAATAATCAAAAAGTCTTTTTTGTCGCAGAGTTCTCCAAACCTATTGTTGATGCTAATTTCCTGACAGATGGGAAAGTTGTTGATAACCACAATGCTAACGGGGTCAAAACTGCTGCACAGTTTTTCTTTGATACTGAAACAGGAACCAACCTTCAGGTGAAATTGGCATTATCATCGGTAAGTATTGAAAATGCAAAAGAGAATTTGGATGCGAACGATTTCAATTTTGATAAAAGAAAAGAGGAAGCAACCGCACAATGGGCTGAAGCTTTGGAAACTATTAAGATACAAACCCCGGTTGATTCTTTAAAAGCTATATTTTACAGCGCACTTTACCATACAAAACTGGCGCCGGTAACCTTTAGTGATAAGAATGGTGAGTTCAGGAAAGAGAATGATGAAATCATTAAAGCAGGAGATTACACTGCTTATTCCACTTTCTCTTTGTGGGATACTTTTAGGGCACAACATCCGCTACTCACCCTAACCGATCCTGAAAAGGTGCCGGATATGATCAGGTCCCTTCTCGAATACTATAAAACTGAAAATATTCTTCCTGTGTGGACGCTGTATGGCAATGAAACCAATACAATGACAGGATATCATTCAGTTCCGGTAATAGCTGAAGCTTATTTTAAGGGAATAAGAGATTTTGATGTAGAGTTCGCCTATGAAGCAATGAAGAATACGATGATGCAAGATGAACGCGGATTAGATTTATACAAAGAATATGGCTTTATACCATATAACCTTCTGGACGAGTCAGTCACTATTACTCTTGAATATGCGTACAATGACTGGGCAGTTGCTCAAATGGCCCAGGCCCTTGGGAAAAACGAGGATTACAGGTATTTTTCTCAAAGAGCAAAGGCCTACCAGGAATTATTTGACTCTGAAACGGGCTTTATGCGAGGTAAGACTAAAGATGGGGTATGGAATGAACCTTTTGATCCAAAATTCTCCAATCACAGAGAACACACAGATTATACCGAAGGGAATGCCTGGCAGCATAGCTGGTTTGTACTACATGAGCCGGAGGCCTTTGTAGCTCTTCATGGTCAGGAAAAATTTAGCGAAAGGCTGGAACAACTTTTTACCGAAAGTTCTGAAATAACAGGAGATAATGTTTCAGCTGATATTTCGGGGCTTATAGGTCAATATGCCCACGGTAATGAACCTAGTCATCATATAGCTTATTTATTCAATAAAGCAAATCAACCCTGGCGTACCCAGTATTGGGTGAGGGAGATTCTCAAAACTCAATATAGCACACAACCTGATGGTTTAAGCGGAAACGAAGATGCCGGGCAAATGTCGGCCTGGTTTGTTCTTAGCTCGATGGGAATTTATCCACTTAATCCGGTATCAGCCCAATACGAAATAGGAAGTCCATTATTTGAAGAATCTGTCATTCAGCTTCAGGATGGAAAGAGTTTTAAAATCATAGCAGAAGATGTATCCGATGTTAATATTTATATCCAATCTGCCCAACTAAACGGCACCAATCTGGACCGTACTTTTATAACACATGATGAAATTTTACAAGGTGGGGAGTTACACTTTAAAATGGGACCCGAGCCTAACCTTAACTGGGGTATTAATAATACAACTGCGAAGTAATGGCAACTCTTGATGTAATTATTATTTTACTCTATATAGCAGTAACGCTTGGAGTAGGGATCTATGTTTCTAAAAAAGCTTCAAAAGGCCTCGACTCTTATTTTTTAGGAGGAAAATCAATAAAGTGGTATTACCTGGGTTTAAGTAATGGATCTGGGATGTTTGATGTTTCAGGGACTGCCTGGATGGTGGGGATATTATTTTTGTATGGTGTCAAAAGCTTCATGTTCATGTGGATGTGGCCGGTATGGAACCAGGTGTTTATAATGATGTTCCTCGCGGTGTGGATAAGGCGTTCAAAAGTTATGACAGGATCAGAATGGATTCTCACACGTTTTGGAGATGATAAAGCAGGCAGGGCCTCTCATTTTATTGTGGCCGTATTTGCTGTTGTAGCAGCTATTGGGTTTATCGCATATTTTTTTGAAGGCGTGGGAAAATTCATGACTGTTATTCTTCCCTGGGATATGTCGGTTAATTTAATTGGATATGAAGTTTTGGCTTCGGAACAGTGTTATGCATTAATCATAATTTTTCTCACCACCATTTACACGATTAAAGGCGGTATGTTCTCTGTAGTGGCTACTGAAGTATTGCAGTACCTAATCATGGTAGTAGCAGGGCTTCTGGTTACGGCATACACCTTCATTTATTTAACCGATGCCCAGATCTCGGCTATTATTCCCGGGGAATGGAAAAATATCTTCTTTGGTTGGGAGCTCGAAACATTCTGGAATGGAAAAGAAGAGAAATTTAACCACTTAATAGATACCCAGGGGTATAAAATGTTTGGTGCTTTTATAGGAATGACTTTATTTAAAGGCTTTTTTGCCAGTGTTGCAGGGCCTACTCCCAGTTACGACATGCAGCGTATACTTTCTACACGAACTGTAAAAGATGCAGCGTACATGAGTGGTTTCACAAATTTGGTGCTTTTTATACCAAGGTATTTGCTTATTAGTGGCATTGTTGTACTTGCACTCGTTTTTATTGCTCCTCAACTCGCAGGCTCTGGAAGTATTAATGGGAATGATCTGGAAATTCTCCTGCCCCAGGTGATTAACAACCACATTCCTGTGGGGATAAAAGGTTTGCTTTTAGCCGGTCTCTTGGCGGCATTTATGTCTACGTTTTCCGCTTTTGTAAATGCCGGACCTGCATATATTGTAAATGATATCTATAAAAAGTATTTTAAGCCAAATGCTACAGATAAACATTACATAAAAGTTTCTCATTTATCTTCTTTCCTGGTGGTAGTACTGGGTGTGGTAATGGGCTTTTTCGCAGAATCTATTAACTCCATTACACTCTGGATTACCAGTGCCCTGTATGGGGGTTACGTAACGGCTAATTTTTTGAAATGGATTTGGTGGCGATTTAATGGTTGGGGATATTTCTGGGGGATGCTCTCCGGACTAATCATAGCAACTTTACAGTTCTTGCTCGATTTTAATAAAGACAACTTTACACCCGGTTCTGTTTTATTTGAATTGGCTCATATTCCTGCTATTTACCTGTTCCCTATAATATTTCTGGTTTCTCTGGCAGGATGTATATTTGGTACATTTTTAAGCCGGCCTACTAATTCTGCAACTTTAAAAGAATTCTATACCAACGTAAGACCCTGGGGTTGGTGGAAACCGGTAAGGACTATGATTCGTGAAGAGGGAATAAGTATTGAAAAAAATAAAGATTTTAACCTCGATATGTTTAACTGTATTGTGGGTATAATCTGGCAATCTTCAATGATTCTAATGCCGATATATTTTGTGGTGAGAGATTATCCAAAAGCATTAATAGCCTTATCGATTTTTATAGTAACCACTATCATATTAAAGTTTACATGGTTAGACAAAATTAAAAAATACAAAGAATGAACTTGAAATCTAATCCTATTCCCTGGCAAGACCGCCCAGCAGGTTCTAACAGTGTCATGTGGCGCTACAGCGAAAATCCTATAATTGACAGGTATGCCATACCTAGTTCCAACAGTATCTTTAATAGTGCTGTTGTTCCTTTTGGTGAGGGTTATGCAGGTGTGTTCCGATGTGACAACAAATCGGTTCAAATGAACATTTTTGCGGGATTTAGTAAAGACGGGCTAAACTGGGTTATAGAACATGATCCTATCCAATTCAATCCGGGAAATACCGATATGATTGCTTCAGATTATAAATATGACCCAAGGGTGACATTTATTGAAGATAGATACTGGATTACCTGGTGTAATGGCTATCATGGCCCTACTATCGGCATAGGCTATACCTTTGATTTTAAGGAATTCTTTCAGTGTGAAAATGCTTTCCTTCCATTTAATCGTAATGGAGTCCTTTTTCCGAAGAAAATCAACGGGAAATACGCAATGTTGAGTCGCCCCAGCGATAACGGTCATACCCCTTTTGGAGATATTTACATTAGCTACAGCCCAGACATGAAGTACTGGGGGGAACATAGGTGTGTGATGAAAGTATCGCCCTTTGAACAAAGTGCATGGCAGTGTACCAAAATAGGTGCCGGTCCTGTTCCCATTCTTACAGAAGAAGGATGGCTTTTATTTTATCACGGGGTAATAAACACATGTAATGGCTTCAGGTATTCTGTAGGTGCGGCAATTTTAGATGAAGAGCAACCCGAAAAAGTGAAGTTTAGAACCCAGCCATATCTTCTTGCACCTTCAGAAATCTATGAGCTAACAGGCGATGTGCCAAACGTCTTGTTTCCATGCGCAGCTTTACATTCTATAGAAGAAGACAAACTTGCGCTTTATTATGGCGCAGCCGATACAGTTACTGCTCTTGCCTATGGGAAAATAAGTGAAATACTAACATTCATTAAAGATAACAGCTTGTAATGAAAAAAATCCCAGTAATAATATTCCTCCTTGTCCTCCAGGGTCAATTTATACTTGCACAAAGCCATCCTGCGCCCCGTTCATATATAGCTTATAAAGCAGAGGGGGCAATAGAAATTGATGGAAAGGCTAACGAAGATTCCTGGAAAAAGGCAGAATTTAGCGATGATTTTGTAGATATAGAGGGACATAAAAATCCCAAATTTCAAACTCGTATGAAGATGTTGTACGATGAGACATATCTATACTTTTATGCAAAGATGGAGGAACCACATATATGGGGAACCTTAAAACAAAGAGACACAGTTATTTTTTACAATAATGACTTCGAGATATTTATAGATCCTGACGGTGATACACATAATTACCTTGAATTTGAAGTAAACGCATTAAATACCGTGTGGGATCTTTTTATTGCAAAACCCTACCGTGAACCGGGGCCTATTGTAGACAGTTGGGATATCCAGGGTTTAAAATCGGCTGTATTTATTGATGGAAGTCTGAACAATCCCAAAGATCAGGATGCCTTTTGGAGTGTTGAAGTGGCAATTCCGTGGGAGGTTCTTAAAGAAGCAAATACTCATACAAGAATTCCCAAAAATGAGTTTTGGAGGATTAATTTTTCCAGGGTAAACTGGGTTCATGATATACAGGGCAATACTTACTCAAGGAAAAAAGATAAAGAGGGGAATTATTTACCCGAATATAACTGGGTATGGTCTCCTCAACACGTCATCAATATGCATGAACCGGAAAAATGGGGTTACGTCTATTTCTCGGAGAAAGCTGTAGGTGATGTGGATGAGTTTGCAATTCCTGAAGAGGAACACATAAAGTGGTGGTTATACGATCTTTATAGAAAACAAAAGAGCTACTTTGCCAAACACGGTAAGTGGGCACCAAACCTCAAAGCTCTTTCTATTCCGCAACCCTCTTTAAATGATCTTCAACTTAAACCCACTTATGAACAACATTTAAGTGGCTGGAATATATCTGTAAAAAGTCCTTATTCAGATGATATCCTTTTAATCAAAGAGGATGGTAAATTTGTAAAACTTTAAACGTGAAAATAATGAAAAAGCTCAGTCTACTTTTCCTTTTGTTAACAGCTTCACTTGTATCTTGTGTGAATAAATCTGAAGCCCACCAGGATACTCAGGCATCTGTTGATACTACAGATCTTGAACAGGAGGATTTCAAATACTGGACCTGGATTACCGCAAATCCCGATAAAACTGATGCAGAGTACACCCAGGAATTTAAAAAATATAAGGAAAATGGCATTGATGCGGTACTCATCAATACAGAGACAGATCCTCAGGTTTTAAAACATTTAGTTCCCCTGGCCAGGAAGGAAGGTCTTGAGGTACATGCATGGATGTTTACTATGAACCGTCCAGGAGATGCCGTTGCCCAACAACACCCTGAATGGTATGTGGTGAGCAGGGAAGGAAAATCTAACTTTGACACACGGCCTTATGTAGATTATTATCAATGGTTGTGCCCTACCAGAAAAGAGTCTAGAGAACATGTTCTAAGTTTGGTAGAGGGTCTTGCAAAAGTTGAGGGCATAGAAAGTATCCATCTTGATTATATTCGCTTCCCGGATATCTTCCTGCCTGTAGGACTGCTTCCAAAGTATGATTTGGAGCAAAATGAGGAACTGGCCGAATTCGATTTCTGTTACTGTGACGTTTGTGTGGCCGAATTTGAAAAAGAACATCACAAAAACCCAAGAGAATTCGAAAACCCCGCTATTGATATGGAATGGAAACAATTCCGTCTTAATAAAATTAAAGCCGTTGTAGACGACGCCTATAAGATTGCCAAAGAAAATAATCTTAAGCTTACTGCAGCTGTTTTCCCTTACCCCGAAATGGCAGACCATATGGTACGTCAACGTTGGGACAAATGGAATGTAGATATGGTACTTCCAATGATCTATCAAAACTTCTACAATGAAGAACTTGACTGGATAGGCTTTGCTACAAGGCAGGGTGTTAAAGACCTGGAGGGTCGAAATACACAGCTACATACAGGAATTTATGTACCTCCATTGAGTGGGAAAGAAGTTTCAGAAGCAATTGAGCTGGCTAAAGCAAATGGAGCAAGGGGAGTTTCCTTTTTTGATGGAGGAGCTTTGACAGATGACCACTTGAAAGCTATAAAAGAATCAAGAGATAATTAGAATGTACAGACTATTGCCTTTAATCCTGGTTTTTCTTTCTCTGAATTCATTTGCTCAGGAGAAGAGGTTGGTAGATCATGTGAACCCTTTTATAGGTACCGATGGCCCGGGGAATACATACCCCGGGGCAACTGTCCCCTTCGGAATGGTTCAGTTAAGTCCGGATATCGGGATTCCGGGATGGGATCGAATCGCAGGATATTTTTATCAGGATTCCATTATAAGTGGATTTTCTCACATGCACCTTTCAGGAACTGGAGCGGGAGATCTTTATGATATTCTTGTAATGCCGGTTAACAGCAGGTTTAATAAAAGGATCAAAGAGAATAATTTTAAACCTTTTTCAAAATTTGATCATCAACAGGAAGAAGCATCTCCTGGATATTATAGCGTGGAGCTTCTGGATTATGGAATTACTGCCGAGCTTACCGCTACAAGAAGAACGGGGATTCACCGTTACACATTTCCAGAAGATAAGAATACCACCATACATGTAGATTTAGGGTATTCCTTAAACTGGGACAGGCCTACAGAGACATATTTTAACGTTGTTAATGATTCGGTTATTGAAGGTTACAGGAAGTCAACCGGTTGGGCGAAAGATCAACGGGTTTATTTTGTAATGAATTTTTCCAAGCCCTTTAAAGCCTTTGATCTTTTTCAGAATGAGCAAAGAACAGGTAATCCTGTTGAAGGAGCAAATACCCGTGTAGAAGTTCATTACAGTACCCAGAGCAATGAACAGATTGTTATTAAAACAGGATTTTCTACGGCCGGTATAGAAGGGGCATACGAATCTTTAGAAGTGGAAGCACCTCACTTCAATTTTAATTCTTACCAAAAAGCGGCTGCAGAAATTTGGGAGTCAGAACTTCAAAAAATAAAAATTGAAACTCCTGATGAGAATCAGAAGGCGGTGTTCTACACCATGATGTATCACTCTATGCTTGCACCAACATTGCTAAGTGATCCTTCAGGTAATTACAAAGCCCCTAATCATCAAATAGAAAATTCAGAAGGATTTGACAGGTACGATACTTTTTCTCTGTGGGATACTTTTAGGGCTGCCCATCCTTTATATACCATAATTCAGCAGGAAAAGGTGCCTCATTTTATCAATTCTTTGCTTGCCCATTACAAAGAGACGGGGTTATTACCTGTCTGGTCTATGCAGGGAAATGAAACTAATATGATGCTGGGTTATCATGCAGTTCCGGTAGTTGTAGATGCCTATTTTAAGGGTTTTAATTTTGATGCAGATTTGGCTTATGAAGCTTGTAAGACAAGTGCTATGGCCAATGACCGGAGCATAGATGTGTATCGTGACTATGGTTATGTGCCAGCAGGAGATGAGAACGAAGATTGGTCGGTCTCAAAAACCCTTGAATATGCTTATGATGATTGGTGCATCGCCATGTTTGCAAAAGACCTCGGCAAAACAGAGGATTATAATTATTTTTTAGAGCGCTCCAAAAGTTGGAAAAATCTATACGATCAGGAAACCAGTTTTTTTAGACCAAAAGACAGAGAAGGAAAATTTATAACTCCATTTCTTCCGAAGGAATACACCAGGTTCTTTAGTGAAAGTAATGCCTGGCAGTATTTCTGGTTTGTACCCCAGGACATTAAAGGTTTAAATAAGGCAACAGGTGGCAGGGAATATTTCACTCAAAAATTAGATTCCATGTTTAGTCTGCACCCTACAGCAGATGATGAATTGCCAATTTTTAGTACTGGAATGATTGGCCAGTACGCACATGGCAATGAACCTAGTCACCATGTTGCATATTTATATAATTATACAGACAAACCCTCTGAAGGACAAAAATTAATTAGGCAAATCCTCAATACTCAATACCGTAACGAGCCGAACGGGCATTGTGGGAATGAAGATTGTGGCCAAATGTCGTCGTGGTTTATTTTTAGTTCCATGGGCTTCTACCCCGTGAATCCTGCACAGGGAATTTACGAACTGGGAAGTCCACTTTTTGAAGAGGCTGTTATTAAACTTCCCCACGGAAAAGAATTCACCATTAGAGCAAAAGATTTTGATAAAGATAAAGTGTTTGTAAAAGCGGTTAAACTAAACGGAAAGAAACTGAACAGAACCTATATTACCCATTCAGAAATAACTACGGGAGGTCTTCTGGAGTTTTTTATGAGTGCAAAACCTGAAGATAAAGATTTCAAAGTATCACAAGTGCCAAAGACCAACAAAATATATCGTTAAATCCAGTGATGCTAAAAACAATAAAATAAATCCCCAAAACCCTTCAAAAATGCCATTTTCAAGACCCCATATTTTGACGTTTATTTTGATTGGTTGCTTCCTCTTTTTTAATGCCCAGGGCTGGACGCAGAATTCTAAAGAGAATTACGAAAACGAATTCGTCAATGAAGTCAATAGAGCACCCATGCGAAGTTCGTATCATATCTTCGAAAACGAGCAACTGGCAAAAACAAATAATTGGAAAAGTTCTGAAAACTATCAGAATTTAAACGGTGACTGGAAATTTAAATGGGTTGAAAATCCCTCTAAACTTCCCGAAAATTTTTTCGCACAAGGAATAAACACTTCAAATTGGGATACTTTTCAAATTCCGGCAAACTGGGAAGTGCATGAGTATGGCTATCCTATTTATACCAATGAGCTGTATGAGTTTCACAACCTCATTGATATTAATCCTCCTATAGTTCCCAAAGAATATAATCCCACAGGTGTTTATCGTCGCACTATTAGCATTAATGATGCATGGCGAGATAAAGAGATTTATTTGCACATTGGTGCTGCAAAATCAAATCTGGAAGTGTGGGTGAATGGTAAGCATGTGGGTTACGGTGAAGATTCTAAATTACCACAGGAATTCAACATTTCAGAATATGTAAACCCTGGAGATAATCTTATTGTATTAAAAGTGATGAGATGGAGTGATGGTTCATATTTAGAGGATCAGGATTACTGGAGAATGAGTGGTATTACAAGAGACAGTTACCTGTATGCCCGAAATCCTGTACACCTAAGAGATTTTACTGTACGTACAGAATTAGATGAAGATTACCATGATGCCAAACTGAAAGTGAATATCCAGCTTTCTGATGTTCCGAAGAAAAACAAAGACTATCTGGAGGTGGAGCTAAGAGAAGGATCAAAAATCATAGCTTCTGAAAAACGCAGCGTGCGGGAATGGAAAACTCAAGATAACCTCGAGTTTTTCCTCCAAAATCCTAAAAAATGGACTGCAGAAACACCCAATCTTTATCAGTTATATTTTCTTTTAAAAGACAGGAAAGACAATATAGTTGAAGTCATTAAGCAAGACGTGGGTTTTAGAGAAGTAGAGATAAAAGTTGGTCACTTATTGGTCAACGGAAAGAAAATTCTTTTAAAAGGGGTAAACCGTCATGATACCGATCCTGTTCATGGTCAAACTATGTCCAGGGAACGTATGGAGCAGGATATAAGAATTCTTAAGGAGTTTAATTTTAATGCTGTACGTACTGCTCATTATCCAAATGATGAGTATATCTACGAACTTTGTAACAAGTATGGTTTGTATGTAGTGGATGAGGCCAACATTGAATCTCATGGAATGGGATATGATCTTACCAGGACATTGGCAAACGCCCCAAGTTGGGGAGAAGCACATCTTCAGCGGTTGCAAAGAATGGTTGAGCGGGACAAGAACCAGCCTTCAGTTATTATATGGAGTATGGGAAATGAAGCAGGAAACGGAGTTAATTTCTACAACGGCTATAACTGGATAAAAATGCGGGACAATTCGCGCCCTATTCAGCACGAAAGGGCAATTTTACCTTATATGGACAAAGGGCAGATGCGCGCTGAGTGGAATACAGATATTATTGCTCCTATGTACCCTTCTGTAGAAGAAATGAGGGCTTATGATTCAAAAAATCCTAATCCCGAAAGGCCGTATATTATGTGTGAGTATGCTCACGCCATGGGTAACTCTATTGGAGGCTTAAAAGATTACTGGGATTTTATTCGTACTCACGATCATTTTCAGGGAGGCTTCATTTGGGATATGGTAGACCAGTCAATCTATAAGACTCTTGAAGATGGTTCGAAGATCCTGGCTTATGGAGGTGATTTTGGTCCCGAAGATGTTCCCAGTGCAAATAATTTTTTGAATAACGGGGTATTTTCACCAGAAAGAGATCCTAACCCTCACGCTTATGAGGTAAAAAAGATCTATCAGGATATACATACCAGTCTTTTAGACCCTCAGCAAGGACAAATTTCTATTTATAATGAAAGGTTCTTTAAAAAGCTTGATGATGTGAAGTTGAGTTGGGAAGTGCTGGCAAATGGGAAAGTTATTTCAAAAGGCGAGGTACTTGAACTAAATGTTCAGCCTCAGGAAAAAAACAGCTTTAGCCTTGATCTTGAGATATCAGATAAAGAAACAGGAGAGCTGTTTTTAAACATCGACTACGTACTACTTCATGATTCCGGTCTTCTTGAAAAAGGTCATGTGATTGCGCAGGAGCAACTTTATCTTGGAGGTGAATATAAACAGGAAGTGAAAATTGCCGGTACCGAAGCATTAAAAACAGAAAAGAACAAGGAGCAGGTTAATTTTATATCACCTGACGCTAAGTATATGTTTGACAGATCTACAGGATTTTTGACCGGTTATGAGTATAAAGGGAATAAGATTTTAAAAGAAGGTTTTGAATTGAGACCCAACTTCTGGAGGGCACCAACAGATAATGATATGGGTGCCGGGCTTCAGCAAAAATTAAGACCTTGGAAAGAAGGAATGGAAAATCCGGAACTTATAAACTGGACATACAAACCTTCGGGTAAAAATATTATAGTTACTGCCAAGTACAATTTAAAGGAAGTTTTGTCAGAAATGACTATAAATTATGAGATCAACGGCGAAGGAGAAATCCTGGTTGATTATCATCTCAAAAAAGGAGATTCTGAAGAAATTCCAATGCTGTTCAAAGTAGGAATGAAGATGGTGCTGCCCGGAAATTTTGAGTCGGTAAGCTATTATGGGTTGGGACCGATAGAAAATTACCAGGACCGCCAAAACTCTGCGCGTTTGGGTGTTTATGAGCAAAAGGTAAGTGAACAATATTATCCTTACATACGCCCCCAGGAAACAGGGAATAAGTCTGAAGTGCGATGGCTGGAAATGTCTGGTGAAAATGTCATTTTAAGATTGGAAGGAAAAGAGAACTTCAATTTTACTGCGTTACATTTTCTTACCGAAGATCTTGATGACGGTTTGCAAAAAGATCAACGCCATGCCGAAGAGATTCAACCCAGAGATTTAACCTTTCTCACAATAGATACTGCCCACATGGGATTGGGGAGTATTAATAGCTGGGGGAGGCTGCCAATGGATCAATACCTTTTAACCGGAAAGGAATATTCGGGTACATTTAAAATTACACCATCACAAAAAAACATTAAGTAGTATCATGAACTCGACAAGACCCCTCATCTTTTTAGTCTTTTTATTAATCTTGTTTGCATGTAATACATCCAATCAGGAAAGATTA
Organism: Salinimicrobium sp. TIG7-5_MAKvit; assembly: GCF_049569215.1. Taxonomy (GTDB): domain Bacteria; phylum Bacteroidota; class Bacteroidia; order Flavobacteriales; family Flavobacteriaceae; genus Salinimicrobium; species Salinimicrobium profundisediminis. The sequence continues at coordinate 1,673,018 of NZ_CP145903.1, read as the reverse complement.
TTTACTGAAAAAGAAATTAAAATAGTTCCAACTCCGGCTCAAATGAAGTTAGGAGAGGGATTTTTCAGTTTTAACAAGAACACCACTTTGGTAGTGACCAGCGAGGAGGAGGAGAATTACATAAGTCCGCTCAGGAATAAACTTGCACAAGCGGCAGGGCTTGACTTAAAAGTGGAAAAAGTGGCACCTTCAAAAAACTTTGTGCAATTTATTCTTGATGAAAATTTTAAAGGAGAAGCTTACCAACTTGAAGTACTCGAAGATAAAATCTCTATCAAAGCCAGCACTAAAGCTGGATTTACATATGCAGTTGCCAGTTTGCAGCAATTGCTTCCTGTTGAACTTGAAAGTAGTAAGTTATTAGAAAGTGTAGCTTGGCAGGTTCCCGTAATCACAATTAATGATGAGCCGCGATTTGTATGGCGGGGTTTAATGCTGGATGTATCCAGACACTTTTTTGAGAAGGAATATATTTTTGATGTCATTGATAGGATGGCATACCTTAAGCTTAATACATTTCATTTCCATCTGGTAGATGACCAGGGCTGGAGAATTGAAATTAAAGAATATCCAAAACTTACTGAAGTTGGTGCCTGGAGGGTTGATCATGAGGACAAGCACTGGGATGCTAGGCCTACGCCCCAGTTAGGGGAAGAAGCTACTTTGGGTGGTTTCTACACCCAGGAGGAGATCAAAGAAATAGTTGCTTATGCAGGGACTAAGGGAATTAATGTGGTTCCCGAAATTGAAATGCCCGCCCATGTTATGAGTGCTATTGCTGCATACCCCGAACTTTCTTGTCATGGCAACGAGATTATGGTACCTCCGGGAGGAGTATGGCCAATTACCGACATCTATTGCCCCGGTAAAGAATCTACTTTTGAATTTCTTGAAAATGTTCTTTTAGAAGTGATGGAATTGTTCCCTTCAAAATATATACATGTAGGTGGTGATGAAGCAACCAAAACCAACTGGAAAACCTGTAAAAATTGTCAGCGAAGAATGGCAGAAGAAGGTCTTAAGGATGAAAAGGAGTTACAGAGTTACTTTATCAAAAGAATGGAGCGTTTTATAAGCTCACACGACCGAATTCTAATAGGTTGGGACGAAATTCTTGAAGGAGGGTTGGCTCCTGGCGCTACTGTCATGAGCTGGCGTGGAACACAGGGAGGTTGGGAAGCTTCAGAACAGGGCCATGATGTGGTAATGACGCCGGGAAGCCATGTTTATTTTAACTTCTACCAGGGAGTTCCTGATACTGAACCTGTAGCTTTTAGCGGTTACACGCCCTTAAGCAAGGTATATAGTTTTGACCCGGTTGTAGATTCTATGTCTGTTGCTCAAAAAGAGCACGTGTTGGGAGGACAGGCCAATTTGTGGGCAGAATTTATTACGACAAATGAGCAATCGGAATACATGATCTTTCCAAGGTTAGTCGCTTTATCTGAAGTGCTTTGGAGCCCAAAAGAAAAACTTGATTGGGCCGGTTTTTCAGATCGTTTGAAAGAAAACATCCTTCCCCGTTACGATTATCAGGGAATAAACTATGCCAGAAGTTCTTTTTCTGTCACGGCAGATACTGAAGTTGACCTGACCAGCAATGTGGTAAAAGTCAAACTTCAGAATGAATTTCCAGATTCAGAAATAAGATATACCCTAAATGGAGATGATCCCGGAGCAGACTCAAAAATATATCAGGAACCTTTTGAACTTTCTAAGACAACAACAATAAAGGCGGGGGTTTTTGAGAATGGAAAGCAAAAAGGTCAAACATTCGAGAAAACTTTTCATTTCCATAAAGCAGTTGGGAAGGATGTAAGTTATAACCCGGTTTATCACGATAGTTACCAGGGTGCAAAAGAAGTAGGTATGGTAAACGTAATTCGTGGCAGTTTAAACTTTCATGATAAACAGTGGCAGGCGTGGCTGGTAGAAGATATGGAGGTGGTGATTGATATGCAGAGAGAAGTACCGGTGAACAAGATTACTGTAGGTTCTATGGAGAACCAGGGATCTGGAATTTATTTTCCTGTAAAGGTGGAAGCGCTAACTTCAAAAAATGGTAAAGATTATACCAGCGTAGGTAAAATAGAAAGAGAATTTAGTCATAGTGGCATACCTCAATTGAAAGATTTTGTATTGGAATTTAATGAACAGGAGACAAGGTACATTAAAGTTAAGGCTGCAAACCTTGGCCAGACTCCGCGGGGAGGAAACGCATGGCTGTTTGTTGATGAAATTATAGTTGAATAAGATATAGGCATCAATAAAAGTTTTTTATCAACCAGTTTTAGAAATAGAAAAATATCGAAATGAAAAACATAAAAAGTCTTATTCGGGTTGGGATAATTCTTCTAAGCTTCTCTTTATATGGACAGAAGACTAAAATAGTAGAAGTCTTTAAAAACCAGCCTGTAAATTTCACAGGTATTGCCGGAGATACAGTTAATAATATCCGCTTACAGAATGGCCGAATAATTTATAAAAAAATCAAAGCGCCTGACTTTGAAAAAGGAACTGATGTTTTTGTTCATATGACCCTGCGTTCTGCCGGAGATACCTGGGATAAGTCGGGTTCACTTTTTGTCATTACAGATCCTGAGAAGATCGATATTATCGATATTGCTGAAGGTAAAGCGAATTTCCCGGAGGCTGCGGGAATACCAGGTTATCAGGGGATCAAAAAAGGAGGAGAATATAATCCAGCCCTTGAGATACTTAGGTTTATGACTCCTTTTGGAGTAGGTCATTACAGTGATGAACAAAAAAATCCCAGGATTAAATACAATAGGCCGGTTTATGTGCCCAAATGGGAAGAGGAAGTGAAATGGATAGAAGATATTTCCCACCTATCTACTGCGGTAATCGGTGAGTTTATTGTTGGAGTGTGGATAGATACCTGGACTTCAGAAGGATATCTCGTTGATGTTGAACTGGAGTATTCAGGAAGGACCGCAAAGAAGAAAAAAATACTGCCCTTGGTAAATACTGTTTATTACGCTTCACAAACCCATCCAGACCTCTTTTCCGAAGAAGATCTTACAGTAGATTTTAAACTGCCCAAAAATGTCAAAAATGCAAAGCTTCATTATATCACCACAGGCCATGGTGGCCATAGTGGAGGGGATGAGTTTATAAAGCTGAATAATACCGTGAAGATAAATAACGAAATTTTAATTGATACCATTCCCTGGAGGGACGATTGTGCTTCTTTCAGGCGCTTTAATCCAACATCGGGGGTTTGGGTAAGAAAAGACACAGCTTTTGCTTACAATGAAAATAGAGAGAAAGAGTACATAGAAATAAAAGAACGATTGGCATCTTCAGATCTCTCCAGGTCTAACTGGTGCCCCGGGTCAAAGGTGTCTCCTATGGTAAAAAATATAGGAAACCTTCAAAAAGGGCAAAATCAACTAACAATTTCTATTGATGGTACTCCAATTGACGGGGATAAATTGAATCACTGGCTGGTTTCGGCCTATATCACTTACGAAGAAAATTAAATTTATTTTCTAACCTGAAAAATTGAAATAATGAAAAAACTGGGATTATTACTTGCTCTTTTTTCTTTCAACCTTTGCCAGGGGCAGGAGCCTGTGCAGTATGTAAATACACTTATGGGAACAGATTCAGCCTTTGAACTTTCCAATGGCAATACATATCCTGCAATTGCTCTTCCGTGGGGAATGAATTTCTGGACGCCCCAAACAGCTAAAATGGGAGATGGATGGACCTATAATTATGATGATTATAAGATTCGGGGCATAAAGCAAACACATCAACCCAGCCCTTGGCTTAATGATTATGCAGCCTTTTCTCTTATGGCAGTGACAGGTGACCTTCAATATAAGGAAGATGAAAGAGCTTCATGGTTTTCCCATAAAGCCGAAATTGCCAAACCTCATTACTACAGTGTTTATTTAGCTGATTATGATGTTACGGTTGAAGTTGCACCTACAGTTAGAGGAGCACATTTTCAATTCACTTTTCCCAAGGCCGATAGTTCTTACATACTGCTTGATGCTTTTTTAAAAGGATCAATGGTGAAAATTATTCCTGAAGAACGAAAAATAATTGGATATGCCAGGAACAATCACGGTGGCGTACCTGATAATTTTCATAACTATTTTGTGGCAGAATTTGATAAGGATTTTCAAATCACCCACACATGGGGAGATGAATGGACGCTTGATTTAGGTGCTACAGAAAAAGAGGGGCAGCATGTGGGGGCAATTGTTGGGTTTAAAACTGAGAAGGGAGAAAAAGTTAATGTTAAAGTAGCTTCCTCTTTTATAAGTTTCGAGCAGGCCCAACGTAACCTTGATAATGAATTAGCAGGGAAAAGTTTTAAAGATATTAAAGAAGAAGCCGAAGCTATATGGAATAAAGAATTGGGCCGAATAGAGATTGAGGATGATAATATTGATCATAAAAGAACATTTTATTCAAGTTTATATCGGGTTCTTCTATTTCCGAGAAAATTCTATGAAATAGACGGAAATAACGAGGTGGTTCATTACAGCCCGTATAATGGGGAAATTTTGCCAGGTTACATGTTTACAGATAATGGATTCTGGGATACTTTTAGAGCGGTATTCCCCTTCTTCAACTTGATGTACCCCGAGATGAATAAGCAGTTTATGTCAGGGTTGGCTAATACTTATAAAGAATCGGGATGGTTACCGGAATGGGCGAGCCCTGGCCACCGGGATGTAATGATAGGCTCTAATTCAGCTCCTATTATAGCCGATGCTTTTCTCAAGGGAAATGTTTATGATGAAGATGTAGATGTACTGTATGAAGCCATTCTTAAAAATGCAAATATTGAAGAAGGACGCCCTGAGTCTTCTGTGGGAAGAGAGGGACTGAATTTTTATAATAAACTGGGTTATGTCCCTTATGATGTGGGAATTAATGAGAATGCCGCAAGAACTTTAGAATACGCCTATGCCGATTGGACTATTGCAAAATTTGCAGAAAAACGAGGAGATAAAAAAACCTCCCGTAGATTTTATGAGCAGGCAAAAAATTATAAAAACCTGTTTGATCCTGAAACTAACCTAATGCGAGGCAAAAACAAGGACGGTAAATTTCAGAAGCCATTCAATCCGTTAAAATGGGGAGATGCCTTTACAGAAGGTAATAGTCTTCATTATACATGGTCTGTTTTTCATGATGTCCAGGGGCTCGTTAATTTGATGGGTGGAGAAAAAGAATTTACCACAATGCTAGATACGGTATTTAGTATGCCTCCAGATTTTGACGATTCCTATTATGGATTTACAATTCATGAAATAAGAGAGATGCAAATCGTGAATATGGGGAATTATGCTCATGGGAATCAACCTATTCAGCATATGATATACCTGTATAATTATGCTGGGGAATCCTGGAAAGCTCAGGAAAAGATAAGGGAAGTCCTTACAAGGTTATATTCTCCAACTCCCGATGGATATAGTGGCGATGAGGATAATGGGCAAACCTCGGCTTGGTATGTTTTCAGCTCTCTTGGATTTTATCCTGTTACCCCCGGAACAGACCAATATGTTTTTGGTAGCCCGTTATTCCAAAAGGCAAAGCTTCACCTGGAGAACGGGAATGTATTTACAATTTCTGCAGAAGATAATTCAGGTTCTAATTTTTACATCAACTCTTTAAAGCTTAATGGGAAAGAATACCACAAGACTTATCTAAGTTTAAAAGATATCCTCCCAGGTGGAGAAATTAAATTTAAAATGAGTGATTCACCAAACAAAAGTTTTGGGCAGCATGATAATGCTTTACCTTATTCCATGAGTCCGAAAAAATAACCCTACTATGAAAATCCGATTTTTTTTTGTTCTTAGTTTATTTTCATTACAAATTCTCCTTTCTCAGGAGCCGGTGGAATTTGTTAACCCTTTTATAGGAACTTCCAATTATGGAGCTACCAATCCTGGAGCCATTGCGCCACGGGGAATGGCAAGTGTTTCCCCATTTAATGTTGCTGGCGGCACAAACAAACTCGAGAAGGATAGCCAGTGGTTATCGAACCCTTATGTTCATGAAAATGTTTTTTTGACCGGTTTTAGTCATGTGAATCTTAGTGGGGTTGGTTGTCCCGATCTTGGGGTTATACTGGCTATGCCTACCACAGGTGATGTTGAGACAAACCATGAAACCTATGGTACAACTTATAAGAACGAAACCGCTAAAGCGGGATATTATGCTGTAGAACTGGATAAATATCAAATAAAAGCAGAAGTAACAGCATCTACAAGGGTAGGGGTAAGCAGATACACATTTCCAAAAGGGAAAGCTAATATTCTTATTAATCTTGGATTAGGGCTGACAAATGAACAGGGGGGGATGCTAAAAATAAACTCCCCAAGTGAGGTAGAAGGGATGAGAACAGTAGGTTCTTTTTGTTATAACAATCCTGAAGCCTCTTATCCGGTATATTTTGTCGCACAACTATCTAAACCTTCAAAGGAATTCGGTGCATGGAAGAACCCTTATAACTATGAGGGGGTGGAAGCACAATGGATGACTTATAATGATAAGGTAAGAATTAAAAAAGGTTTTACACGCGAAGTCGTAGGGGACAGTATTGGAGCATATTTTTCATATGATTTCCAGCAGCCAACAGAAGTTGAATTAAAAGTGGCGGTATCATATGTAAGTATTGAAAATGCCAGGGAGAACCTTCAGAAGGAAGTTGGGAATCGAAGCTTTAATGAAATATATGAAGAAACAAGAGATGCGTGGAATGAAAAACTTTCGGTTGCTGAGGTGGAAGGGGGGAGTGCTGAAGACAAAACGGTATTCTATACAGCTTTATATCACACCCAAATTCATCCAAATATTTTCAGTGATGTCAATGGAGAGTATCCTGAAATAGCCACCGGCAAAATAGGAAAAACAGAAGGTAGTCGATATACCGTTTTTTCATTATGGGATACTTACAGGAATTACCATCAATTAATGACCCTGCTTTATCCCGGGGAACAGACGGAAATGATCAATAGCATGTTGGCTATGTATGATGAGAATGGATGGCTGCCAAAATGGGAATTAAATTCCACAGAGACCTTTACAATGGTTGGAGATCCTGCTTCTGTAGTTATTGCTGATTCTTACCTGCGCGGTCTTAGAAATTTTGATGTAGAAAAGGCTTACCAAGCTATGCTCAAAGGGGCTACAGTTACAGAAAACAATCCTCTTCGTCCTGGAAATGCTGAGTATGTAGAAAAAGGTTACTTAAGTGTTGAGAGTGGAATAGCAGGACCTGTTTCAACGACCCAGGAGTATAATATATCAGATTTTGCTATTGCACAACTAGCCAAAGCCCTTGGAAAAAAAGAGGACTATAAAAAATTTTATAAACGCTCACTGTCTTACAGAAAATTGTATGACAGTAAAACCGGACTCTTAAGACCAAAAAAGGCTAATGGAGATTGGTATGAACCTTTTGACCCCAATGCCGGTGCAAATTTCACTAAAAATGTAGGATATATTGAAGGGAATGCCTGGCAATATGTTTATATGGTGCCGCATGATATCCGTGGAATAATCAAGCTAAAAGGAGGGGGAGAAAATTTCATTCAACAGCTGGATTATATATTTGATGCAGGTCATTACGATATGGCCAACGAACCCGATTTTGGATATCCTTTTCTTTACAACTTTGTAACGGGAGAAAATGATAAAGCTCAGAAAAAGATTAATGATTTACTTGATCGGTACTATTCTAATGCACCTACCGGATTACCTGGAAACGATGATACAGGTACCATGAGTGCCTGGGTAATTTATGCCATGATGGGCTTTTATCCTGTAACGCCGGCCGAACCATCTTACACTCTTTTTTCGCCAAAATTTAAAAAAATAACACTTCATCTGGAAGATAACCATGAGGTTATAATAAAGTCTTTTATTAAGGCTGGGGAACCTCTAAAATATATATTAATAGATGGGAAAAAACATGAAAATCTTTTCATTTCTCACTCCAAATTGATAGGTACATCATCAATTGAAATGCATTAAAAAGTCCTTTAAAATGTGCAAATCTATATCGTTTTCGAACCCATGAAGTTGTTGAGCTATCCACCGCTGCTATTCGTCGAAATTCAATTTTTCCCTTAACACTCCTGTAACATTTTCAGTATATTTACTTCATCTTGTAGACATTATTTAACCAAATTACAACAAACCATGAAAATCAAATTATTTATCTTGTTTGGTTTTGCGCTCGGGCTTTTTAGTCAGAATATGGTAGCGCAGGATCAGGCAATATCTGGAACTATTACAGACGCTCAGAATGGAATGCCACTTCCGGGTGTAACAGTTGTGGAAAAAGGTACCATGAATGGTGCAGTAACAGATATGGATGGGAATTACATGATTGACGTTCCTTCTGATGCTGTTCTTGTTTTCTCTATGGTAGGATTTACCACTAGAGAAATTACCGTTGGAGACCAAAGTACTATAGATGTTCAATTAACAGCAGATGTTCAGGCCCTGGATGAGGTAGTGGTAACCGCTCTGGGAATCAAGAGAGAGAAAAAATCTCTTGGTTATGCTTTGCAGGAAATTGGAGGTGAAGAACTGGCAGAAAGCCGGGAAACGAATTTAGCCAATGCATTTACCGGAAAAGTAGCGGGATTGAATGTTGTTAGAGGTGGGGGCGGCCCGGCCAGTTCTTCAAAAATCATTCTTCGCGGGAATAATTCTTTAACAGGAGATAATCAACCCTTGATCATTGTTGATGGAGTGCCAATGGACAATTTTACGGGCGCATCAAATAATGATTTTTGGAATCCTTCCGTAGATATGGGGAATGGTTTAGGAGACCTGGATCCCGAAAATATTGCTAGCATGTCTGTGCTTAAAGGAGCTTCAGCTGCGGCATTATACGGGGCAAGAGCCGGAAATGGAGTTATCTTAATTACTACAAAATCTGGGAAAGATAATCCAGGTCTTGGTATTACTTATAACGCTACTTTGGGTTTTGAAGAAATATTTACAGGGCCCGAGTTTCAGAATAGTTTTGGACAAGGAAGTGACATGGTCTACAATAGGGAATCAGGTTCTAGTTGGGGACCAAAAATTGAAGGTCAAACAGTTGAAAACTGGAAGGGAGAGCAAACACAACTTCGTGCCTACCATAACGTAGATAATTATTTTGACACGGGAATTAGCTTAAATCAAAGTTTATCTTTCTCCCAAAAATTTGAAAATACCTCAGTATATTCTTCTGTCGGGTTTTTAAATGACGATAGTATGATTCCTGAGTCCACTCTTGAAAGATTGAACCTCCTTACTCGTGCGGTAAGTAATTTTGGTCCTAATAAAAGATGGACAACAGATGTAAAGGTGCAGTATATTAATTCTAAAGCTGAAAACAGACCTTTTAGTGGGGTGAATTCTTCAAATGCTTTTTATACTACATACTTATTCCCACGTTCAGTAAATATTGCTGATTTTGAAGCAGCAGTAGATGAATTTGGTAATCAAATATGGTATAAACCTGGATCTAACGAAGTAAACCCATATTGGGGAGCAAGGTTTAACAATAACTTTGATAGCAGAGACCGCTTTTTAATGAACGGATCTTTAAAATATGATTTTACTGACTGGTTGAGTGGAGAGATTAGGGCAGGTAGTGACCGGTATACAACTGAAAATGAGACCAGGTTATATGGTGGAAGTCCTTTAACTCCAACCGGACGCTACAGTAAGGGAATAAATACCTTTAATGAAGATAACTTTAGTATTCTTTTTAGTGCTGCTCAGGATAATGTATTCGGTAATTTCGGTTTCGCGGGTACATTGGGAGGAAATTTAATGCAGCAGGAGTTTAATGACATCAATTCAAACGCAGGAGAATTAGAGGTTCCTAATTTGTTTTCATTAAATAATGGTGTAGACAGAGCAACAGTAAGTGAGAATTATTATGAGCGTAAAATGAACTCCGTTTATGGAACTTTTCAAATAAACTACGGAGGCTATCTTTTCTTAGACTTTACAGGTAGGAATGATTGGTCTTCAACTTTAAGTGAAGAAAATAGATCTTTCTTCTATCCTTCTGTGAGTACATCCATATTAGTAAATGATGTTATTAAGAATGCTGGAGGTAGTATGCCTAAATGGATTACTTACACCAAATTGAGAGCATCTTATGCTCAGGTTGGAAATGATATGGCTCAATATCAGCTTTATAATTTTTATAATATCAACAAAGATCCTAATGGGAATACCATTGCCGGTAGAAATGGCGAATTGTATAATCCTGACGTAAAGAGCGAGTTAATCAAATCTATCGAAACAGGATTTGACGCTCGATTATTTGACAATAAGTTGGGAATTGATTTCTCATGGTATAAATCAAATGCTACCAACCAATTAATTTCGATTGGTCTTAACCCTTTAAGTGGATATTCTTCTATGAGAGTAAATGCAGGTGATATCCAGAACAAAGGATTTGAATTAATGTTGACTGGGCGAATTTTGGAAAATCCTGATGGCTTAAGCTGGACTACTAATATCAATTACTCCAAGAATGAGAATACCCTTGAAGAATTGGTTGATGGTGTAGACACCTACCCCCTAGGAGGATTTGATAATGTGAGTATCGTGGCCGAAGTAGGTGGTATGTACGGTAACATATATGGAACCAAGTTTAGAAGGGTAGAGGATAAGAACAGTGAATTCTACGGAGATTTAATTTTAAATGACGCAGGTTTACCCCTGCCAACCAATGAAAGTTACCTGTTAGGAAACCAACAGCCTGATGCCTTATTGGGATGGACAAATAGCTTTTCCTATAAAGCATTTGAATTAAGTTTTATGATAGATGGTCGTTTTGGCGGGGAAATTTTCTCTGGCACCAATAATGCCATGCAGCTTGCCGGTACTTCTAATGTTACTGTAGTAAATGGAAAACGAGAGGAATTTGTTGTAGATGGAGTAATTGATGTAACACCCGAAGGTGCTACAAGTCCTGTATATACAAATAATGATAATGCAGTATCTCATCAGGACTACTGGACAGCAGTGGCTGGGGTAGGAAATTTGGGAATTACAGAAGCAAATGTTTATGATGCAACAAATTTCCGTTTAAGAAATGTGCAACTGAACTATAATTTACCAAAATCCTGGATTCAGGATGCAGGTTTACAACGTGCAAAAGTGGGTATTTCAGGAAATAACCTGTGGATGATTGACAGTAACATGAACGGAATTGATCCTGAATCAGTTTTTGCTACGGGAACTAATGCCGTTGGATTTGAAAATGGTTCTTCGCCTACCTCCCGAAGCTACTTCTTCAATCTTACCTTGCAGTTTTAATTTAAAATATTTTGAAAATGAAAAGAATATATAAACTTACAGGATTAATGGTGGCATTAGCTGCTGTGATGACTTCCTGTTCCGATTATGAGGAGATAAACACCAACCCTTTCGCAGCAAATGATGATCAGGTGCAGGTGGAATATTTTATAAATAATTCAATTATTGGAGCACAACAAAATCCTCACGTGGCTGAAAGAGCTTTTGTACTTTATTGGAAAGCTGCAGCACGTTTTGATAGAACCAATTCCTTGCCAGTTGGATCGTATAGTGACGGGTGGACAGTGGATTACTTTAACTCCCTTTCCTCCTGGTTAAACCATATTAATACGGCTATCCAGGTGGCTGACCAAAAAATGGCCACAGGAAACGTAAAGGAGTACAGCCATAATTTAGTGCAGGTAGCACGTATTTGGAGGGTATACCTTATGAGTGAGATGACAGATAATTTTGGGCCAATTCCCATTAATGCTTTTCAGGGTGAAAATCCAGAATTTAACAGTACACAGGAGGTTTACTACTATATGCTCGAAGAACTTAAAGATGCTCAAAGCCAGTTAGAGTTAGAGGTGACAACTCCAGGTACTTTAGCAAATTTAGACCCTGCTTATAAGTACAACTGGGAAAAATGGAAGAAATATGCTAATTCCATGAGAATGCGGTTAGCAATGAGAATGTCTGAAGTTGATCCCGAAAAAGCTCAACTCGAGTTTGAAGACGCTGTAGCCGGAAGCGAGATTATAATGAATTTAGATGAGACCTTTAAGGTTCAGGAAAAAGGGGGATGGGATGATTTAACAGCTGTAATGTCAAGAGAGTGGAACTCTCAAATGATCACTCCTACTCTTAACAATATCTTTATTGGGTTAGGAGGACTTGAAACTACCGATATCTTAGGGGAATCCTATGAAGAGCATGTTAAACCTGAAGATTGGTTAGGCTTAAAATTTGAAAACCATTTTACCACTAAAACCAATGATCCTTCTGCCGGTTACTGGTTTGATGGATTGCATAAAGAAATTGATCCCCGTGCTTATCAGGATTTTGCTATTCCGGGAGACTTTAATGATTCCGATTTCAGTTTTTATCCATCATGGACCAATGATGCGAGAACAACTCAGAGAAATTTAGTGGATGCTAATGGTGATATCGTTAAAGAATTGGATGCAGCTTTTACCTGGAATGCTTCTGCTTTAGGAAGCTGGGGCGAAAAAGGATCTAAGAATCAACTCTATTCTTACTCAGGTACAATTCCACGGATGGCACAAAAATTTCGTTCTGGTGGCGACAACAGCTATAGAATATTTTTCGCACCCTGGGAATCTTATTTTTTAATTGCCGAAGCAGCTACCCGAGGCTGGTCAACACCTGTTGATGCAATGACCGCTTATGAAGCTGGTATTCGTTCTAATTTTGATTACTTCGGAATTGGCGGAATGGTTGATCAGTACTTAGCGTCAGAAGAATATAACCGCAATGGAACTTCAGTGAATTGGAACCACACCTCCGAACCTGGAGAAACACATTTGATGGTGTACGAGAATGGATATACAGGAACAGAAGGAACCGTAGAGGTAGTATATCCCGATAATGACTTATATATGAATGGCAATGTGAAAAATGATCATCTTACTAAGATACTCACCCAAAAATATATTGCCTTTTATCCATATTTACCTCTTGAAGCCTGGAATGATCATAGAAGATTAGGACTACCTTTCTTTGAAAATCCTGCTGTCGAAAATTCCCTACCAGATCTTCCGGCATTAACAAGCAGTAACTTTATGGAAGTTAAAAGAGAATTCTTTCCACAGAGGTTGAAATATCCTTCTTCTTTGAGAAATAATGATCCTGAAGGATACGAACAGGCTGTGCAACTATTGGATGGAGAAGATGCAGTTTTCACTCCTCTATGGTGGGCTCAAAAATAGTAAGGTAATATTAATCTTATCATAGACAAAGGCCATTTATTTAATGGCCTTTGTCTATGATAGACATACTAAGTTTATTCAATAAGCAGTTTTTGAACCGTGAAAATTTCCTTTTAAAACAAGGTTTGTAGACACGAGCTTCCGTTCAGCTTCTGTGAATTTTTTACCTTCTGGTACCAAAAAAGCATAATTCTGTACAGAGAAACCAGATTATCATTAAAAGGAAATTTCTATTTAGAGGTTCTCTTTTTTTAATTCAAAAATGTAAGAAATGAAAATAACCAGATTAATATTAATATTCAGCTTTCTTCTTTCAGTCAATTGTTTATCTGCTCAAAAAAGAGAGGGTAATATTGTAGAATATTTTGGAAAGGAAAAAGTTGAAGATATCAATGAAGGAGAGGTAATCCATTTGTTTGAGGAAGGTTTAATCCTTTCAGGGAAGAGACTTCCTGCGGAAGCAAAATCAGTTCTAAGTGATCCACTTTTTGCAAATTTACTTCAGGATAAAACCCTGGTTATCTCTGAAGGAGAAGAAGCTTTTGCTGATGTTGACACTAAGGTGGCTAAATGGGAAAGAATTGAGATAAGTGAAAACAGTGAATTCAATGATGATGGCTTTAGAAATGGCTATCTCTACCTGGAGTATGATTCAGGTTCAGAGAAGACAGTGATCTTTGAAGCTTCTGGGCATACAGCAGCCTTAATTAATGGCCTGCCTCACGAAGGAGATCATTATGATTTCGGCTGGAGTCTTATTCCCGTAAAACTTAATAAAGGGAAAAATGAATTTATTTTAACCGGGGGAAGATTTTCCCATATGCGTGCCAGATTACTTGAACCCAACCAACCGGTACAGTTTACCACAAGAGACTTGACTCTGCCAGATGTGCAGAGAGAGGACAAAGAAGATTTAATAGGCGGAATCAGGATTATGAACAGCAATGATTCCTGGCTCAAAGGTGCTAGTATAGTAACAATTGTAGGGTCTTATCAAAATGAAACCAATGTACCCTCTGTTTCTCCCTTAAATGTGAGAAAAGTTCCTTTTAGCATTCCTGTTCCCGAAATTCTTCCTGTAGGTGATGCGCTTAACCTACTTGTCCAGTTAAAAGACAGGAGAGGAAAAATAATTGATTCTACTAATATCGAGTTGGCAATAAAATCAAAATATGCCCATCATAAAAAAACCTTTATTAGCGATATAGATGGTAGTGTACAATATTATAGTATTGCACCATCACTTACAAAAGAAAAAGAACAGCAGGCTTTGTTTCTATCTGTTCATGGTGCCTCAGTAGAAGCTGTAAATCAAGCCAACGCCTATAAACAAAAAGACTGGGGCCATTTGGTGGCTCCTACCAATCGTAGGCCCTTTGGTTTCGCATGGGAAGATTGGGGGCGTTTGGATGCACTGGAAGTACTGGAGCATGCCGAGAATTTGTTAAAAACAGATCAACAGCACACTTATCTTACAGGACACTCAATGGGTGGTCACGGCACATGGTATTTAGGGGCTACTTACCCTGATAGATTTGCGGCCATTGCACCTGCTGCAGGATACCCCGATTTACTGGAGTATAGGCATAGCTTTGTAAGAAGGGCTGCAGAAAGACCTGAAGAATACTTTGAAAGGTTCGGTATGAGTAAATCTGAATTCCTTAAAAGTATATCTGCCGGATATGAAAAGGAATCTGACCGGTTAATGGATTCCATGGTTAGAAGAGCCGGAAATCCAAGTAGAACCCTGAAGCTTGAAAACAATTATCTTCACTTCGGAATATATGTGCTTCATGGGGAAGCAGATTCGGTAGTACCTACTTTTATCGCCCGTGAAATGCGTGAACGTTTAGGGAAATTCCACAATGATTTCGCTTACTATGAATATCCGGACGGTACCCACTGGTATGGAGATCATAGTGTAGACTGGCCTCTTATTTTCGATTTCTTTAGGGCGCGAAAAATAAAATCTCCGGAAGAAATAGATGAAATTGAATTTTCTACCGGTTCTCCGGGCGTTTCTGCAACTTCTCATTTTGTCACTATTTATCAACAGGAAAAGCCTTTTGAGATTAGCTCTTTTAAGTTTGATAAAGAAGACGGGAAGGTGTCTTTAGAGACAGAGAACGTAGAAGTTTTAAAACTTAATTTTAAGGAGATAGGTGTCTCTTCACTTGACACAATGAGTATTGACAATGAAATTCTCCCCATTAAAACATCAACAGAAAATGCCTTTTTTAGAAAGAATGGCGGTGTTTGGGAGGTTGCTTCCACACCTTCAGCTGCAGAAAAAGGACCACACCGGTACGGCGGATTCAAGGATGCTTTCAAAAATAACATGGTTTTCGTTTTTGCGACAAGAGGCTCAAAAGAAGAGAATGAATGGTATTACAACAGGGCAAAATTTGATGCAGAAAAGTTCTACTACAGGGCCAACGGGAATGTTGAATTAGTAAGGGATGTAGATTTTAGGGCTGATAAATACAGCGACAGGAACGTAATTCTTTATGGAAATAAAAGCAATAATGCTGCTTGGAACAGGCTTTTAAAAGACTCTCCCATTCAGGTTACAAAAAATAAGCTTCAGGTTGGAGATAAAACCTTTTCTGGGGAACAATGGGGTGCTTATTTCATTTTCCCAAGAAGAGATAGTGATATAGCTAGTGTAGGTGTGATAACTGCAACAGGTGAGAGAGGAATGAAAGGTGCATATGCCAATGACTATCTTGAGAACGGCACTTTTTTCCCCGATGTGATGATCTTTGACGATACAATGATGAAAAATGGCATTTCTGGTCTTAAGTATAGTGGGTTTTTTGATAATTCATGGAATACTCAAGGCGGGGACTTCTATTGGAGAGAATAATTGATCACTTTAAAAGGAATTGTAGAAGAATGCCTTCTGCAATTCCTTTCTTTTAGATAATACTTTGTAACCCACCATCGCCTTTCATTTTTATCAGAAAAAAAACCTTCTTTGAATTTACTATTTTAGAGACCTCAGGTTTTAAGAGAGAGTAAAATATTTACCTTTTATAAAATTGAACTCCCAATGAAATTTTCTTTTTCCTACTTAACTATTATATTTTTTTGCTTAAGTATTTTTTCCCCAGTGGCTGCCATAAACGCACAGCAGGTAAAAACAAAATCTATATATAAAGATTCTTCAAGGAGTGTTGATGAAAGGGTAAACGATCTTTTAAAGAGAATGACCCTGGAGGAAAAAGTAGGGCAGTTATCCACACTTTTGGGATGGCACATGTACCATAAAGTTAATGACCATACGGTAGAAGTAAGCCAGGAATTTAAAGCTGCGGTACAAGATCGAAACATTGGTTCACTCTGGGGAACACTTCGAGCCGACCCCTGGACAAGAAAGACCCTGGATAATGGATTAAACCCTTTGCTTGCAGCCAGGCTTACAAATGAATTGCAGAGGTATGTCATTGAGAACAGTCGCCTTGGGATCCCTGTTTTTCTGGCAGAAGAATGTATGCACGGTCACATGGCTATTGGCACCACCGTATTTCCTTCGGCTATTGGGCAGGGGAGTACCTGGAATCCAGATTTGCTTTATGAAATGGCTTCTGCTATCGCACTTGAAACCCGGGTACAGGGAGCACATATTGGGTACGGACCTATTCTCGATTTGGCCCGTGAACCAAGGTGGTCTCGGGTAGAAGAAACCTTTGGGGAAGATCCTTATTTAAATGCACAACTTGGCATTGCGGTGGTAAAAGGTTTTCAGGGGGAAGATATTTCTAGTGGTAAGAACGTCATTTCTACTTTAAAGCATTTTGCGGCATATGGTGTTTCTGAAGGGGGCCACAATGGTGCTGCGGTGATTATTGGAGAAAGGGATCTTCAGAATTATCTATATCCTTTTGAAAAGGCTGTTAAGGCCGGGGCACTTTCTGTAATGACAGCATATAGCTCGATTGATGGCATACCCAGTACAGCTCACGATAAACTTCTGGATCAGACCTTAAAGGAAAAGTGGGGATTTGATGGGTTTGTAGTTTCAGACCTGGGAAGCATAGAAGGATTAAGAGGAAGTCACCAGGTAGCAGGATCTCCTCAAGATGCTGCAGCTATGGCTATTAATGCAGGGGTAGATGCCGATCTGGGAGGTAATGGGTTTGATGCAGCTTTAATTGAGGCAGTAAAGAATAATCACGTTTCAGTTTCCGTATTAGATGCGGCAGTAAGTCGGGTTCTTGCTTTGAAGTTCAGGATGGGTCTTTTTGAAAATCCTTTTGTGGATACCTTAAATATCAAGGAAAATGTTAGAAGCGAGAGACACAAAGCACTGGCAAGAAAGGTAGCGCAGCAATCCCTTGTTTTACTGAAGAATGAAGGCAATATTCTCCCGCTCAACAAAAATGTAAAAAAAGTGGCCGTAATAGGTCCTAATGCGCATAATATATATAACCAGTTAGGAGATTATACCGCACCGCAACCTGAGGATAATATTGTGACAGTATTCGAGGGTATCAAAAATAAACTTCCCGGGGCGCAGGTAACTTATGTAAAAGGAACGGCTATTCGAGACACCACACAAACTGATATTGAAGCCGCAGTAGAAGCAGCAAAAAAATCTGATGTTGCAATTGTGGTGCTGGGGGGCTCCAGTGCACGTGATTTCAAAACCAAGTACATAGAAACAGGGGCTGCAGTAGTAGAGGATGAGAAGGGTATTATTAGTGATATGGAAAGTGGGGAAGGCTATGATAGAGCTACCTTACAGTTAATGGGAAAACAGTTAGAACTTCTCAAGGCTGTAAAATCTACAGGTACCCCTACTGTTTTAGTTACCATCAAAGGCAGGCCTTTGCTTTTAAACTGGCCCGCCGAAAATATCCCTGCTATCCTGGAAGCATGGTACCCCGGGCAGGAGGGTGGTGATGCCATAGCCGATGTACTTTTTGGAGATTACAACCCTTCTGGTAAATTACCAGTATCAGTTCCAAAATCCGTAGGTCAATTGCCTGTCTATTACAATCACCTTGTTCCACAGCATCAGGATTATGTTGAAATAGACGCTCAGCCACTTTATCCGTTTGGTCATGGCCTTAGCTATGCTGGCTTTGAATATTCAGCGTTGAGTGTGAATGTTCAGGAAAAAGAGCTCCAAACCGTGGTTGACGTGCAGTTACAGGTGAAAAATACTGGAGCAGTGACCGGGGAAGAGGTGATTCAATTATACCTCAATGATGTGGTGAGTAGTGTGGTTACTCCTTCCCGACAGTTAAAGGATTTTAAAAAAATCTCTATTGCTCCGGGAGAAAGCAAAACGGTTAAGCTAAGATTATTGGTTGATGATTTGGCCCTTCTTAATGTTCAAAATGAGCGAATAGTTGAAGCAGGGACTTTTGAAATTATGATTGGTTCTTCTTCTCAAGATATTCGTTTAAAAGAGGAATACGAGATTACCAAATCAATAGAGTTAGAGAATTAAAATTGTTCAGGACATGAATAAAAGAACTATAAAAGCAATAATTTTAGGGTTGATGTGTATATCAATATCCTATTCTGGCTATTCACAGAAAGATAATGTGCACCAGCGTTCTTCAGAATATCAGGCCCCTGTAGATCCTTTAGTAAAGGCTAAACTGGAAGATTGGCGTGATCAAAAATTTGAAATATTGATACACTGGGGAATATACTCTGTACCAGGTATCATTGAGTCCTGGTCAATTTGTTCTGAAGACTGGATAGAAAGAGATAGTACAATCGCTTATAACGACTACAAGAAGTGGTACTGGAATTTAGAAAAAGTCTTTAATCCTGTGAATTTTGATCCAGATCAATGGGCTGAAGCGGCTGAGTCTGCAGGAATGAAATATTTGGTTTTTACTACCAAGCATCATGATGGCTTCAATATGTTTGATACTCAGCAAGCCGATTATAAGATAACTGCAGGGCCTTTTAAGAATCATCCCAAAGCGAACGTTACAAAGCACATTTTTGAAGCCTTCAGAAAAAAAGATTTTATGATTGGAGCCTATTTCTCTAAGCCCGACTGGCATTCACAATATTATTGGTGGGATAAATATGCCACTCCAAACAGAAATAATAATTATGATATCAATAGATATCCCTGGAGATGGAACAAGTTTAAAGAATTCACTTTTAATCAGCTCAATGAGTTAATGACCGATTATGGTTCTATTGATGTTTTGTGGCTTGATGGAGGGTGGGTTAGACCCAAAGAAACGGTTAATGATGAAGTAAGGGCCTGGGGGGCACCAATTCCCGAATGGAGCCAGGATATTGATATGGACAAGATCGCTGCAATGGCAAGGGAGGCACAGCCAGGAATTATTTTTGCTGACAGAACCGTGCACGGGCCATATGAGAATTATCAGACTCCAGAAAGAAAGATTCCCGATGAAAAGCTGGAGGATCCATGGGAGAGCTGTCTTCCTTTAGGAGATAATTGGGGATATGTTCCTAATGACAATTTTAAAACATCAGAAGAGGTTATCCACAACCTGGTTGAAGTTGTCGCTAAAGGTGGTAACATGTTATTGGGAATTGGTCCAAAATCTGATGGAACTTTTCCTCTGGACGCAGTTGCTGTTCTGGAGGAAATTGGGGAGTGGCTGGAAAAGAACGGGGAGGCTATTTATAGTACCCGAACCCTTGGCTATTACAAATACGGTACTACTTATTTCACCCAGAAAGAAGGTAAAAAATATGCCATTGTTTTAGTGAAAAAGGAGAAAGAAGCCCCCAAGATGGTTTCATGGAAAGGGAACCTGCCAAAAAAGGGTAGTAAACTTACGTTATTAGAGACCGGAGAAGTACTAAAATGGCAAATAAAGAATAATGAGGTTATCGTGCATTTACCTCCTGATTATGAACAAGTAACACCAGCACTGGCTTTTTCTTTCAATTAAAAAATTTAAGTCTGTTAAAACCGAAGATAAAATGAGTTTTATAAAAGAAGCATGTGTTGAAAATCTTCAGCAGGCCATAATTGCAGAAAAACAGGGAGCAGACAGACTGGAATTATGTACAGATCTTGAAATGGATGGTCTAACACCTTCGAACGATCTTATATTAAAAATAAAAGAGCACATAAAAATACAGGTCCACGTGATGATTCGGCCTCGTGCCGGAAACTTTGTGTACAGTGTACAGAAAATTGACGAGATGAAAGCTTCAATAGATTTTTGTAAGCTAGTAGGGGTAGAGGGTGTGGTTTTTGGAATATTAAATAATGATAACACCTTGAATCTGGATAAACTAAGGGAGCTTACGGAATATTCCCAACCGTTGAAGGTAGTTATACATAAAGCTATAGATGATACTCCCAATCCTTTGCAGGCTTGCAAGGAGTTAGCAGATATTAATGGTGTCACAACAATACTATCTTCAGGAGGTGAAATTACGGCTTTAGAAGGTATGGAGGTCCTTAGGGAAATGATTAAGATTTCTTCTGAAATTGAAATCATGCCGGCCGGGAAGATTACTAAATCTAATGTTC
Organism: Salinimicrobium sp. TIG7-5_MAKvit; assembly: GCF_049569215.1. Lineage (GTDB taxonomy): Bacteria > Bacteroidota > Bacteroidia > Flavobacteriales > Flavobacteriaceae > Salinimicrobium > Salinimicrobium profundisediminis. Next base: position 1,652,267 of record NZ_CP145903.1, on the reverse strand, counting down.
ATGAATTACATGAACTAATTGGAGCCAGGGCTTACCACGGCCGATTAATCGTAGGAAGCCTTGAAGGGCTAGCCCAATAATTAGAAGGATTCAAATTTATTGTAAATAATGAGTATTAATTTTTTCACCTTTAAGCTGTTTTTTCTAATAATATGCACCGGGATGTGGGCTCAAAATGAAAATAGTACTCTTACAGTTTTAGAAGAAGGATTTATTTTTGAGAAAGCAGAATTTCCTCAATGCCATGCTTCAACTATGGAAGTGCTTGAAAATGGCGAAATTATTGCTGCCTGGTTTGGGGGAGAATATGAACGGCATCCTGAAGTGAGTATCTACACCAGTATTAAATCGGGATTGGGATGGTCATCTCCCCGTAAAGTGGCAGATGGAATAGTGAATGATTCCCTCAGCTACCCCACCTGGAATCCTGTTCTGTTCAAAACGAAATCCAAAAAATTGTTTCTGTTTTACAAAGTGGGGCCTTCCCCTTCACAGTGGTGGGGCATGTATAAAGTTTCGCATGATAACGGCAATACGTGGTCACAACCGGTGAGGCTCCCCGATAATATTCTGGGGCCTATTATAAATAAACCTTTACAGATAGGTAACAGGATAATAAGCCCTTCCAGTGTGGAGAGTACAGATGGTAAAATCTGGCAATCACATGTGGAAATTTCCGAAGACGACGGTGAAACCTGGCGAAAAGTACCCATAGATTCAATTTCTGATTTCAAAACAATTCAGCCTGCTATTATTCAATATAATGGCGTATTAAAAGCGTTTTTCCGAAGTGATCAGGATGTTCTAATGGAGAGTTTGAGTAAAGATCTTGGAGAGAGCTGGACAAAACTGGAAAAAACATTTATTGCAAATCCTAATTCAGGAGTTGATGCTGTCACCTTAGCTAATGGTCATCATTTATTGGTATACAATCCCTTAAAGAGCGGTAAAGACTAGCATAACGGGCGTAATAAACTTATTGTGGCCATATCATTGAATGGAGAGGATTGGGAGCCTATTCTAAAACTTGAAGACAGGAGTGAAGGAGAATATAGCTACCCTGCTATAATACAGGATAATAATGGGGATATTCACATTACATACACCTATGAGCGTGAAAGAATAAAATACTTAAAACTAAGATTAAATTAGTAAGATTGTTACTATAAAATGATCAGTAAATATTTACTTAAGAGAACATTATGAAAAGGAGAAATTTCCTAACAAAAGTTAGTGCAGCCGGTGTTGGTCTACCATTAATCAACGCAAATGTATTTATGGACCTGCCTCTTTTTGAAAATAAAACAGCAACAGGACCCATTAGTGTTACCACCTGGAATTTTGCCGAGGCTAATCGCACTGCAGGAGAGTTGTTGAGCAAAGGTGCATTTGCCCTTGATGCTGTAGAACAGGGAGTACGCGTGGAAGAATCAAATATTAAAAATCAAACTGTTGGAAAGGGAGGAGCGCCAGACAGGGATGGGAACGTGACACTTGATGCCTGTATCATGGCCCCTAATGGAAATTTTGGAAGTGTTTGTTTTCTTGAGAATATAGAACACCCTGTCTCTGTAGCACGAAAAGTTATGGAAGAGACTCCACACAATATGCTGGTTGGTGAAGGAGCATATCAATTTGCTATAAAACAAGGCTTTGAACCAGTAAATCTTTTAACACCGGAATCAGAAGCTAATTGGAAAAAATGGCTTGAAGAAAAGGAGTATAAACCAATAATAAATATCGAGAATCATGATACTATTGGGATGCTTTGTCTTGATGAAAAGGGAGATATAGCAGGAGCCTGTACTACTTCTGGCCTGGCTTATAAAATGAGAGGTAGGGTGGGAGATTCGCCCATTATTGGTTCAGGTCTTTTTATTGATAATGAAGTAGGAGGAGCAGTGGCCACAGGCCTTGGAGAAGAGATCCTTAAGAATGTAAGTACCTTTCTCATAGTTGAACTTATGCGTTCAGGGAAAAGTCCTCAGGAAGCTTGTGAGATTGCTATGGATAGAATAATCAAAAAGAATCCTGATTATAAGAATTTCCAGGTAGCATTTATTGCCCTTAATAAAAAAGGGGAAGTTGGTTCTTTCTGTATACATCCCGGATTTACTTATCTCAAATACAAGAATTCAGAAAATACAGAACTTAAAAGCAAAACTTATTTGTAGTTGTTTGAAGTTAAATCATTAGATGAGAACTAAAATTCATACAACCCCAAAAATCAGATAAGCTTTTTATAGCTAGAAGAAGCTGTATATAGTTTTCTTGATAAGTGAAACGTAACGGTTTTTTATGTTGATAAAAGAAAATGCAGGTAAGTCCACTAACCTCTATTGATCTCCTCCAAAAGTTCATCGGTTAATTCGAGGTTGTGGTAGACGTCCTGCACGTCGTCATCTTCTTCAAATTTTTCAGTAAGTTCAATAATTTTAGCAGCTTCCTGGATCGGTAGTTCTACGGTATTTAGAGGTATGCGTTGGAGCCCTGCATTTTTTGGCTCCACGCCTAACTCTTCCAGTTTGGCATTCATGGCGCCAAAATCAGTAAAATCTGTATATACATATACTAGATCCTCTTCTTTTTCTATCGTGGTGGCTCCTCCCTCTATGAGAGCCAGTTCGAATTCTTCCATGCTTGAGGTTACAGACTTACGGTCAATGCTGAAGACACCTTTCCTGTCAAAAAGGAAGTCCAGGGAACCGTTGGTGCCAAGGCTGCCTCCATTTTTAGAAAAAATTGACCTGACCGAAGCCACAGTGCGATTTGTATTGTCTGTAGTACATTCAATAAAAAATGCGATCCCATGCGGGCCATAGCCTTCAAAGGTTACAAGTTCAAAATTGTCGGCCTCTGTCCCGCTTGCCTTCTTTATAGCACGCTCAATAGTGTCTTTAGGCATATTGACTCCCTTGGCATTAGAAATGGCATTACGAAGTGCGGGATTGGCTTCAGGATCAGGTCCTCCACCCTCTTTAATAGCTACGCTGATTTCCTTGATCGCACGAGTGAATTGTTTTGCTCGTTTTTTATCCTGGGCTCCTTTGCGGTGTTTGATATTCGCCCATTTGCTATGTCCGGCCATTCAATTAGTCTATAGTCGTTAGACGGTAGTATGTAGAAAATTTTTACCGTTTTGGATTAGAGGTCTACAAATTTATAAAATTTGTATCCAGACCCAAAGATTCCCAAAGCTCGTATTACTGTTGTCTTTGGTTGAGATATTTCCTGAGCCCAGCAATCATTTTTGAAATCTCTGCCAGTTCTTTTCTGAGGTTATCATAAACTTCTTTATTGATAAATTTCAGCCTAAAGGCAAGAGTAGAGCAAACTACACACTCTTTCAAGGAGTTAAAAGCTGTACGAAGGTATTTATTAAAATCTTTATCTGTACTGCCAGAACCTTCGGCAATGTTTAAAGCTATAGAAGTGGAAGCTCTTCTGAATTGGGAGGTTAACCCATAGAGCTCCTCTTGAGGAAACTGAAGAGTTATTTTATAGACACCGTCAATGAAGTCCAGTGATTTCTGGTAAACTTTTAAGTCTTCAAATTTGAATAGCATAAGTTCTTAATTTAATGTATCTAAAGATCATAAAATTAAGAACTTACAACTTTAAAAGACTCATAAAGACAAGACTAAAATAATAGGCAGTTGTATTATTAGTAATATTTTTTTACCAATCTTCTACCGTCTACCGACTAAAGTCTACTAACTTAAGTTGAACGATTCTAATCATTCAACTTAAGCACTGCCATAAAAGCTTCCTGAGGAATTTCTACGTTTCCAACCTGGCGCATTCTTTTCTTACCTTTTTTCTGCTTTTCAAGAAGTTTCCTTTTTCGGGAAATATCTCCTCCATAACATTTTGCGGTAACATCTTTTCTAAGTGCTTTTACCGTTTCCCGGGCAATGATCTTGGCACCAATAGCTGCCTGAATAGGAATGTCAAACTGTTGTCTTGGAATTAATTCCTTCAGCTTTTCACACATTTTCTTTCCAATATCATAAGCATTGTCAACGTGCAGGAGAGCCGAAAGGGCATCAACCACATTGCCGTTGAGTAATACATCAACCTTCACAAGCTTGGAAGCTCTCATACCTATTGGAGAATAGTCAAAAGAAGCATAACCTTTAGAAACTGTTTTTAACCTGTCATAGAAGTCAAATACAATTTCGGCCAGGGGCATATCAAAAGATAGCTCTACACGGTCGGTTGTCAAATAGGTTTGATTGGTAATTTGGCCTCGCTTCTCAATACATAAAGACATTACCGGGCCTACAAAATCGGCTTTTGTAATGATGGTAGCTTTAATAAAAGGCTCTTCCACCCTGTCCAGACTTGAAGGTTCGGGAAGATCGGATGGGTTGTTCACCAGGATCACCTGGTCTCTGTTCTTATGCGTATATGCGTGGTAGGAAACGTTTGGAACTGTGGTAATCACAGTCATGTCGAATTCCCGCTCTAAACGCTCCTGAATGATCTCCAGGTGAAGCATTCCGAGGAAACCGCATCGAAAACCAAATCCCAGTGCCGCAGAACTTTCGGGCGTGAAAACCAGGGAAGCATCGTTAAGCTGAAGTTTTTCCATAGAAGCACGAAGGTCTTCATAATCTTCGGTATCTACAGGATATATACCTGCGAAAACCATAGGTTTAACGTCTTCAAATCCTGGTACTGCTTCAGTGGTAGGGTTTTTTGCATCGGTGATGGTGTCACCTACCTTTACTTCTTTAGCTTCTTTTATCCCGGTGATGAGGTAACCTACATCTCCGGTTTTAATCTCGTGTCTTGGAAACTGTTTCAGCCTTAAAGTACCTACTTCATCGGCAAAATAATCTTTATTGGTGGCGACAAACTTGATGTTCTGTCCCTTTTTAATAGAACCGTTAATTACACGGAAATAAGTTTCAACACCGCGGAAAGGGTTATAAACCGAATCAAATATCAAAGCTCTCAAAGGGGCATCTACCTTTCCGGAAGGTGGCGGAATACGTTCAATGATCGCGGCAAGAATTTCTGTAATTCCCAGGCCGGTCTTTGCACTGGCAGGAATAATATCAGATGGGTCGCACCCTAAAAGATCTACAATATCATCGGTTACTTCTTCAGGATTTGCACTTGGCAGGTCAACCTTGTTCAACACAGGGATAATCTCCAGGTCATTTTCAAGTGCGAGGTACAGGTTTGAAATTGTTTGTGCCTGTATGCTTTGTGCGGCGTCAACTACCAGTAAAGCTCCTTCACAGGCAGCGATAGAGCGTGAAACTTCATAAGAGAAATCTACGTGGCCGGGAGTGTCAATAAGGTTGAGAATATACTGCTCGCCCTTATAGGTGTAATCCATTTGAATCGCATGGCTCTTAATGGTTATTCCTCTTTCTCTCTCCAAATCCATACTGTCTAGTAGCTGCTCCTGCTTCTCCCTGTCGGTAACAGATCCTGTGGAATCCAATAAGCGATCGGCCAGCGTGCTTTTTCCGTGGTCAATATGGGCTATAATGCAAAAATTCCGAATGTTCTTCATAAATCAATTTCAACAAAGTTTTCCTTCGCAGAGAACCTTTCTGTTTAAAAGGTACAAATATAGTTTTTTTAAAAGGCTGTAAAGAAAAATTATCTGCTAACCGGGGTGTCAAAAATGGCATTTTTGGAACAGATTTTCTGTGCATAACTTTTATAAATTTTTTATAAAAGTATTTGCATATTTTAAAAATAAAAGGCTTCTTTGTAGAGCTTCCCCTCATAATTCAAGGAAATTTCCTTGTTGAATGTTGGTGGGGAGAATTCATTGCGGCTATAGCCGGTAATAATTTCCTATGAATTACAGGACAATAGGTATAGATATAGGAGCGACTAAAACAAGGATTGGAGTCGTTCAAAATGCACAGGTAATTAAGGAAGCCGATTTCCCAACCTCTTCGACGGCTTCAAAACAGCAAATTTTAGATGAACTTTCCGCCGGAATCCTAGAGGTCGCCGGGAATGATTTCTACGGAATAGGTATTGGAGTGCCGGGACTGGTTGATGAGCAGAACGGTATTCTTTTCGATCTGTTGAATATCCCTTCTTTTAAGGAAGTGCACCTAAAAGACTTTTTAGAGCGACGTTTCAACAAACCTGTTCGTGTGACCAATGATGCAAACGTTTTCGCCCTGGGTGAAAAGATGTTTGGCGAGGGGAAACCCTTTAAAAATATGGTTGGCGTCACATTGGGGTCGGGATTTGGTTGCGGAATTATCATACACGACCAATTATATTCCGGAGCATATTCAAGTGCAGGGGAAATAGGTGGTATTTCTTATCTCGACGGTACAGTGGAAGATTATTGTAGCGGGAAATTTTTTAAAGCCCATGGCGTTTCCGGAAATGAAGTTTTTAAAAAGGCGCAGGCGGGAGATAAAGATGCCCTGTTGCTTTTTGAAGAATTTGGGACACATCTTGGTAATGCTATAAAGCTCATTTTAAATGTTCTTTCGCCACAAGCGGTATTACTGGGAGGATCTATAAGTAAAGCTTTTCCATTTTTTGAAGCCGGGCTCCAAACCACAATAGACAGTTTCCCTTTTAAGAAGGTGAGGGAACAACTGCTTGTTAAACCTTCAAACACTTTAAATATTGCCCTTTTGGGGGCTGCAGCATTAATTTTGGCTGAAGCACCTGAAACTGTAGACTACTAATTTAATTCCCTATGGCTAAAACTACTCAAAACAAAAACTCGGCAGCTGCTAACGATTCCGGTGCCACCCGTTCAATAATCATTATTGGGGCACTTTTCTTCATTTTTGGATTTGTTACCTGGCTAAATGCCCTTTTGATCCCATATCTCAAGATTGCTTGTGAACTCACAACCTTTCAGGCTTACTTTGTAACCTTTGCTTTTTATATCGCTTACGTGGTCATGGCACCTATCTCTACCAGGACACTTAATCATTTCGGCTTCAAAAAAGGAATGTCGGTGGCTTTGGGGGTAATGGCCCTTGGAGCTGTGTTGTTCATTCCGGCGGCATTGAGCCGCACTTACCTGATCTTTTTGCTGGGCTTATTCGTTATGGGTGGCGGGCTCGCAATTCTTCAAACTGCAGTAAACCCTTATGTAACTATTGTTGGGCCGGCAGAGAGTGCTGCAAAAAGAATTAGCATCATGGGAATTTGTAACAAGCTTGCAGGTGCCATCGCGCCAATTTTAATTGGGGTGTTCCTGCAGTTAGATAAAGCTGAAGTTCTTGTAGGAACTACAGATGAAGCTGCTTTAGATGAAATGGCACTTCGTGTAATTCCTCCTTATATTGGAATTATCATCGTGTTGCTCGCTTTGGCATTTTGGGTTTATAAATCAAGTCTTCCTGAAGTTGAGGCCGAAGATGAAGACGATGCTACCGCTCTTCAGAAAACTTCTAAAAAAATCACCGATTACCCGCACGCCATACTGGGTGTGATTACGCTTTTTATATATGTAGGTGTTGAAGTTATCGCTGTTGATACCATCATTGACTACGGAATCTTTCAGGGGTTTGATTTTGAAACAGCTAAAGGCTTTACCACCGGTACTATGGCTGCCATGATTATTGGTTATCTTTTAGGGATCGTGGCTATTCCGAAGTATATAAAGCAGGAAAATGCATTGAAAGTTTGTGCTATTCTTGGAGTAGTGTTCACTGTGGGTGCAATTTCCACTTCTGGCTTTATATCTGTAGCATTTATCGCTCTTCTAGGTCTGGCAAATTCTTTAATGTGGCCGGCAATTTGGCCTCTTGCACTGGCAGATGTAGGGAAACTTACAAAAGCAGTTTCTTCGCTACTGGTTATGGGAATTGCGGGAGGTGCTGTCATTCCCCTTGCTTATGGTGGTTTGGCTGAAGCAATAGATAAACAATCGGCTTACTGGATAGCTGTACCGCTTTATTTGTTTATTCTTTATTATGCCGTTGCAGGACACAAAATTAGAAAGGCATGAGACCCTACATTCTGGCAGAATCTAACTGGAAAACTGTAAAAGAGCAAAAAACTGAAGTAGCTGTGCTCACCTGGGGCGCTACCGAAGCTCACAATTTTCACCTGCCTTATGCTACAGATAATTATCAGATAGAAGCAATTGCTGCCGAGGCTGCTAAAAAAGCATGGGAAGCAGGAGGGAAGGTGCTCGTGTTACCAAATATTCCGTTTGGTGTGAATACCGGGCAGACAGAAGTTGACCTTTGTATGAACTTATACCCCTCCACCCAGCTGGCCATTCTTAATGACCTTGTAGAGGTTCTTGACAGAAGTGGAATTAAGAAGCTACTGTTATTAAACGGTCACGGCGGAAATAATTTTAAAGCCCTTTTGAGAGAGGTAGGCGCAAAGTATCCAAAAATGCTACTTGTGACTACAAGTTTTTTTCAGACGGTAGACCGGAAGGAGTTCTTTGAAGAAGCCGGAGACCACGCCGATGAAATGGAGACCAGCTTAATGTTGCACCTAAGACCCGAACTCGTGTTACCTTTAGAAGAAGCCGGAAATGGAGAAGAAAAACATTCAAGGTTAACCGCTATTAAAGAGGGCTGGGCCTGGAGTGAAAGAAAGTGGCACATGGTGTCGGCAGATACTGGTATTGGAGATCCCAGGAAAGCTTCCGAAGAAAAAGGAAAGCGGTTTTTTGATGCCGTAACCCGTCAGGTTGCAGATCTCTTACTCGAAATGGATAAAATTAAGAATGAGGATCGGTACGAGGAATAAAAAACCCGGTCGAAATTTATAACCCTACAAAAATGTCATTATGAAATACCTTTTTAGAGGCCTTGGTTTCTTACTTTTTGCCGCCGTACTTAGTTCTTGTGGAGGAACAGAAACTGTAAATGCACCACAGGCTACTGTAATTCCCGAAATACCTGCCCTAATCCCGTTGCCTGCACAGGTGAGCTGGGAAGATAAAGCCTATGTGATTCCTGAACAAAATACCATTTGCTATTCCGGAGAAGGAAAGGAGGCTTCTCAATGGCTTGAGACTCTGCTTCAAAAAGCAGGCTTATCAGTTTCTGCCAGTGCTTCCAATAACTGCGGAAACTGGAAAATTGAACAGGATAGTTCCTTAAATTCTTCTTTAGGAGAAGAAGGCTATCAACTGACAATTTCCGAAGAAGGTGTACTGCTGAAGGCTGCTTCAAAAGCTGGACTTTTCTACGGAATTCAGACGCTGCGCCAAATGTTTCCCGCAGAGATCGAAAGCCAAAGTTTAGAAGATCAGGTAGTGCTTAGGCATACTTCTATTGAAGATAAGCCAGAATTTGGATGGAGAGGTACCATGGTAGATGTGGCCCGTAGTTTCTTTGATCTGGATTATTTAAAGCGGCACGTTGACAGAATGGCGCTTTATAAGATGAATCGCCTCCACCTGCACCTTACCGATGATCAAGGCTGGAGGATAGAGATTAAGGGCTGGCCCAAACTTACCGAGGTAGGTGGGAATAGCTCAGTACGAAGGGGAAGATCAGGGTTTTTGACTCAGGAGGAATACAAAGAACTGCAGGATTATGCTCTTGCAAGAAATATCACTATAATTCCTGAAATAGATATGCCGGGCCATATATATGCTGCTTTACTGGCCTACCCCGGATTAAACTGTGATGAATATTCCAACTTAACTCCAAAAAGGGCAATTCCGCCAGCGATTTTTGAAGATTACAATGTTGGCTGGAGCAAGTTTTGCCTTGAGAACCCAGAGATCTACAAATTTGTGGCCGATGTGGTTGAAGAAATGGCCGAAATCACCAAGGGGCCATGGCTGCATATTGGGGGAGATGAGATTGAAGACCCAAGATATAAAGAGTTTGTGGTAAAGGCAGATTCTATCGTGCAGTCTTATGGTAAAACCACTATTGGCTGGGAAGAAGTTACTAAAGCTGAGGTGAGCTCAAATCTTATTAGCCAGAGGTGGCATGGAAAAGTTGAGAGTGTAGTGAAAGATATTAAAGTAATCCACTCCCTATGTACACAGCTTTATCTTGATCATGCAAATGTCACAGGGCAGGAAAATACCAATAACTGGTGTAAAAAAGATGGGGTTAGCCTTGAAGATACTTACAGTTTTATAAAAGACCATGAAAACATAATTGGAGTTGAGGCAGCCGTTTGGAGTGAGTTTGTGCTCAGCGACGAAATGATGGACAACAGGTTCTGGCCCCGCGCTATTGCAGCGGCAGAAGTAGGCTGGACTAGCGGAGATAAAAGAGAATATCAGGAATTTACTACGCGACTTGGAAAGCACGGAGATAGATTAAGAGCCCTCGATATTAATTTTCACAGAACACCTGGCGTAAACTGGGGTGTCGAAAAAGCCATTCCGGGAGTCTTTTCAAATATCAAATAAGTTTCAGAATATATAAGCAATGGAGAATAAACCAACAACCGAGAGATCATCAAATTATGATCATCTTGAGAAAATGAGTACGCAAGAATTACTCACCAATATTAATAACGAAGACAAATCTGTACCTCTGGCAATTGAAAAGCAATTACCTGCTATTGAAAAGTTGGTAGATGTCATTGTGACCCGCATGCAGGAAGGTGGCAGGTTGTTCTATATTGGAGCCGGAACCAGCGGAAGATTGGGGGTGCTGGATGCTTCTGAATGTCCACCAACCTTTGGTGTTTCTGAAGATTGGGTGATAGGATTAATAGCAGGGGGCGATCACGCTCTGAGACATGCTGTTGAAAATGCAGAAGATGATTTGGAACAGGCCTGGAAAGACCTGGAGAAATTTCATATAAGTAAAAAGGATGTGCTTGTAGGTATTGCGGCTTCGGGAACTACACCTTATGTGATTAGCGGTGTAAAAAGAGCCAGGGAAGAAGGAATAGCAACGGGGTGTATTACCTGCAATGATAGCAGTCCTTTAGCTGCAGCAGTAGAATTTCCTGTTGAAGTAGTGGTAGGGCCCGAGTTTGTGACCGGCAGTACCAGGATGAAAGCAGGTACCGCTCAAAAACTAGTGCTCAACATGATTTCTACCAGCAGCCTCATCAAAATGGGGAGAGTAAAAGGGAATAAGATGGTTGACATGCAGTTGTCTAACAAAAAACTTGTTAACCGTGGTGTTAAGATGATCATGGAAGAGCTGAAGGTAGAAGAAGAGGAAGCAAAAAGACTTCTTGAGAAATATAAAAGTGTCCGAAAAGTTTTAAGAAATTTTGACTCAGAAAACTGATTAAGATACACTTATGCTAAACTTATATAAAATTTTTAGTTAAGTATGCTCAGGATAACTTATTTATTTCAACAAAGGTTTTTATTATAATACATTTTAGCTTATATTGCTGCATCTTTTTTTATAAGATCAACTAATGATTATTAATTCAAACTAAATTATGAGAAGAAAATTACATCTGCTTCTTGTCTTTTTTATTTTAGGCGTTATTACGAAATCGTTTTCGCAGGAAATAGAGGTTTCAGGACAAGTACTCGATGAATCTGGGATGCCAATTCCGGGAGCATCGGTTTATCAAAAAGGGACTACAGTGGGTACAACCACCAACTTTGATGGTGAATACTCTCTGAATGTAACCGGGAATAATCCCGTGTTAGTTTTTTCTTATGTAGGATTCCAAACCCAGGAAATTCCGGTAAAAGGAAGAAATATTGTTCAGGTAACAATGACCAGCGATGTGCAGGACCTACAGGAGGTAGTTGTTGTTGGATACGGTGTTCAAAAAAGAGCAAACCTTACAGGGGCTGTATCTACAGTAGACACCGAAGTCCTTGAAGCAAGGCCTATTACCGATGTGGCCCGGGGTTTACAGGGAACCACTCCTGGTCTCACAATTAGTGCACCAAGTGGGCAAATTGGGGATAATCCAATGATCAAACTCCGTGGTAATGTGGGAACTCTTGGGACTGATGGGGGAGCTGAGCCTCTTATTCTGGTTGATAACGTGGAGGTGCCAAACCTTCAAATGATCAACCCGCAGGATATTGAAAATATTTCTGTGCTAAAAGATGCAGCTTCAACTTCTATATATGGTGCACGTGGTACATGGGGGGTAATTCTTATCACCACCAAGAAAGGACAAAGAAATACTGCTCCTACAGTTTCTTATTCTAATAACTTTAGCTGGCAAACTCCTACTACCATGCCTGAGATCGCACCGGCAGCCGATGGGGCCGAAATGGCTCTTGCAGCTGTGAGAAGAAGAATTCCAGACCTTCCTTCTTTTGGTACTGTTGGTATGTACTTTGACGACCTTGCAGTACAAAAAATGCGAGAGTGGGAACAACAATATGGAGGTCAGGATCTGGGCCCTGAAATGGTGCTTGGACGCGATTTTGAAATTAGGGATGGCCGTTTATTCTTCTACCGTTCCTGGGATGCAATGGATCTTTTTGTAAAGGAATGGACTCCTCAACAAAAACATGACCTATCTGTTTCAGGTGGTAGTGAGAACACAAACTATTATCTTGGTCTTGGATATCTTGACCAGGTGGGGGTGTTAAAAACCAACCCCGATGAATACCAGAGGTATAACGTTAATCTTAGTGTTAACTCTTCTATTACCGATTGGTTCTCTACACGGGCAAACATTCAATATAATAGCTCTTCAACCACACAGCCTTTCTACTTTTCAAGTGCCACGTACGATCCGTGGTACTATGTTACCAGGTGGCCGGCTGTATATCCTTATGGTACTTATGAAGGTCATCCGTTCAGAAATCACATTTCTGAAGTAGAGCAGGCAAATATGAATGAGTACACAGATAATATGACAAGGATAACACTGGGAGGAACATTGACTCCTATTGACGATCTTTCCATTGATTTTGATTATACCCATGACCGTAACGAAGGCCATGAACACAGGGTTGGTGGTGTACTTTCAGCTTATAATTTCTGGTCTACAGGCTCAAACCTTGTATATGAACCGTATAGTAGTGCGTCATATAACAGGGTAGAATATGCCTCTGACTGGAGTAACCGAAATACAGCAAAAGCTTTTGCAACATACAATAAGTTACTGGGAGAAGATCATGACTTTAAAGTAATTGCAGGGGGAGATTACGAAGAGTACGAGTACTGGTACCATTCTTCCCAAAGGAGAAATCTAATTGACCCAGACAAGGGGGAATTAGATTTGGCGACTGGTGATCAATTTGTTAATGGAGACAGGAACAAATGGAAAAATCTTGGTTTCTTCGGAAGAATCAACTATTCTTTCCAGGATAAATTGTTACTGGAAGTGAATGGACGTTATGATGGAGCTTCTCTTTTGTCAGCAGATAAAAAATGGGCATTCTTCCCTTCTTTTTCTGCAGGTTATGTACTTACCCAGGAAGATTATATGGACTTTAGTAAGCAATACCTGTCCTTTCTTAAGTTAAGAGGTTCCTGGGGTTCTTTGGGGAATCCTAATGCATCCCTTAGTAGTATTTATAGGATAATGAATCCTTCCAATTCAGGATGGGTTATAGATGGGGCCAATCGTGTTACTGTAGGAACACCTCCTGCGCAACCAGCCAGTTTAACATGGGAAACTGTTACAACCCTTGATCTTGGTGTTGATGCAAGGTTTTTCCAAAATAGGCTGGGACTAAGTTTTGACTGGTATGAAAGGGTGGTTAGCGATATGCACAGTGCCGGTGTAACTCTTCCAAATTCATTTGGTACAGGCGCTCCAAAGCGTAACTATGGGGAATTGACTACTACCGGTATTGAAATTGCAGCCGATTTCAAACATTCTTTTAATAATGGATTGAATATTAGTGCAACTGCAACTCTTACCGATTACCAGGAAGAGATTACCAAGTTCGCTAATACTACGATGAGAATTTATAATAACTATGAAGGAAAAATGCTTGGAGAGATCTGGGGATATGAAACCGACAGATTGTTCCAGGAAAGTGACTTTAATGCCGATGGCACTCCTGTAGCAGGAATCCCTTCACAGGAACTTTACGAGAACAGCTGGTTCCAGTATGGCCCAGGTGATGTGAAGTATCGCGATTTAAATGGTGATGGTGTGATTAACTATGGAACGGAAACTGTTGGTGATTCGGGAGACATGAAAGTTATTGGGAACTCTACTCCTCGCTGGCAATATGGTTTCAGAATTGCTGCAGACTGGAAAGGATTTGACCTGAGCGTATTTATGCAGGGAGTTGGAAAAAGGGACATGTGGGCAAACGGGCCTGTTGTAATTCCGGGTTACCGTTACAATGAAGGTTGGTATGCACACCAATTAGATTACTGGACTCCTGAAAATACCAATGCATTCTATCCACGCCCAACAGACCAGTCTCAGTCAAACACCATAAGGAACTTTATGCCTCAAAGTCGTTACTTACAGGATATGTCTTACCTTAGAATGAAGAACCTTACTGTTGGATATTCGCTTCCGGGCAGTCTTACAGAGAGTTTGGGTATCAACCAGTTTAGGGTCTACTTTAGTGGTGAGAACCTGTTTGAATGGGATAATTTAGATATGCCTTTAGATCCTGAAGTAGATTACACAAGTGCTGGTCTTAACGATCCAAATACTTTTGGACGTGTGTACCCATTCCGTAGAAACCTTTCTTTTGGAATTCAAGCGTCGTTGTAAATAAAAAATTAATAGAAGTATGAAGACTACGAAATTATATTTAATGCTTTTTCTGGCCCTTGGAATTATAGGCTGTGAAAAAGATTTTCTGGATGTGCCGCCCACAAACCAGTTTGAAGATCCGGGTTACTGGACTTCAGAAGAAAATGTAGAGACTTTTGCTTACGGCTTTTATCCTGCTTATTTTGTAGGGTATGGCTCTGGCTACACCTGGGGAGAATACTTTTCAGGAGAAGTTTTAAACGATGATTTTGCCCCTTCGGCACCTGCACAATTTACCAGAGTTGCACCTGCTTCAGGTGGAGGATGGGATTTTGGATGGGTGCGTAAAGCAAACATATTTATTGAAAGGCTTCAATTAGCCGATATGGATGAAGAAGCCAACGCTCACTGGACAGGGATAGGTCGTTTCTTTAGAGCACTTGAATATCATGATCTTGTTAATCGTTTTGGTGATGTGCCATGGTATGAAGAAGAGATCGCCGAAAATGATGTTGAAAACCTTTACCGTCCTCGTGATTCTCGTGGGTTTGTTATGGACAAAGTGCTGGAAGATTTTAGATATGCAGCAGAAAACGTAAGAGAGGAAGTGAAGAATGAAGGCCAAATGGTAAATAGAAACGTTGTACTTGCTTTTATGTCCAGAATATTCCTTTTTGAAGGAACATGGCAAAAATACAATAATGGTGATACCGAAAGAGCGGCAAAATATTTAGAAGCTGCAAAATGGGCTGCGAATGAGGTGATTAAAAGCGGCAAATTCTCCCTTGGCGATTATCGCTCTGTGTTCAACTCGCTGGATCTTTCCAGTGATCCTGAAGTAATTTTGTACCGTGAATATCAGGAGGGAATACTTACTCACGCCCTTAATAGCTACAACAACAAGGAGCCTCAAACCGGGCCATCAAAAGATGCCCTTGATGCTTACTTAGCCGAAGATGGGCTTCCTGTTGAATTATCTCCGCTTTATGAAGGAGACCACGGGGTAGATGAATTATTCGCCAACAGAGACGGAAGAATGTCTGAAACCTTTGTTCCTTACGAATTAAGGGTGAATCAAACCGATGCCAGGTATTCAACCTCTGGGGTGGCAGTACATAAATTCCTAAATGAAGAAATTGCCGACGAACCTATAGGAAGTTCCAACCTTAACCCAACCGATGCTCCTATTATTCGTTATGGTGAGGTTTTGATTAACTATGCTGAAGCTGCAGCCGAATTAGCCACTCTAGGAGGACCTGCACTTACACAGGAAGATCTTGATAAATCAATTAACGTACTACGTGCCAGACCAAAGGTTGACCTACCTTCTTTACAACTCGCTGGAGATATGCCAGCGGTAAATGGGCAGACTTACGATGATCCCGACAGGGACCCAAGTGTACCGGCAATTATCTGGGAAATTCGTAGAGAGAGAAGGGTAGAGTTAATGATGGAAGGTTTCAGGAATGATGACCTTAGGCGCTGGGGTAAATACCATTATGTAGATACAATAGAGAATTACCCTATCAACATGGGGGCATGGATTGATAAAGAAGTACTTCAGGCACAAAATCCTGATGCAGATCTTTCTGCCATTCATTTAGCCGATGCCCAGGGTAATAGGTTACCTGCGAGTGCCACGCAGGGTTACATTGTACCTGCATCTTCACCAGAGGTTCAAAGAACTTTTGAAGACCCAAGGGTTTACTTAAGGCCTCTACCGCTAGATCAAATTAAGCTTTATGCCGATCAAGGGGTTGACCTGGAACAAAATCCAGGCTGGTAATTAATTAACCCAGCCGGTATTTCAGATAAATTAGCCCCCTTTGGTGAAAACCTGGGGGGCAATTTTTTATATTTTTTTGCGTAGTCTATCTATCCCTTACACTTCTATCATGACACGAATTAAAACCTCTTTTATTCTTTTTTGCAGCATACTTTTATTGTTGCAGGCCTGTAAAACCCAAAAATCTACAGCACCTACTCCCAAAGAACCTTCGGAAGTAGCACAAGTACCCCAACCTGAAGCACCTGCCGAACCACAGGAAACTCCTACACCAGCTTCGGCAAAAGACACCGTTGCGGTTGTTGAAGAGATTATTGAAGCACCTGCTAATCATCCACAGGCCGATAGGGAATTCCGTGCAGCCTGGGTGGCCACAGTGGCCAATATTAACTGGCCAAGCAAGCCCGGTTTAAGTGTTGCAGAACAGCAAAGGGAAGCGATTACCTTGCTTGACATGCTTAAAAAGAACAATTTTAATGCGGTGATCTTTCAGGTAAGACCCCAGGCAGATGCACTTTACGAGAGTAAATTGGAACCCTGGTCTTATTACCTTACAGGAAAGCAGGGACAGGCACCTGAACCTTTTTATGATCCGCTTCATTTTTGGATAGAAGCCGCTCATGATCGCGGGCTGGAATTACACGCATGGCTTAACCCTTATCGTGCACATCATTCTTCCAAAGAGATTAGTGAAGAGTCAGTAGTAAAGACCAATCCCGAGCTTGTTGTAAAGCTTAAGAATGGAATGTGGTGGATGGATCCTGCACAAGAAGGGACTAAACAACGTTCAACAGCCGTTGTAATGGACCTTATTAAAAGATATGATCTCGACGGAATTCATTTTGATGATTATTTCTATCCTTATGATTCCTATAATAACGGAGAAGATTTTCCCGATGACAGGAGTTGGACTGCCTATAAAAATACAGGCGGAGAACTCGCAAGAGCAGACTGGAGAAGATATCATGTGAACGATTTTATAGAGAACCTTTATAAAAAAATAAAAGCTGAAAAACCGACTGTAAAATTCGGATTAAGCCCCTTTGGCATCTGGAGACCAGGGTATCCAAAATCGGTAACGGGCTATGATCAGTATGATGAGCTTTATGCCGACGCAAAACTATGGCTTAATAAAGGTTGGGTAGATTATTACACACCTCAGTTGTACTGGAAGATAAATACCGAAGGCCAAAGTTTTCCTGTTCTTTTGGGATGGTGGGGTAGCCAAAATTTTGAAAAACGTCACCTGTGGCCCGGTATCAATGTAGGTCTTGGAGGAGATGAGAAAAACATAGATGAAACCATCAACCAGATTATGATTACCCGTGGTATGACGCCTAATAATCCGGGAGTAGTGCACTGGAGCATAGGTCCTCTTGTAAAACATCCCGGGCTTTTAAAGAGCATTTCTGAAGGGCCATATAAAAAGCCGGCATTGGTTCCTGCCAGCCCGTGGTTAGACAATACAGCACCCAAAAGTCCTGTTGTTGTACCGGTTGCTGAAGGCCAGTCAATAAAACTTACATGGGTACCTCCTGTAAATGCTGAAGATGGGTTTAAATATGTTGTTTATTTTAAATATGGAGATACCTGGAGCTACAAGATCTTTGACCGCAATACCAGTGAAACTAAATTTAGCCAATATGTTGAGAGAAAGAATGGAGAAAAGGTCTATTTAAGCGCTATTGCTGTAACTACTGTTGATCGTTCAGGCAATGAAAGTGCCTTTGAGGAAGTCCTCATAAATAAAAAACTGTAATTTATTATCTTTAATACAAACCTATGACACCCCTCCTGGTCTTTGGTATCATTTTGGGATACTTCCTGTTGTTGATGGCAATTAGTCACTTCACCTCTCAAAAAGCCGATAATTCAACTTTCTTTACCGCCAATAGACAATCCCCATGGTTCCTTGTAGCTTTTGGAATGGTTGGGGCATCTTTATCTGGGGTTACTTTTATTTCAGTTCCCGGGGAAGTTGGAAATTCAGGATGGACCTATTTGCAATTTGTAATGGGTAACATGGTGGGCTACGCCGTTATTGCATTCGTGTTGATCCCGCTTTTTTACAGGCTTCGGCTGGTTTCCATATATCAGTATTTGCAGGACAGGTTTGGACAAAATTCCTATCTCACAGGTTCTGGCTTCTTTTTGATCTCTCAAACAATTGGCGCTTCATTTAGATTATTCCTTGCAGCACTGGTGCTCCAAATTGCCTTTTTTGACGCCTTTGGTATTCCTTTTTATGTTACGGTCTTTGTCACAATCACCCTTATATGGCTTTATACATTTAGAGGAGGTATAAAGACTATTGTATGGACTGATACCCTGCAAACCACCTTTTTACTTCTGGCAGTTCTTATTAGCATTTATATGATCATGGACCAGATGAACCTTGGTGCAGGTGAGGTAGTCAAGGTGATCTCCAATAGCGAAATGTCTACTATATTTGACTGGAACTGGAAGTCTGATCGTAATTTCTTTAAAACCTTTCTCGCAGGGATATTTATCACTATCGCCATGAATGGATTGGATCAAAATGTGATGCAAAAGAATTTGACTATTAAAAAAACCTCCGATGCTCAAAAGAACATCTTTTGGTTCTCTCTTACCTTCTTCTTTTCTACTGTATTGTTCCTCGCCCTTGGGGTATTGCTCTACAAATTTGCGTTAGATCAGGGGCTTGAGATTCCTCAAAGTACAGATGATCTCTACCCAATGTTAGCACTTAATCACTTTGGAGTGTTGGCTGGAATAGTGTTTTTACTGGGTATTGTTGCTGCCGCATTTTCAAGTGCAGACTCTGCTTTAACAGCCCTTACCACTTCTTTTTGTGTAGATATCCTCAATATTCCAAAGCGAAAACAGGAGAGTCAGAAGAAAACGCGTCTCCTGGTGCATATTGGCTTTACACTACTCATGTTCTGTGTTATTGTGGCTTTCAATGAGGTGAACGATAGCAGTGTGGTGAATTCAGTGTTTAAAGTAGCAGGCTTTACTTATGGTCCGCTCCTCGGGCTGTTTACCTTCGGTTTGCTCACCAAAGTAAAAGTGAAAGATAAATTTGTACCCCTGGTTTGTATTGCTGCCCCGTTACTTTCGGTCCTGCTCGATGTAAATTCTACGGCCTGGTTTAACGGCTATAAATTTGGTTTTGAAATTTTGCTGGTCAATGCGGCCATAACCTGTTTTGGACTATTCCTGTTAAAGAAGCGTACTTAAACTCATAACATCCTTAAAATGTGAAAAATGAGATCCACAAAATTTTTGACAATTGTTAGCCTTCTGTTATTTATTTCTTCAGTTTCAATTGCTTCGGAAGTAGACGGAGACAGTATATTTATTCGGGTTAACCAGGCAGGTTATCTCAAAGAAGATACAAAAGTGGCTATTGCTTTTTCTGAAGCTTCAGTGAAAGGTAACTTCAGCCTTCATGATGCTGAAACAGGCAAGAGGATTTTCCGCGGAAAAATAGTTCCTTCAGAAGTAAAAGTCTGGGGTACATTTTCTCATTACTACAGCCTTGATTTTTCTGAAGTAAAAACCCCTGGCAGGTATTTTATTAAGGTTAATAATAACCGTTCCAAAAGTTTTGGGATTGGGCGTGAGCATTCTTATAAAGATTACCATGAAGACCTCATCGGTTTTATGAGGCAACAGCGCTGCGGCTACAATCCATTTCTGGATATGGTTTGTCATCAACGTGATGGCAGGAGCATGTACGGCCCCATGCCCGATTCTACTTTTGTAGATGTTAGCGGCGGCTGGCATGATGCAGGCGATCAGTTAAAATACCTCATTACTTCCAGCAATGCTACCGCAAGGATGCTAAAAGCTTATGAACTGGCTCCCGATAAATTTGGTGATAAAGTAAATGAACTGGGGCAGGAGCAGCCAAACGGAATTCCCGAAGTGCTTGATGAAGCAAAATGGGGGCTGGACTGGATCCATAAAATGCATGCCGGCCCCAATATGCTTTTTCACCAGGTCGCCGATGATAGAGACCATTTGGGAATGAAGTGGCCCGATAAAGATTCTTCAGATTATGGCTGGGGCCCCAACAGCTACCGTGTGGCCTATTTTGCAAATGGAAAACCACAAGGTCTTAGAGAACATAAAAGCAAGGCTACAGGAATAGCAAATTTAGCTGGTAGATCGGCTGCTGCCATGGCTATTGCGGCCCGCATCTGGAGAGAAGAACTCAATGATCCTGTTTTTGCTGAAAAATGTGAAAAAGCTGCCTTTGAACTTTACGCAATGGGAAAAGAGCAGGAAGGCTACCAGCAGGGGAATTCTTATGGCTCCCCTTATCGCTACAATGAAGACACCTGGGCCGATGATATGGAATGGGGCGCAGCCGAACTCTTCAAAAACACCGGGGATCAGGAATTTTTAGAAGATGCCAAACGCTATGCGAAGCTGGCAAATACTGTATCGTGGACAGACAAAGAGGATGCTGAACATTATCGTTATTATCCATTTATAAATGTCGGTCATTTTGCCCTTTATGAGCATGTAGATGAGGAAACAAAAAAAGAACTGGCAGGATACTACCGTACCGGAATTGAGCATGCGTTGGAAAGAGGTGCCAAAAATGCTTTCCAGATAGGGGTGCCTTTTATCTGGTGTTCCAACAATCTGGCGGTAGCGCTTACCACACAAATGATCCTGTACGAGAAAATGACTGGAGACACCCAGTACCACGATTTTATGTTGGCACAACGCGACTGGCTTTTAGGAAGAAATCCCTGGGGCACCTCCATGTTCATGAATATTCCTGAAACCGGCGAATATCCCGAAGATGTACATACCAGCGTTTGGTACCTTACCAAAAAGGAAGTTCCGGGAGGATTGGTAGACGGGCCTGTCTATGCTTCGGTTTATAATAGTTTAACCGGGCTCCACCTGGCAGAACCCGATGAATTCAGCAAATTTCAAAATGATTTTGTAGTTTACCATGACGATTTTGGAGATTATTCTACCAATGAACCCACCATGGATGGCACCGCAGGCGCAATATTTATGATGGCATATTTTGGAGAGTCACAAAAGCAGTAAAAAATGCATCTAAGAACGCACACCTATAACCTGGAGTTAAAGAATACCTTCAGGATAAGCCATACCTCGAGAGATTTTCAGCCAACGTTCATCGTAGAGCTAAGCGACGGGAAATACACAGGCTATGGAGAGGCTGCGGCAACCTCCTATTACGGCGTTACTGTAGCAGGCATGGCCGAAAAAATAATGTCTCTCGAAAATGTCATTTTAGAGAACTTACATAAATCGCCTGAAGCACTGTGGGAGATCACAGCGCCCTTTCTTAAAGATAATTCCTTTGCACAATGTGCGCTCGATATCGCAATGCACGACCTGCACGGGAAAAGGAATAATTTGCCGCTTTATAAGATGTGGGGGCTTTCTCTTGAGAATATCCCACTCTCCAATTATACCATCGGGATCGATACTGCGGAAAAAATGGTGCAAAAGATTCAGGAATTTCCGTGGCCGCTGTATAAGATCAAACTGGGAACCGACCATGATGTGGAGCTGGTAAAAGAGCTTCGGAAGCATACAAATGCTATTTTTAGGGTAGATGCCAATGCCGCCTGGACTGCTGCACAAGCCATTGAAAATTCAGTTTTGCTGAAGGATCTTGGGGTGGAGTTTCTGGAACAACCCCTTCCGGCTAAAGATGAAAAAGGTATGGCTGAAGTCTTTGAAAAGTCAGTTTTACCTGTTATTGCCGACGAAAGTTGTATCACTGAAGGGGATGTTGATAAATGCGCCCGGTACTTTCACGGGATCAACATCAAGCTCACAAAATGTGGCGGCTTAACGCCAGCACGACGTATGATCTCCCGCGGGAGAGCTTTAGGACTAAAGATCATGGTGGGCTGCATGACAGAATCTACTGTGGGAATTTCGGCAATTGGCCATTTATTACCTTTACTGGATTATGTGGATATGGATGGCGGGATGCTTATCAAAAATGACATTGCCGACGGCGTAAAAGTTTATGACGGCAAAACCCATTTTCCCGACAGGAATGGCACCGGGGTAGAACTCTACGAGAATCTAAAACTGAGCTTATGAAGCTGCGTCAATTTGGAAATACAGATCTTTATGTTAGGGAAGTAGGTTTTGGAGCCTGGGCAATAGGAGGTGGCGCCATGGTTGGAAATACAGCCATAGGTTGGGGAGACGCAGATGACCAGACCTCCAAAAATGCCATTTTTAAGGCCCTTGACAGAGGAATTAATTTCTTTGATACGGCCGACATCTATGGGTTGGGCCATTCCGAAGAATTGATTGGTAAAATTTTTGGTAACCGGGAGGAGGTGATTATTGCTTCAAAAGCCGGAAATGTTGCCCGCAGTGGCCAGTTTGGAACAGATTATTCTAAAGATCACATTATAAAAGCTTGTGAAGCCAGTTTAAAAAGGCTTAGGCGGGAGACTATAGATTATTATCAGTTGCATAGTGCCGGGCTTTCTAATTTAAAGGATGGTGAGTGTATTGAAGCCATGCAAATGTTGCAAAAACAAGGAAAAATCAGGTATTGGGGATTATCCCTAAATACTTATGAACCAAACCCTGAGGCAGAATATTTGATGGAGAATAAGCTGGGCAGCGGTTTTCAATTGGTTTTGAATATGATCAACCAAAAAGCCCTTCCGCTAACAAAAAAGGCTTCTGGAGCAGGCTATGGGATCATTGCACGCATGCCTTTACAGTTTGGCCTGCTTACCGGAAAGTTTGATACAGGCGCAGAATTCCCCGAAAATGATCACAGGAATAAAAGGCTTACTTCGGAAGTGATCGACGCTTATAAAAACGGGATGAAGGATATTTGGCCCCTATGTGAAAAGTACGGTCTCACAAAGACTGAACTTGCCATGAGCTTTATATTAAGCCATTCAGAAATCTCTACAGTAATTCCCGGAATAAGAACAGCAGAACAGGCAGAAAAGAACACCAGGGGCATTACCCAACTTCAGGAAGAGGATTTGCAACTGATCAAAAATGCCGACTTAGTTTCATTGATGAAGAAGCTCATTCAGCTGGGATAACAGGGTATCGCGAGAGAAGCATTTATCAGTATAATAGAAATGAATAAATTTAAACCTATGAAATCAATTAGAAATTTCACCTTTTTGGCACTTCTGCTTTCGGTCTCCCTTTATTCCTGCAAAGACAGGGAATCTTCAACTTCCGAAGAAAATGAAGCAGATCAATATATAGCTGAGGTTAAAGAGGAATTTGCGCCTGATTCCCGTGTAGCGCTTTTCGATATAGAGGCCACGCAGGAGGGAGATGTGTATCTACTAAAAGGGGAATCCAACATGCCTGATGCAGTTTCTACCTTAAAGCAAAAACTGGATGCTCAAAAAATAGCTTATAATGACAGTATAGCCCTGTTGCCTTCAGCCGATCTGGAAGGGAAGACAGAAGGGGTGGTGAAGATCTCTGTTGCCAATCTCCGCTCAAAGCCTACACATTCTGCGGAATTAGTTACGCAGGCTACTATGGGAATGCCGGTGAAAGTCTACAAAAAAGATGGTGGCTGGTATTATATTCAAACCCCCGAAGGTTACCTTGCCTGGGTAGACTACGGCGGGATCACTCTCATGACGCCACAAGAATTGAGCGAATGGAAAGCTACCGAAAAGCTCATCTATCTGCACACGGCAGGATCTTCGTATGAAAAGCCTAATGAAGACTCACAGGTGATTTCAGATCTTGTTGCAGGAAATGTTCTGGAGCTTGTAGGAGAAAGTAAAGGTTTTTATGAAGTGAAATATCCAAATGAAAAAACAGCTTTTGTAAAAAAGGAGGAAGCCCAGGCTTATGAGCAATGGCTTACCACTTTAGAACCTACAGGTGAAAACCTAATCGCAACCGCAAGAGAAATGATGGGTGTGCCTTACCTGTGGGGTGGAACTTCTCCAAAAGGAGTAGATTGCAGCGGCTACACCAAAACCATTTTCTTCCTTAACGGAATGGTCTTACCCCGTGATGCATCCCAGCAAATTGTAGCAGGGCAGGAGATCGATTCGGTGAAGAACTTTGAGAATCTTAAGGCAGGAGACCTGCTTTACTTCGGAAGAAAAGCTACAGATACTACTTCAGAAAGGATCATCCACGTAGGAATGTGGATTGGAGATAACAAATTCATCCATTCAATGGGCGAAGTGCATATCAGTAATTTTGATACCACCGCTACCGATTTTGATGAATACAACTACAACCGATATCTGCGCACCAAGAGAGTTCTTGGCACCAATGATGAAAAGATCATCTATCTCGCGCAGAGCGATCTTTTTACTGAAGATAATACAGACTTCAAAAAATAACTCTCAAAAAGCGGCTTTTCAGGCCGCTTTTTTTGTCAATTTCAGCCTATAATATTACTTCTAAATACTTCGGAATGAAAAACACCGGCCAGTTATTTGTATTACTATCTTTTCTTTGCGTAAACGCACTTTTTGCCCAGGAAAATACCCGGCAAATGCTGAAGCAGAAAACAGAAAAGCAGCTTGAGGAGATCTTCAACAACTCTCGAGCTATTACGGGTATGGTAGCCATAGACCTCACTTCCGGGGAGAAGATCAGCTGGAATCCTGATATTCAGTTTCCGCAGGCCAGCTCCATAAAAATTCCGATCCTCATGGAAGTCTTTAAACAGGCCTATGAAGGTGAATTTTCCCTTTCCGATCCTTTGCCTGTGGATACTGAAAACACTGTAGGCGGTACCGGGATCCTAAAACATCTTGAAGATCCTGCACCTTTAAGCATTAAAAACCTCGCAATTTTAATGATCGCCCTAAGTGATAACTCTGCCACCAATGCGCTGATTGATCTGGTAGGTATTTCAGAGGTCAATAGCACGCTAAAAAGCCTTGGGGTAAACAACACCCTTCTACAGCGAAAAATGATGAATTCTGCGGCTTCTGCAAGGGGCGAGGAAAACCTGGCAACACCGGGAGAGGCTGCAAAAATCCTTCAGCTGTTATACAATGGAAAATTTATTAATCCTGAAGTCTCTCAGGAGATCATAGAAATACTGAAAACGACCGGCAGGGAAGACAGCCGACTCGCTGCCGGAATCCCCGAAAGCACTTCAATAGCCTTCAAACCCGGATTTATTGACGGAGTTTCTACAGAATGGGCGATTGTTCTATTGGAACAGCGGCCATATGCCGTTGCCCTGATGGAAAGTTATAAGCTTCCCGGAGAAGCCGAAGAGGTGATGGAAGAGGTGTCAAAAATTCTGTTCAACTATTATTGGAGGATTGGGAGTGCCAGTGAATATGGTACCTATGTAAGACAATGATCAGCAAACAATGATCAATTAGCAGGGAACAAATAACAGGCTCAGAAATTATTGGGCTAAAGCCCTGAGGGTGGTTGTCTTCTTTACCCATGGCTGAAGCCATGGGCTATTCAAATGATTTTTGAATTCTGGGTCTCTCTATTTCTGCGGCAACAACTCCAGTACTACCAGGTAGGCACAATGATCTGACGCGATTTCATCACAAACTACTTTCTTCTCAAGCACTTTCCATCTGTTTTCAGGAGAAAACATGATATAATCTATCTTTCTTTCAGGTGCGTGGGAAGGGAAAGTAAATTCTGGAGCTGCTTTGTCATAAGTTGACATCCACCTTTCTTCAAAGATGTTGATGGTCTCACTCCCTGGAATGTCATTTAGATCACCGGCAAAAAGGGTTGGGAATTTGTCATTTTTGAGAAGTGAGTTGATCCTTTTTGCCTGTGCTAACCGGTCAGGGCTGTTTTCCACATGATCTAAATGAGTTCCAATAATTTTGATTGTGTCTCTGCTTCCCAACACCATGTTTGCGGCAACAGCGATTCTTGGTTCTTTGCCAGGAGCACCTGGTAGCGCTATTTTGCCGGTTTCTAGGAATGTTCCGCGGTAAAATAGAGACTGTCCGTATTCTCCGCCGTCAAAATCCATTGCTTTGGCAAAAATGGAAGACATTCCTGTTTTTAGTGCCAGTTCAGTATTAATATCCCGCTTCTCGACTCTGTTGGTCCTGAAATCTACTTCCTGCAGGGCAATGATGTCTGGCTGTAGTTCATTGATCACTTTAGCAACCACATCAAGGTTATTGTCCCTGTTGGTAGTGGCACCATGAAGAATATTATAGGTAAGAACGCTTATCACCATTTTCCCCTCCCCGGCTTCCTGGCTATTCCCTGCAGTACAAAATAAAAGCAAAAAGAGGAAAATTGAGAGATTACGCATAATTACAAAAACAACTATTCAATATCAAATCTATAAAATCCACCACCTTTATCCCAGCTGCAAAAAATAAGGGTTTTGCCATCGGGAGAAACTCCTATTCCGCGGGGTTCTGCGCCATCTACTTCTGGAAGTTCGATCGTCCACATACGTTGTTCTTTTTCATCTCTAAAATGAAAGGTGGAAGGCGCAATACCACTTGCCCGCACCGCTGCAAAGAGTCGGCCATCTTCCATGATCTCAATGGCACTGGAACCCGAAGCTGTACTAACAATATCTTTTTCTTTTTTGTAACTAATTCCGTCTTCAGAACTGAATTTCTGTATGATGGGGCTGCCCGGATCGGGGAAATAAAGGATTTTTCCATCATGGCCCATATCAAAAGTACGGGAGAGGATTCTGCTTTCCAATTGGAGCGTTCTTACCAGTTCAAAGGTCGTAGGATCATTTATACTTTGCTTCAGCACATAATTGGGGTCATCTCCAAACAAAGACATTGCATAGATTTCTCCCGAAGCTGAAGCCCTGGGTGCGGTAATTGCCCTTTTCCCTTCGGGAACCTCCCATACTGCAAGTCCTTCTCCGGTTTGGGCATTGATCTTAATAAGGTGCCGGTTCCTTCCCACCAGGATATTTCCATCGTTATCTACTCCAATGCCATTAACAGGTCGCAGGTTGTACGTTTCCTGGTTGATTTTCACCTCTGTTAAAGGGGAAAAAGGAACATCATCCCCATTGCTGTCTTTGATGATCAATCCGCTGTTATAATCGGCCAGCCATAGCTTTTCCATATGATCCCATTCGGCACCATACCCGGCACCTGAAGGATGGATCTTTCCGGAAAATTTCAGTTTTGGGGCGGGTACTTCAATAAGGTCATCAAGGGGCTGTGTGCTTTTCATCAGCCGCAAAGCTGCAACAGGTCCCGGGCTTATATTTTTACCATCTGTAGCGGTGACCCTGTGGTAAAATCTCACCGGTTCCCCTTCCGAAGCATTTCCGAGGAAATTAAACCAATCCTGCTCGGTTAATTTTATGCTGTTGCTGCGACCGGAATACTGCTGAAAAATGACATTTTTGAAGCCTTTGTCTGTAGCCACTTCGTATTTGTAGGAAACAAAATCCCCGTCGGGATCAATTACTTTCTCCCACTGTAGTTCGTAAAGTGCTTCCAGGTTACGCAGCCCGTAAATATTCTTTTCCTGATGGGAAGTAATTTGAGGCGCCGGCGGCAATTTGTTATTTTGTGGGTATAATTGTGCGCGAAATGTTCCTGAGGTGCTCTCTACCTGTACGTATAGTGCGCCGACCGATAAATATTCCTGAAGATCACGGCTGGCAGGCATCTCTCCCGATATTCTGGCCCCACTTCGGCGGGATTTCAGCTTAAGGGAAAGCAGTTTTCTCCCTTTTTCGGTATGGCGACCCAAATATAGATCGGCAGCTACAGCTTTTCCAGAGAGGTCCTGGAGGGAACCTTCAAAAATGACATTTTTAGGACTAATTTTTGCAAGAACTTTGCCAGTGGCTTTTTCTGCTGTTGAAACCGGATTAAATATACCTTCAGCAGAAGAATTTACAGCCACATCCTGCCGCAAAATATGACCGTTCACCCCAAAAACTGAAGCTGGCAACTTCTTTTCATCAAAGATCTTCATCTTACCGGCATCTGGGGTTTTGATCTCGTAGGTGGTGTAAGCAATGGAATCATTTTCTTTAAAAATGTCCATTATAGTAATCGTGTTGACGGGTGCATCTTCGAGAGTAAGCCAGCCTCGCGCGCCCGATCCTGCCGCTCCGGTATTAAGAAATTTCAGGTCTCCTCTTTTTCCGGGGTAGTAGGCGTGCTGGTGCCCGCTAATGTAAGTGTGAACCTTATGTTTTTCAAGGAGGTTTTGCAGTTTTTCGGGCTGCTGGAGTACATTTCCTTTAGAGTCTCTTTCCTGTGCCACGCTGTAGAGCGGCATGTGGCCCAAAACAAACCTGTAACCGGCATTTTTTGCTTCCGGAGTTTCAAATTGCTGCTCCATCCAGGCCAGGTTTTCCGAAGTAATTTCTGAAGATGAGGCATCCCAGGAAACAAAAAAGACCCCGTCCTTTACGAATGAATAGTAATGAGGAAAGGGGGTCTTATCAATAAAATTTAGGTTGGGCAAATTGTCGTTCCAGTACCTGGCTGTCATCGCTCTTTCCAGCTTATAGGAGCGTGGGCCGTCGTGATTTCCCAGGGTAAAGGCGAAGGGGATTTTGGCATTTTTGAGAGGTTGGGCAATATGCTCATCAAAACCGGCCCACATTTTTTTAAGGAGAAGGCTGTCATTAATCCCCATACCGGCTACCATGTCGCCACCACAAACCACAAGATCTGGCTGCCATAAGCGTGGAATCCTGTTGATGATGCTATCTACCTGCCACTCATAATTTGCAGCCCCCAGCCCCGAATTCAAATCGCTTATTACCGCAATTCTCACATCACCGCGCGCTGGCAACACCGGCGAATTGGTTGTTGCCACTAATCTTATTGCATCGGCAACAAGACTGCCTTCCTTTCCTGCACCAATGATCTCAAGCGAATCTTTAGCGCCCAGCTGGTAAGTTCCTAAAACGTTCCATTTTCCCTGGGTTTTAAGGCTGCTTTGATCTACATAAACCGTATCGCGGTTGTGGGCATGATGTATCACGTAAGCCGCTTTTGAAGTGTTTTCTTCTTCATTGACTGTCCACCAGGCTGCCAACTGGTAATTTTTCTGCGGAAGGCTGTCAAACTTATAAATAGCCTTGTTGTAATTTAGACCTGCTGAAGTTGTTCGGGAAGGGGTATTTCCGTAGTAATTCACGGCGTTACTGTTCTTCCAAAGCCCAAATTCGCGATAATTGTCACCGGAAGTATCATAGTAAAAGATTTCTTTTTCTTTAGCCCGAAGTTTTTGGGAAAGCACAAGCGCACTTGCATTTTTGCGCAAACTGTTACGGTTGCCGCCCGTAATATCTGCCGGAATATTCACCACTTCGTTCTTTGCTACCATAGCCGATGAGCCGCCGCCATCAAGATTAAGGGCTTCTTTGGCTCCTGTCATTTTCATAAGAATGGCAAGTTCGGGTAAAGTGACACCGGCACTGGCTTTTTGCCTGCCGTCTACAACCATCATAATCAAATGCTCCTGCCCGTCATAGCCAATGGCTGTTCTTGGATGCCGTATTGTGTGGCTACCTCCAAAACCTTCTTCTTTTGTAGTTACATTTATTTTACCATCTTTTAATAATACAGGGCCGCCACCAACTGCCTGGGTGGCCGAAAAGGCTTTTCCTCTCTTTCCCTCTGGGAGTAAAATATTAAACGGGATTTTATCTTCTGAAGCTAAGGTCCAGGTGATTTGTGGCTTGGCGTTTAGCATTCCAAAAGCTCCCCTGGGCGTCTCTCCCGAGGGGCCGGGAGCTATAATTTCACCATCAGATATGAGCGCACTTACCGATGAGGTTGCGGCAAAATACCCGCCGTTAATGGAGAGTATTCCGTTGTTGCTGTCGTGAGTTTGTTTTGTGGTCTCACGATGGGTATTGCTGCCAATAGCCCTTAATTTCAAGTTTTCATCCTTAAGATTAATCCTGGCATATACTGCTTTCACCGGGGCACCATCGGCTAAACTTCCGAAGCCATCAAAGATTTGAACTGAAGCCGGAAGCAAGATATTGAGGTCTTCCCTGGGTTGCCAGTCCAGCTTGATTTGCTGCGCAAAAAGGGAATTGATCCCAATCCAGAAGAAGAGGAGTAGAGAAATTGATCTTGTGTACATGTAATTTTATTTCCAGGTTAAAATCACCACTTTCCCATCCATTGTCGAAGCGATCAGGGATTTTTTGTTTATAATCCTAATAGTATTGACCATAGAATGGTCGATCTTATACTTCCAGTTTATTGCTTCGGTTGTGGGATTGAGGCTGTATACAACGCCATTTCTGGTACCAAATATGATCTGCCCATCCTGTTCAAAAAGCATGGAAGGTACGTGATCATAGCCAAATTTGGCATTGATCCTTTTAAGCAATTTTGGTTCCTCTTTTTCAGTAGCAAAGATCACCACATCATCATTCATAGTCTTTCCAAAAAGGCGTTTTCCATCTTTTGAAATTCCCAAAGATTCTCTTACTGTAGCTTCATTGGTTCTCCAAAGCGTTTCTCCTGAATTTGCATCTATTGCAGAAAGATACCTGTCTGGAGCCACAATATACACCACTCCGTCTTGTGCTACTGGAATAACCATGGCAGGGGAAAACATACGGTTTGGCGAATCATTGTTCCATTTCCAGTTGAGGGTCCCGGTTTCTTTATTAAGCGCGTAAAGATTCCTGTCCCAGGCACCAAAGATCACCTGGTGTTTATAGATAAGAGGCGTGGAAACAACCGGGCCATTGAGGCCTTCAAAAACCCATTTTTCGGCACCTGTTTTAGCATTTAGCGCACGGAATTTTCCATCACTTCCACCAATATACACAACACCGTCTTCAACAATAGGCGAGCCCAAAACTGAATGTTCTGTTTTTGTTTTCCAATTAAGTTTTCCTGAAGCTGCTTTGAGGGAATAAATATTTCCGTCGCCAGATCCAAAGATCACAGTATTCCGAAATATGGCAGGAGAAGAGAATATTCCGCCTTCAGTCTCAAAGCTCCACACGGTTTTTCCTGTTGCTTCAGAAAGGGCTTCTACTTTCCCGGTGCTGTTACCAAAAATCACCATTCCATCAATATATGCCGGAGTGGAAATCACATTGGCATCGGAATGGTACTCCCATTTCTTTTGAACCTGTGGGAAAGAATCATTCACGGCATAAGAAGGTCTTTCATAGAGGTTGTCATTTTGAAAATCTCTATTGCCAAGTGGAATTTCCCGCCATGCATCAGCAGTTTCGCCTCCGGGAGTACGCTCTCTAAAAATGGCATTTTCAGAAGTTATTTCTACAATGTTATATCCGCCCACTTCCTGCCCGACCCGAAGATTTGACCTTCCCATAGTTCCTGGGATACCTTCAAAATCGAGGGCTTTGTTCCTGTGTCCATGGCCACAAATGGCAAATTGTGTATTATAATTTTTCAGCCGGTCTATGGCTTCATACCAGTTGTCAAGGCTGTTGTCTAAAGGGTAATGGTTAACGAAGATAATAGGTTGATCTTTGGGAGTCTCCTCAAGTACTTTGTCCAGCCAAACAATGGCATCTCGTGGAATATGCCCGTCTGACATTCTTACATAGGGACCCGAAGCATTACCTATGAACTTAAAGCCTTTGTGCTCAAACACAAATTTGTCATATCCAAATTCACGGATAAAACTCACTCCGCCAGATTCTGACCAGCCGGTGTCATGATTTCCGGGCAGGATGTACCATGGAATTTCCAGCTGATCTATAATACTTTTAGCAAGTTCAATTTCTTCATCGGTTCCCATTTCGGTAATATCACCGGTGAGCAGGACGAAATCCAGGCCTTCAAGGCTGTTGATGTCTTCCACTGTTCTTTGCAGGTCTTCTTCGGCCACGCCATTTGGGGAGCCAATATGGGTATCGGTTACAAAAGCGAATTTAAATTCCTGCGCCTGCAGGCAAAGGTTGAAGAAGAATAGAATTCCGAAGAAGATCTTTTTCATTCCACTAGTTTAAAGTTAGTACAGTAGGTATTGGGCTCTTTTTTGCCTGAAGCTTTCCAGGCCATTTTTCCATTGCGCAATAATCTCTTCAGGTGAATTTCCTGCGTCGAGCATCTCACGCACTTCAGAAGTTCCTAAAAGTCCCTCGAGACGAGGTTGCCGCCACGCCATTTTTTCAGGATAAAGGGTTTTTAGAGCATGCAGAATATAGACACCGGCTTCGGTCGATTTAAAAATGTCACGGTCTGTTACGAGCATTTCCACACCATTTACCTGCTCTCCCAGAAATTTTGGAGGATAGATCTTAATTCCGTCAACGATACTGTCGGGCATAAACATGACGGGGCGAAAATCAACACCTTTTAATTTATAACTGTTCAATTGATCTGCTAATTCCCGGCCTTTTACCCATGGTGCCCCAATACGTTCAAATGGATAGATAGTACCACGCGCTTCGGAATATTCTGTGCCTTCAAGGAGGCAGGTAGCGGGATAGACTACTGCTGTTTGTAGCGTGAGCATATTGGGAGAAGGCTTTACCCAGGGTAATCCTGTTTCGTCATACCACTGATTCCTTTTATAATTCTGAAGGGGAACCACGGTTAAATTGGCCTTTTTCAAACCTTTTTCTTCCCTTTCACCATTGTACATCATGGCGAGTTCTCCTACCGTCATTCCGTGAGTAACAGGAATAACACCTATACCTTTTTCCGCATCAAGGGCTTTGCCCACCGGCCCATCAACATAAGTGGCGGAAATAGCATTGGGACGGTCAAGAACAATGAAAGATTTGTTATTTTCGGCAGCTGCTTCCTGTACCAGGAGCATGGTTTTAATATAGGTATAATATCGGGCTCCTATATCCTGAATATCAAATACAACCACATCTACCTGCTCTAACATTTCGGGAGTGGGTTTCCGTGTTTTTCCGTAGAGAGAAATAATAGGGAGTCCTGTTTTGTTGTCTGTACCATTGGCAACATGAGTATCTTCTTCACCTCTCAATCCATGCTCGGGGCCAAAGAGTATATTTAATTCAACATCTGGATGGTCATTCAACAAGTCGATAAGGTGAGTGCCATCAGGTAATAATCCGGTATGATTTGTAACCAGCCCCACTCTTTTTCCTTTTACCAGGTGAGCAAAGGCCGGAGATAAAAGTTGCTCGGCCCCAATTTTTACCCGGGGATTGTGCAAGTCCTCCACCTTTTTTCTAAGCGCAGGCAACAGCCGGTAGAGGTCTGTGCCCGGGCAGGTAGTCTCTGCCTGATCTTTGTGTCCTGAAATAGCTTCTGCAGGGATCTTATATTTCTCAGCTATAGCCAGTACAAGTTTTTCGAGGTTCTCTACTTGTTTGTCGTTGATCTTTTCCTGGTTGAAATTTCCCTCTACCACAACCAATGCATGGCCGTTGAGGTTATAATTGGTATTGGAATCTCCCTGATACTCAAGCTCCCTTCCTTCAGCTACACTGCCATCAACACCAATGTAAAAATGGTAGGGCACATCGGGCCACGGCTTTTTAGGAGTACCGTCCCCCAAAGCTCCTTCACTGTAGGAAAACTTCTGAAGGGCCTGTAACTTTTCTGAAGTACTGCGATCTTTATTCTGGAATGTGCCCGTGTGGTGAATAGTGATCATACGGGGAATGTGCCGGATAACTTCCATTTTTGGAGGGTTTGCCTGCCATTCCTTTCGGGTTATAATGTCTATACCTTCTACCTCTATTTGCGCTGTGGCAGAGTTACTAAGAATAAGAAGGAGTTGAACCACTAAGGCAAAAAAGAGAGCTTGAAATCGCATTTTTTAAAGGTATTTTTGATAAAGATTATAAAGGATCTTAAGGTCCTCGTCTGTTAATTCAGAATTGATGTCCTTTTGAATAAAATGGATCTTGAAAGATTGAATAGCTGCATCTAAATCACTAACATCATAACCAATTACCCGCAGGGCGAGTTTTGGATCTATTGTTAGGTGAAGGGAATCTGTTTCTTTACCTTCTTGTACAACCTCACTTTCTTTAAGATCAATCTCCCTGATCTTATTTACCGGTACAAGGCTATCTCCAATTACTTTTGGTTCCACCTCAATATCATCATACCAGTGGCCAAAACCTTTTTTAGCCAATTTCTCCCAAGGAAAATTAGGGTTTGGATCTACTTTCCTGCCGGGGGCAATATCTGCGTGACCAATAAAATTGGCAGTGGGAATGTGGTGTCTTTCTTTAAGAACACTCAATAACTCTACAAGGCTTTCAATTTGAGCATCGGCAAAGGGTTCAAAGCCATTATTATCTAGTTCTATACCAATAGAGGAGGAGTTAAGATCTGTATCATTACCCCATTTCCCTGCGCCAGCATGCCACCCGCGGTAGAAATCGTTGAGCATTTGGTAAATTTTGCCGTCACGACCAATAACGTAATGAGAACTTACAGAAGTGCGGCGAAGGGTAAAGGTTTTTAAGGTATGGTCAACAGAATTTTGTGCGGTGTGATGAATGATCACGTAATTTGGTTTTCGCAAACTAAAATTCGTAGTGCCTACAGGGTAGGGGCCATAATCCAGCAGTGTGTCGTCTGAATGTTGCTGCGGAAATGTTTTTAAATTCCGTGCATATTCCCGGGCCTGCTTTTTATGTGCGCGGTTGGTTTTTGAATAAGGGTTGGTACCGCAACCTATTAGTAGGGCTAACAGGAGGGTACCAACCCAGATTAAATGATTTTTTCTCATCTTAAAACTGCCACTTGACAAAGGCTTCCATGGCTTCGTAATTTGCAAGGCCTAACTTGTGGTAAGCCTTTGCTGTTTCACGATTTCTATCTTCTGCTCTTTGCCAGAATTCTCTTTCGTCATCTCCCGGGAATACAGGACGGTCTTTTTGTGACTGGTGCTGAAAGATGGCATCGCGTTTTCTTTGCACTTCCTGAGGCGATAAAGGAACTGCCATTTGTACTTCATGAGTTTCAAATTCATGCCATGCACCACGGTACAACCATAGCCAGGTATCTTTGATCCAGTCTTCAGTTTCTTTTAGTCGCTTTAAGGCTTCTACCACAATATTGAAACATACCAGGTGGGTGCCGTGTGGATCGGCAAAATCTCCTGCTGCAAAAACCTGGTGTGGTTTTACTTTCTTCAGCAAGTCCATGGTAATTCTCACATCTTCATCTGTGGGAGGGTTTTTCACCGTTTTTCCGGTTTCATAGAAAGGGAGTGCCATAAAATGGATATTGTCATCTTGTAATCCTGCATAACGCGCTCCTGCGATAGCTTCTGTCTTTCTTATAAACCCTTTTACATCCCTTATTTCAGGAAGGTCTAATTGGTTTGGCTGCTTGGTCTTAAGGAAATTCCGCATTTCATCGTAGATCTTTTCCAGTTTGCTGCTGTCTTCTCCAATACTTTTGTTGAAGTCAATCGCAAATTCCACATAACGCAAAACGTCGGTGTCCCAAACGGCAGTATTGCCAGAGGTTTGATAAGCCACGTGCACATCATGTCCCTGATCTACCAGTCTAATAAAAGTTCCTCCCATAGAGATCACATCATCATCTGGATGAGGGGAGAAAATAAGGGAGCGTTTTTGAGCAGGTTCAGCTCTTTCGGGGCGCTGTGAATCGTCGGCATTGGGTTTTCCACCCGGCCATCCCGTAATAGTGTGCTGGAGCTGATTAAAGACGTTGATATTTATGTTATAGGCTGGCCCTTTTTCTGTAGCCAACTGTGCCATTCCGTGAGTGTTGTAATCTTCATCGGTCAACTTCAGGATGGGTTTATTGACTTCATCCGACAACCAGATGACTGCTTTGCGAATAAGGTCATCATCCCAGCTACAGTCTTTTACAAGCCACGGAGTATTAAAACGGGTTAGTTCGGCAGCGGCATCTTGATCGAGGACAAACTCAGTATTTTCTGAAAGCTGCAGGTAAGTGGCAGGGACCTCGCCTGAAATTTCTCCTTCTACAGCTTTTTTAATAATAGAGGCTTTTTTCCTGTTCCAGGCCATAAGGATAATTTCCTTTGCCTTAAAAATGGTTCCAATTCCCATCGTGATGGCTTTTGTTGGAACATTTTCTTTTCCTCCAAAATCCCGTGACGCATCCCGCCTGGTAAGATCATCTAGCGTTACAAGCCTTGTTCCGGAGTTTGGGGCCGATCCTGGTTCATTGAAACCAATATGCCCGGTTCTACCTATCCCCAGTATTTGTAAGTCTAATCCTCCCAGTGCCTCTATTTGGTTCTCATATGCAATACAGAAATCTGCAATCTCTTCTTTTTCAAGTGTACCATCGGGAATATGGATGTTCTCCTTTTTGATATCAATATGATCAAAGAGGTTTTCTTTCATAAAAGTCACGTAACTCTGCCGTGACTCGGGATTCATGGGGTAGTACTCGTCAAGGTTAAAGGTGATGACATTTTGGAAACTAAGGCCGTCTTCTTTGTGACGGCGAACCAGTTCTTCATAAACCTGCACCGGAGTAGCTCCAGTTGCCAGGCCTAACACAGCCATTTCTCCCCGATCCTGCTTTCTTTTTATCAGGTTGGCAATGCGATTGGCAACTTTAAGGGAGGCTATATGTGCATTGTCATAGACACTAACGGGGACTTTTTCAAAACGTGTTTCTTCAAGAAGATTTAATCTTGCCATAGTATTTGTAGAGGTATAATGTAGTATGATATTTCAGTTTAATTATTGTTTATAAGGCTTATTTGTTTGCCAAATATATTTTCCATCACTGTGGCCACCGATCCCAGGAGAACCGAATCTTCACCCAGGTTGGAAAGAGAAATTTTGGTTTTTTCTCTCAATTGAGCCATACAGTAGGTATTGATAGACTGTTGGATAGGTACTGTAATGAATTGGCTGGCCTTAGCAAATTTTCCTTCCAGAATGATAAGTTCTGGGTTGAAGAGCTGAATAAGAATAGCCAGGCCTTTCCCTAAGTTTATTCCAATTTTAGAAAGTATGTTTATTGAGAATTGATCTCCCATATTAGCAGCCTCAATGATCTTTTCGGGCTGTAGATTCCGCAGGTCTTCTTCAGAAAGCAGGTTTAAGCTAGTGCTTTCTCCGGCTCTTATTCCTTCCTGTGCCATTCTAGTTAAAGCCAGGCCCGAAGCTACTGTTTCCAAACAACCTCTTTTACCACAGTGGCACAATTGCCCGTCATCGATTAAGGGTATATGTCCAAATTCACCGGCAAAACCCGACGAACCCTGGTAGACTTTCCCGTCAATAATGACTCCCAGGCCAATTCCCCAATCCATAGAAATTACCAGAACATTCTCCAGGTTAGTAGCCATCCCGAAATTAGATTCTGCCACACAGGCACTTTTTGCATCATTCAGAATGAAGATGGGTTTGTTGAACTTGCGTTTTAGGATGTTTTCAAGAGATTCAGATTCTTCTTCCTGAATAAAATAAGTGAAATTCCTTCCTTCTTTTGAAGATACCAACCCCGGCATGCTTATTCCTATGCCCAGCAGTTTTTCAATGTCTATACCCGAAGTTTCTATGAGCTTGTTTGCTTCCCCATAAATATGATCTACCAATCCAACCTCACTTCCCAGCTCAAAAAAATCTTTATAGTCTGCAACCTTCTTGTTGTGGTTGTCAAAAATGGCAATTTTGAGCCTGGATCTTTCCAGCTGAATTCCCATTACATAAAAGCTGTTGCCTTCAAGATTGTAAAGATCGGGCTTGCGGCCACCTGCAGATTTTCCTCTACCGCTTTTCTTTACCCAGCTTTCGTCTATAAGTTGATTGAGAAGCCTTATAGATGTTGGTGAGCTAATATTGAATCGCTCACAAATCTCGGTGTTGGTTTTAGGGCCTTCAAAATAGAGATTCTTTAAGATCTTTATTTTCTGAAGGTGTTTTTTTCGCTCTACGTTACTGGTTAGCTCTTCGTTTTTTATAAAAAGTTCGTCGATGTTCATAGAATTTTAGAAGCTGCTTTAAGCAGGCTGATTGAAAATTAAAAGTAGGATAAAATGAGATTACAACCAAAGAACTTAATCAAAATTTTTATAAAAGTTATTTTATTTAATAAAAATTTATATTTTTATGCTGAGATAAAATCCACATTATTTACGAAACTTCTGAAGAAGTAGGTGTAAATAATGGTTAAACCCACTTATGGAAAGCCTTAATATAACAAAGTCTGGGGAAGAAAAAACAATTTTCAAACCCAAACGTGGCCAAAGATTTTTGGCATTAGATGTATTAAGGGGTCTAACTGTTGCACTTATGGTGCTTGTAAACACCCCCGGAAGCTGGAGTACTATTTACGCTCCTTTTAAACATGCTGCCTGGCATGGATTCACGATTACAGATTTGGTTTTTCCCAGCTTTTTGTTCGTAGTGGGAAACGCCATGAGCTTTAGTATGCGCAAATTTGATACACAACCTGATTCTGTATTTCTAAAAAAGGTATTTAGAAGGACCATTAAAATTTTTGTTATAGGTCTTTTTCTAACTGCCTTTCCTTTTGTTTACAGGTCGGGTGGAGAGCTAGTTTTGAAAGATCTTTCCGAAATGCGTATCATGGGAGTCTTACAGCGTATTGCACTTTGTTACCTTTTTGGATCCCTCATTGTAAAATATTTTAAACTGAAAGGTTCCATAATTATAAGTGCCGGTATTCTATTGTTATATTGGTGGATCATGTACTATTTTGGGGATGTTGGGAACCCTTATTCCAAAGAAGGTAATGCAGCATTAAAATTTGACTTATTGATCTTTTCTCCTGAAAATCTATACAGTGGCTTTGGTTTACCATTCGATCCTGAAGGACTTTTAAGCACTTTGCCCGCTATAGTTAATGTTATTGCAGGTTATGTTGCCGGTATTTTCATCCAGAAATCTGGAAATAATTTTACCACAGTGTGGAAATTAGTAGCAGCCGGTATAGCTTTGGTTATTTTGGGAGAGGTATGGGACCTGGTGTTTCCAATTAATAAGCCAATCTGGACCAGCTCTTATGTGGTTCTTACCATTGGCTGGGGTCTTGTACTTATTGGATTCCTTATTTGGATTATTGAAGTGGTAAAGCTAAAATCCTGGACCTACTTCTTTGAAGTCTTTGGTAAAAACCCTTTATTCATTTTTGTGATGTCGGGGGTCTTTGTGATGCTTATGAGCGTCATCTGGATCAATGGCGCTTCCATGAAAGGCTGGATTTATAGTAACTTTTTCCTTAGCTGGCTGGGGGCATATAATGCATCGCTGCTTTTTGCCGTTTGTTATATGCTGCTCATGTGGCTTATGGGCTACTGGATGGATAAAAAACGTATTTATATCAAGGTGTAGTTTACGCACCTAAACTTTTTAAGATAGAACTTCAAAAATGTCAAAATTTCCCCCTTTTCTCTTAGTTGTAGCCTTTTTGTTCAACCTTTCTCTAGAGGCTCAAAACACTAAACCTCCATTCCTGAAATATACAAACAGCAAATGGGTAGATTCGGTGATGACAACGCTGTCACCAGATGAGCGCATTGCTCAACTTATCATGGTAGCTGCATATTCCAATCGGGGTGAAGACCATAAACAGGAAATTCTCAAGCTTATCAACGAACAAAAGGTTGGCGGACTCATATTTTTCCAGGGAGATCCCGAGAGTCAGGTGAAGCTGATGAATGAATATCAGGAAGCATCAAAAGTGCCACTTTTGGGAGCTATAGATGCCGAATGGGGCCTTGGTATGCGCCTGGACAGTACCATTAGCTATCCTTACCAAATGGCTTTGGGCGCGGTTCAGGAAGAAGACCTAATTTACGAGTTGGGCATCGAAGTGGGCAGGCAAATTAGAAGATCGGGGCTGCACCTCAATTTTGCACCTGTAGTAGACGTCAATAACAACCCTAATAATCCGGTAATTAATTATCGATCTTTTGGGGAAGATAAATACAATGTGGCGCGAAAGGCTACAGCTTATATGCAGGGGATGCAGGATGCAAAACTGCTCACCACAGCCAAGCATTTTCCGGGTCATGGAGATACTGATACCGATTCGCATTATGCCCTTCCACAAATTAACCACCCGGTGGTAAGACTTGATTCTTTAGAGCTGTATCCTTTCAAGGAGGTTATAAAAGCCGGTATTGGCGGGGTCATGGTGGCGCACCTAAATATTCCGGCGCTTGATTCTACGGGAGTTCCTTCCACTTTGTCCAAGCCTATCATTACCGGACTTTTAAAGGAAGAGCTGGGCTTTGAAGGCCTCATCGTTACCGATGCGATGAACATGAAAGGTGTGACCGAAGGTAATGAACCCGGAATTGTAGACAAAGATGCCATCCTTGCAGGGAATGATCTCCTTGAATTTACTGTTGAAGTTTCAAAAGCTATTTCCGAAATTCGGAAAGCCATAAACCAGGGGCTTATATCACAAAAAGAGATCGACTCCCGCGCAAGAAAGATTTTGTCAGTAAAACAATGGGTGGGGCTCAATAACTACAAGCCAGTAGAAGTAAAAAATATTTTAGAAGAGATAAACACACCAAAAGCAGTTTACCTTAAGCGAAAACTGGTAGAAGCTTCGCTAACTGTTCTTAAAAATACTAACAATGTCATCCCGGTACAGGAGCTGGAATCTTTGAGAATAGCTTCTGTTTCTTTTGGTACTATGGAAAGGACAAATTTCCAGGAAACCCTTGACCTTTATGCCGGAATTACACATTTTAATCTGCCGGCAGATGCTTCAGAATTAATGGTGCAAACCCTGAAGGACCAGCTTCAGAATTACGATTTGGTAATTTCAGGAATTCACGACTTCAGCAAATTTCCGAGGAATAACCTGCGACTTAATGAAGATGTGTTGCAACTCATAAAAGAACTGGCATCTAAAGACAACTCGATTTTTACCTTTTTTAAGAACCCGTACGTGCTCAATAAAATTGACGGAATTGAAGATGCTGCAGGCCTGGTGGTTGCTTATCAGGATAGCGAAGAAACCCAGGAGGTGGCGGCACAGCTCATCTTTGGCGGGATTGGTGCTAACGGAAAGCTTCCGGTGAGTGTGGGAGAGAAATTCAAAGCCGGAGACGGCCTGGAGGTAGAAGGAGGTATCCGGTTTAGTTATACCCTGCCCGAAGCTGCAGGAATGGATTCTGAAATCCTGCGCACCCGTATAGATTCGCTCATGAACCTGGCCATGGAGATGAAAGCAACTCCCGGAGCACAAATTCTTGTAGCAAGAGATCAAAAGGTTGTATTTCACAAGGCTTATGGCAGCCATACTTATTCTGATACAGTTACCGTAAAAAAAGATGATGTTTACGATCTCGCTTCTGTGACAAAGATTTCAACTTCAATGGCAGCGTTGATGGAATTGTATGAGCAGGGAAAATTCAAATTGGATGGCACCCTGGCCGATCATCTTCCATCTTTCCGAAGATCTAATAAGGCAGATATTCCGTTTTATGACATCTTAACGCACCAGGCGAGATTTCAACCCTGGATCCCTTTTTGGAAAGATACTTTTAGAAAGAATGGCAGTTACAAGAGAAAGACCTTTAAAAAAACACCTTCTGAAGATTATCCCATAAAAATTAAGGATGGGATGTACCTGCATAAAGATTATCCCCATAAGATTGTAAAGGCGATAAGAAACTCTCCTTTGCGTGAAAAGAAAGAGTATGTGTATTCAGATTTCTTTTTCATCCTTGTGCCACGAGTGGTGGAAAGTCGAACCGATTTGTCTTTTACCGATTTTCTTCAGCAGAACTTTTACAAGCCTTTAGGTGCCACTACGGTAGGATTTAATCCGCAGTTGCCACTTTACAGGATTGTACCTACAGAAAATGACTTTTTGTTCAGGCAACAACCTATCCATGGTACGGTTCACGATGAAGGTGCCATAATGCTGGGGGGAGTTTCTGGCCACGCCGGATTGTTTGCTAATTCCAACGACCTTGCAAAGCTGTTACAGATGTACCTTAATGGCGGGAATTATGGTGGTACACAATATTTGGAGGAGCAAACGCTTCATAAATTTACAGAAACCACCTTTCCTAATACAGATAATCACCGCGCCCTGGGTTTTGATAAGCCACATTACAACGAGCAGGGAGAGAGCAGGAACACTGCGCAGGATGCATCGGCAGCCAGCTTTGGCCATACCGGTTTTACAGGTATAATGGTGTGGATGGATCCTGAAGTAGATTTACTGTATATATTTCTTTCTAACCGTGTGCATCCTACCCGCGATAATCATAGATTATACAGCCTAAATACCCGTACAGAAATCCATCAGGTGCTTTATGATGCCATCAAAAAATAGCTATTTTTGAGACCTGTAATTTCTTAATATGTAAGATTGTACAAAATACTGAACTGCCTTACCGATCTTTTCTCCTGGGCGAGACTTAAAGCATTCTTTTTTATTTTGCTTTTCCTGTTTATAGGTGAGGTGATAAGTTATCTTTTTGCCCTGCCTGTGGGGGGGAATATTATAGGTATGGTATTGCTTTTTGTGGCTCTTAAATACAAATGGGTACCGTTGAGGGCAATAAAACCGGCAGCAGATAAACTCATAGAGTTTCTGGTGGTATTTTTTATTCCTTACGGGGTGGGTTTGATGGTCTATTTTGATCTGATAAAATCATACTGGCTGCCGCTTTCAATTGCTGTAATTGCCAGTACCCTGCTCACTTTATACGTTACAGCTATAATTCTTCAAAAATCGGGAAAATGAACTTCTCTTTTCTGTGGGCTATTTTTGGCATCGGGATAACCCTGGTTTTTTATGCTTTAGCCGGAAGAATAAAGAGATTTAAAATAGCATTTTTGAATCCTGTTCTTCTTGCTATTGTAGGAGTAATAGTATTCCTGAAGGTTTTCGATATTCCTTTTGAGGCTTATAATAAGGGAGGAAAAATTCTGACTTATTTTCTGGGTCCGGCAGTAGTTGCTTTAGGTGCTTTTTTTTACGAGAAGTATGAAGAGCTGCGTAAGGATCTCAGGTTGCTTACCATTGCTGTGGTCATTGGAGGAATTTGCGGTGTAGTGAGTATTGTCGTCTTTCTGCTTCTCCTTGAAATGCCGATGTTTTTGATCCAGTCATTGGCATCCAAATCTGTTACCACGCCCATTGCTGTTGAAATCACCAAAAACGTGGGAGGAATCCCCGATATTACAGCAGGAATCGTAATAGCGGTAGGAGTTTTTGGAAACGTTTTTGGTCTGTACTTTTTAAACAAGATGGGTATTACCAATCAAAGGGCAATAGGTGCGGCGCTTGGCACGGCAGCTCACGGAATAGGAACTGCCCGGGCGATTGAGGAAGGAAAAATCCCAGGTGTATATAGCGGAATTGCCATGTGTCTCAATGGTATTGTGACAGCTGTAGTCACCCCTGTTATCTTACACTTCCTGCTTTAGGTAGCCTTA
Organism: Salinimicrobium sp. TIG7-5_MAKvit; assembly: GCF_049569215.1. GTDB lineage: Bacteria > Bacteroidota > Bacteroidia > Flavobacteriales > Flavobacteriaceae > Salinimicrobium > Salinimicrobium profundisediminis. The sequence goes on along the minus strand of NZ_CP145903.1, from coordinate 1,608,627 downwards.
AATTCTTTAGAGCTTCTAATAGTGATATTTTAATTTTTCCGGGGGCACAACAAATTGAGTCAAGAGAAGTTAGCACATGCAACAGCAGCAGCAAAAATATTTTGTTCTTAGCGCATATATGCTATATTTGTTTGATTTTGTTACCTTTATCAAGCACTAACCACCAAATTGCATGACCAAATTATACAGCCTCCCACTGTGCCTGTTCTTATTTTTCTGTTATTTTTCGGCTTTAAGCCAACATTCTGTTGAAGGTCGTACTCTCGATGCTTCGGGAGAGCCTGTTGCTTTTGCTAACGTGATATTGTTGAATGCCCAAGACTCTACAACTGTATACCGCGGAGCCGTCTCTTCAGAAGATGGAAGCTTCTCACTTAAATCTGTAGCCGAAGATAATTACCTGCTTAAAATAAGTTTTGTTGGATTTGAAGACCTGTTACAACGTATTGAGGTCACGGGTAATAAACAATTGGGCGACATTACCCTGAAGGAGAACACCGCTACTCTTAACGAAGTCTCCATAAATTATAAAAACCCTTCAGTAAAAAGGGAAGTTGACCGCCTGATTTTTAGCGTGGAGAACACTACGCTTTCAACAGGTAGTTCCTGGGATATTCTAAAAAAGACTCCCGGGGTGATCCTCTCAGGTAATTCTCTTATGGTGAGAAATCAGAGCGTACAGGTTTATATCAACGACCGAAAGGTGCAACTAACAGCTTCCGAATTACAAACCCTGCTCGAAAATTATTCAGCAGAAAATATCAAATCTATTGAGGTGATCACCACACCACCATCTCGATATGATGCCGAAGGAGGGGCTATTCTTAACATTGTCACCACCAAAAGTATTGCACCGGGTTATAAGGGAAATATTAATGGTGCATGGACGCAGGCGATCTATCCTAAATTCCAGGTGGGAACCAGTCACTATTATAAAACTGATAAACTCAATCTCTTCGGAAATTATACCAACTCTACCCGAAAGGAATATAAAGAGGACGATAGCTACATCAACTTTCGCGATGGAGCCGACAATATCGTAAACCGCTGGGAAACTAATTTTGATCGCACTACGCAGTCAAATGCTCATAATGCGAACATACTGCTCGACTATAATTTTGATGATAACAACATTCTTAATTTCTCTTCCAGTCTTACGTATTCACCCAATGAAACATTTAATAACAATGTCTTTACCAGGGTCTATGAGATGAATGAGGAAGTGGAAAACCTCATTACCAAAAGTGAACTTGAGGAAGACGTTTCTAACGTGGCGTTTGATCTTGAATTTAAACATTTACTGGACAAACCCGGTGCCCAGGTTTCGGCGAAGGCACATTATACCCGTTATGATCACGACAGGGAGCAGGGAATAAATACCAGTATTGTAGATCTTGATGCTACTACTTCCAATTACGCTTTTACTACTGAAGCCCAACAGGGAATCGAGATTTTTACCGGTCAGCTGGATTTTATCACGCCCATAGGCAGTACAAGCTTTGAAAGCGGAATTAAAGCTTCCGTTATTACTTCTGAAAGTGGGATAGATTACTTCCGTATGGCTCCCCATTCCAGTACTTATATATTTGACGAAGATCAGTCCGATAATTTTCTCTACGATGAAAATATTTATGCAGCATATTTCTCCCTTGCCAAAGACTGGGAGAAATGGAGCATCAAAGGTGGTTTAAGAGGGGAATACACAGATCGTACTGGAGATTCGAGATCAATGGAGCAGATTGATACCCGGGAGTATTTTGAATTGTTCCCCACGTTTTACCTGCAGCACAGCTTTAATGATAATCACAGCCTTACTTTTGACTACAGCCGAAGGATTCAGCGGCCCAGGTACGAAAGCCTGAACCCGTTTAGATACTATCTTACAGATTTTGATTATAACTCGGGTAATCCAAACCTGGAGGCCTCAATTAGTAATAACTTTACCCTTAGCTATGCCCTCAAAAATGAGTATTTCTTCGATCTTTATTATAGAGACAGTGGCGAAACTCCACAAACGCTCAGCTTTCAGGACAATGAGCAAATGCTTATTCGCAGGGTGAGTATGAATTTGCTGGAGAGTAAATCTCTAGGAATTGACATTACTCACGGGCGTTCTATTGCTAATTGGTGGTATGCATACGCTTACGTGTCTCTCTTTAACGAGGAACGTACTTTTGTAGCTATTGAAAGCGGTGATGTGCCTGTGACTTTAGAGATAGATGGTTTCTACGGAAGCCTCTACAACAATATCATTATTTCTAAAGCCGGTACGCTTACAGGAGAATTAAGCCTCACTTATGTGTCCGATTGGCTTAGCGGTTCCTATAAAATGGATCCCATGACCACGCTTTCCCTTGGTCTTCGCAAAACCCTGTGGAATAATCGCGCTGAGGTTAGCGTAAATGTAGAAGACCTGCTTGATGAGACCAATACCTGGCTTAAATCACGATATCTCAACCAGGACAACGGCTACTATCCAAGACCCGAAACCCGGTACGTGCGTGTAGGATTCAAGTATAACTTCGGAAACTTCAGGCTTAGCGACAACCAGAGAGCTATTGAAGCGGCAGAGCGAGACAGGATCTAAAAAATTTATATTGTAGAAGGTATATTGTACAATGTGCTGGTGACCCGGATGAATTTTATAGCCATTATCAGGAAAGTCTTTTTCTGCGGAAATCTGCGATATCAGCGGGAAACGGTTGAAATACGATTTTAGAAAGACGAAGTTAGAAGTGTTTTGAAAAAGATAAATCCAGGCACCAAACTCCAATCAGATTTATATTTAAAAAGGAAAAGGACTAATGGGTGATTTTCTTCCTGGTCCGGATCATAGCTTTATGATTTTTGTTTAAAAAATTCAACTTCTACCATCTACCGACTAAAGGCTAACGACTAAATAAATTTCATTATTTTTGCAGCCTGAAAAACAGTTGTTTTGGCGAAAATAGGAAACATAGATGTAGGAGAATTTCCATTGTTGTTAGCACCAATGGAAGATGTGAGCGATCCGCCGTTTCGGGCATTGTGCAAGGAACAGGGCGCCGATGTGGTGTATACCGAATTCATTTCTTCGGAAGGGCTTATTCGGGATGCCGCAAAGAGCGTTATGAAGCTTGATATTTACGAAAAAGAAAGGCCGGTGGGCATCCAGATCTTTGGAGCCAACCTGGAATCCATGTTACAATCGGTAGAAATTGTTGAGAAATCAGGTCCCGATATTATCGATATCAACTTTGGTTGCCCTGTCAAAAAGGTGGTTTCCAAAGGTGCCGGTGCAGGGATCCTAAAAGATATTCCGCTCATGGTTTCCCTTACCGATGCTATGGTAAAACACACCAACCTACCCATAACAGTAAAGACCAGGCTCGGCTGGGACGCCGATTCCATAAAGATTGTTGAGGTAGCCGAAAGGCTGCAGGATGTGGGCGCAAGTGCGATCTCTATTCACGGGCGCACCCGCGTGCAAATGTACAAGGGAGAGGCTAACTGGGCGCCTATTGCCGAGGTAAAGAACAATCCGCGGATGCATATTCCCATTTTTGGCAACGGCGACGTAGACACGCCTGAAAGAGCTGTAGAGATGCGCGACAAATATGGTCTTGACGGGGCAATGATTGGCCGTGCGAGTATTGGCTACCCGTGGTTCTTTAAGGAAGTAAAACATTTCTTCAAAACCGGGGAACACCTTGCGCCTCCTACCATGGAAGAGCGCCTTGACGCTGCCCGTCGCCACCTGCAAATGGCTATTGACTGGAAGGGCGAGAAGCTGGGCGTTTTTGAAACCAGAAGACACTATACCAATTACTTTAAAGGAATTCCGCACTTCAAGGATTACCGCCAAAAGATGGTGACCAGCGATGATGTCGCCGATGTATTTGCTGCCTTCGATGAAGTGGAAAAAGAATTCTCCGGGTACCAGTTCGTGTAACTTCAGCTGTTACTAAGGTGTCAAAAATGGCATTTTCAGAAGGTCTTTCTGGCGGAAGTACAGGTGTCTAATGTCAAACTAAAACTGAGGTAACCTCTTATTTTTTAGTTTCCATCTCTATGCGCCCAGAGCTTTTTTGCTTCGGCTTGCCGCAATATAAGAAGCCATGGTACCTAACGCAGTAATGGTGAGCATCACTACCACTATATTTTGCCACGTGATGGCTACAGGATAAGGCAGGGTGGGAGTGATCATCACCAGGTCGTACTGTAGTTGTAAAAAGACCACCGCAATAGAGAAAAGCAGGCCCAGGCTACCTCCCAAAAGTGTCATAAATACGCCCTGGGTAAAGAAGATATTCTTGATTTGTCCCGGCGTGGCCCCAAGACTGTACAAGGTTTTTATGTTCTGCCTTTTGTCTAAAATCACCATGATAATAGAACCCACCACGTTAAATAGCGCAATGATCAAAACAAGGGTAAAAATGAGATATACGGCCAGGTTTTCGGTATTCAGCATTTTGTAGAGGGCGTCGTTGAGTTGCGCCCTGTTCTTAATTTCAACATCATCATTAAGAACTGCCTGTACAGCCTTTTTTACAGTTTCGGGATTGGCATTGGGGGTTAGTTTAAGTTCGAGTCCGGTGATCTCGTCAGGTTTCAGGTCAAGCAGCTCTCTCGCCAGGCCAATAGAAGCAAAGACATATTTACCATCCAGTTCTTCGTTGATGCTGTAAATACCCGATACTACAGCTCGTTTGGAATTAAAGGCCGTGGTAGGATCAAGTACCTGCCCTTTGCCCGGGCGTGGCACCATGATCTCCAGCAGGCTCATATAATCAAAGGTACCAAGGTTGAGCTCGTGAGAAATGGTATTACCAATCACCACCTGGGCTTCTTCAGGATGAAACCAGCCTCCCATACCTACGGCACTGTCCAGTTTGTTCACCTTCAGGAAATTCTCATCTACGCCTTTGATGTAGGCTGTCTTATTCTTCGACTTAAAATCAAGGAATACCCTTTCTTCAATTACTTCTGAAAAAGTGGAAATTCCGCTGATATTTTCCAGCTCCTTTTTTTCTTCCGAAGAAAAATTAAATGTTTTTCCCGTTGCCGCAAGTACCTTGAGATCGGGGTCGTATTCGTTAGAAAAGGAAAGGCTGAAGTCTTTGAGCCCCGTAAAGCCCGAAAGTACGATAAAGAGGGCAAAAGCCCCTGCAAAAACCCCTATAGCCGCAATGAGGGTAATAATGTTGATGGCATTGTTGCTGCTTTTTGAGAACAAGTACCTGCGGGCTATGTAAAAGGGAAACTTCAAGCGCTATGATTTTTTTCGCTTCGAAAGCAAATCGGGCTGTTCAATAGGGTTGTTCTCGCCTTTTATCGATTTTTCGATGTTCTCAATATAATCGAGGGAATCATCAATAAAGAATTCGAGGTTGGGCATACGTCGCAGCTGATTCTTTGTGCGCAGCGCCAGTTCGTGCTTAAGTTTTGGCTTTAGCAGGTTGAGTTCCTTCAAGATATCCTGCGCATTCTTTGCCGGGAATATGCTCAGGTAAGCCTTTGCCTGCGAAAGATCTGTGGTGACCTTCACCTTCGAAACAGAGATTAAAATTCCTGTTCTTCCCGCATCCCTCAAGTGAGACTGCAGCACATCGGCAAGATCCTGCTGTAATACGCCTCCTATTTTTTTCTGTCTGTTCGTTTCCATGGCACAAAAATAGCACATTTAGTGCTCAAATCTTAAAATCTGCGTTAATAGCTTTAGGTTTTTGCTCCTAACCGCTCCCTACTTTTTATATTTAAAACTCAAAACTTCCGGAGCGACTCATGTAGCTTCGGAAATTTACTTTTAAAAACTATTGAAACTGAAAAATGAAAAAGATTGAACACATAGGAATAGCAGTAAAAGACCTGCAGGCCGCCAATGAACTTTACGCTAAACTGCTGCAGACTGAAAGCTACAAAACCGAAAAAGTGAAGAGTGAAGGGGTGGAAACTTCTTTTTTCAAGACTGGAGAGAGTAAAATTGAACTGCTGGCCGCAACTACCGAAGACAGTGCGGTGGCAAAATTCATCGCTAAGAGAGGCGAAGGTATTCATCACATCGCTTTTGAGGTAGACGATATCAAGGCTGAAATGAAACGCCTCAAAGCAGAAGGTTTTGAGCTCATTTCCAAACGCCCAAAGAAAGGTGCCGACAATAAGCTGGTGGCTTTTTTGCATCCAAAATCGGCTAACGGTGTGCTGGTTGAGTTGTGCGAAGAGATCAAAGATGGAGAAGAGTACATTCCCATTGGAGATGAGGTGTGGGAGGATTTGTAAATTCCTGAAAATATCTTTTTGAAATGCTTGTTAAGTATTGAACAAATATCTAAATTTGCGCCCTCATAACACCAATGAGCCGGTCCTATAGCTCAGCTGGTTAGAGCACCTGACTCATAATCAGGTGGTCCCTGGTTCGAGCCCAGGTGGGACCACGCTAGTAAAGACAAGGCCTCCGATAAATCGGAGGCTTTTCTGTTTTTGCTTAGGTACAACATAGGTACAACACCCCGCCGGATTTCTATGAAGCTCTTGTTTTCGTCAAAATTTTGTTATACTTAAAAATAATTCCGTTAGTTTTGCTGAAGTTTTCTATATTGTATACATATTTATAGCTTTGACCCTAATGGTTGAATTTTTCCCTACAAATTTGACCAGTGTAAAATCCTTTAGGAAGTGATTTACAAAAATTCATCAAATACCAAGTAGAATGTATTTAGCTCAGACTTCTAATACTATTGAAATTCAGGCTCCCTTTTATGTTGATTTAATTGAGAATATTATTTCTAACGGAAATGAGCATGAAAAGAATAGCATTGATTCTGCTATTAAACAGGCAAAAAAAGTAGCATCTGATGAAATGGATGTCTTTGCTATTGATAACAAATATTATTACTTCATTACCACTCTTCTTGAGAAGTATAATAAAGAACTCTTGACTTTAGATGTAGATCATATAAATTCTAAAACCTATAAGGATATATTGAATATCTTAAAATAGGTTGAATGAATTATAAGACTATTGAGTTACAGCTTTTGCAGCTGGAAGAAGCTTTTTCCAAAAGCAGGAGTAATATTTATTCCGATACAAAGAAGGAAAGTCATTTTGCAGAGCTTTATGAATTATTTTGGGCTATTAAAGATAGTGACTATAAAAAGTTTGATTTACCTAAGATCCAGGACCACAAAAACCTTTTAGATTATATCTTTAAAGGGTTAGAATATCTTGATAATAGTACTTTAAACGTTATACCCTACGAAATTGTCTCCTGTTTAGAATATGCTCTTGAAGATTGGATAGAAAACACCCATTTTATAATTGTTACTTCTCTTTCAAATAAAAATCTTGATTTTTACCTTGAATCTAATGATAATGAAGAATTCTTTAATCTAATCAACACTTACATATATAATCTATATTCTTTAAAATTAACTCATCGTTTAATTAAAATAAGTTTACCTAAGATACTATCTCGAGACTATTTGTCGTGTGTGGTACTATATCATGAACTTGGACATTTTGTGGACCATGAGTTGAATATCTCAAACAAATTGCTTCTTAAAAAGTACAAGACAATTCAACCTCAGAACGCTGAGCAGAGCAAATATCTAAACCATAAGAAAGAATTTTTTGCTGATTTGTTTGCTGCACAATATATCAACGATTCCTCAAATCTTTTTTTAAATCATATTGCTTATAAAGCCCCAGATTACCATACCCATCCAGCGACAGACTCCAGAATCTCTATAGTAGAGCAATTTCTAAAAAATCAGAATTGTCCAGAAGTTAACGACATAAGAGAGGTACTCAATTCTTTAAGCCTTCCGGAACTTAAGATTAGACATTTAGTCGCTAAACAAAAGAGTTCACAACTAAAAGATTTGATTCCTCAGGAGTTCAAGAATAGAGCGGAATTACATTATATTTTTAAGCTTGGGTGGGATTTTTGGAATGATTCAGAATCAAATTTTCTTAAGTCTTTCAGTCCGCGGCAGAAATACCATATTATAAATAATTTGATTGAAAAATCAATCTCCAATTTTTCAATCGTGGAACGCTGGAATAGTAACTAAATAAAAAAGAAAGTGTGAAAACGGGATTACTGACTTCGAGCGATATTAAGAAATTGATTTCTGACAGAAAATTAACTATTGTCCCTTTGCTGGAATCTGATCAGATAGGCGGAATTAGTGTTGATCTGCGAATAGGCATAGACTTCCTTTCTCAACACCAGGGACGAGAACCCTTTATTGACACAACAAATGATAATATCACTAATAGACCTATAAAAAGTCATTTTACAGAAACAAGAAGAAAGTTAGGTGAGAATTTTCTCTTGCACCCTTCTCAACCTGTTCTTTTTTCAACGTTGGAATATATTAAATTACCTAATGATGTTTTTGTAGACTTGTCTTTGAGAAGCTCCTATAATAGATTGGGACTGAATATTTCTGCTATTGTTCAACCTGGATATTGTGGATGTATTTCAGTAGAAGTTGTCAATTCTGGCAATACTCCTATTAGAATTATGTCAGGGGCTCGTTTTCTTCAAGCACGTTTCTATAAGCTCCACAAATCGGTTGACTATTTCAACATTAAAAGAAAATACACTTGTCAGGTCAGACCAGTTGCTTCTAAAGCCAATGAAGACGAGGATCTAAAGAAAATATCAAGTCTTTTTAACTTCTAACTTCTTCATCACCTTAAGTATTTCGTTAGCTAGAGGCGCTATCTTTCCAAGTTTCCGCTAATAAACTATCCTTGCCTAATTATATTAATTCGAGTTCCCTACGTTCCAAAAGTGTAAATATTTCCCTGTTGAAGAATTGTCAGCACATTTATCAGTTTAAAACACAATCCATAAGTTTATAATCGTATGATCGTTAAAGTTTCTTTTAGCAAGATCTAATTTCTTTCTTCTCAATTAGTTTGTTCCATAAATCAATTTTTGCTCATTATGGAAGAAAACAAAAAGATTGAGGATCTCTTAGTAGATATTAAGGGCCTCCTGGGAACCAACAAAAAAGTAATGAATGTGGAAGATCTGGCGCAGTATACCGGTCTTTCAAAAAGCAAGATTTATAAGCTTACCCATTTGAAGCTTATTCCTGCCGGCAATAACCCAAATATTCGCCAGAAATTTTTTGATAAAGACAAGATTGATGCCTGGTTGTTGGGGGAACCACACCTTTCCGATGAATTTCTTGAGCACCAATTCAACAAAAGCTTGTTGAAAAACCGGAAGTAGCCTCCCGGCTTATACTAATCCTAAGGTATAATAAGATGAAAAAGATACCCTATATCCGAGTAGGTACCTGTTGGCTATTTCGGTTCGAATTGTGCCAGTGATTTCGGTCGGTTAGTGCCAGGTATTTCGGTTTGAATTGTGCCACTTTTTGGCAATACTGAAAGTCATAACGGCTCAAATTGTGCCAGTCGTATCGGTTCGTTTTGTGCCACTTTGAAAGATCAAGTAATATCTTGTTGCAAAACTGTAATAAGATATGGCCAACACCCTTGATCCGATGGACTTAAAACAAATTATTACCTTGAGCCTGGATGGTTTTAGCAATCGTAAGATAGCTACCACTCTAGGCATCTCCCGCAACACGGTCAACAGCTATATGAAATTTTTCACGGCCAGTGACTATTCATTTAAAGAACTACTTTCCTTTGACAATGCACGTCTGAGTGCGCTTTTTCCTTCACATACTACTATTGATAATGAGCGGCATGATGAACTGATGCTATATTTTGAGGGGGTCAATAAGGCCCGGAATCATCCTGGGTTTACTTTTCTGTACCATTATCAGGAATATGCGCAGCAGGCTTCCCAGCCGTACAGCTATACGCAGTTTATGGAGCATTATCGGCGTAAATATGCCAAGGTCAAAGGTTCCATGAAACTCGAACATGAAGCCGGTAATGAAATGTACATTGACTATGCGGGTAAAAAATTACATGTCGTTAATAAAGAAACCGGAGAAGTCATTCCTGTAGAGGTATTTATAGCAATTCTTCCCAACAGCCAGTATACTTACGTAGAGGCTAGCTTAAGCCAAAAACGGGAGGATCTTATTACTTCTTGTGGTAATGCATTACAGTTTTATGGAGGTGTTCCAAAAGCCATAGTCTCAGACAACTTAAAATCTGCAGTGACCAGAGCCAGCAAATATGAGCCGGAGATCAATCGGAGCTTTAAAGATTTTGCTCGCCATTATAACTGTGTGATCAATCCCACCCGCAGTTATGCACCGCAGGATAAAGCTCTGGTGGAGAATGCAGTGCATCTTGTTTATCAGCGTATTTACTATCCCCTGCGGGAGATGACCTTCTTCTCTTTACAGGATCTAAACCGGGAGATAAAGCGCTTACTTGTTGGCTATAATAATCTACTGTTCCAGCGAAAGGAAGCCAGCCGTAGAGAACTGTTTCAATCAGTAGAACGTGAGTACTTAAAACCCCTGCCAACATCTGCCTATGAAATCAAAGACTATAAACGGGCAAAGGTGCAAAAGATGGGATATGTATACTTCTCTCCAGATAAAAGCTACTACAGTGTTCCCTACCGCTACATCGGTAAAAAGACCCTGATCCATTATACCAAAACTGTGGTCGAGGTTTATTACAATCACGTTCGAATAGCCCTGCATCATCGAAATCCAAGTAAAGGAAGCTACAATACAAATACAGATCATTTAAGTAGCACCCATAAAGGTTATACCTCCTGGAGTCCTGAATACTTTAAAAACAAAGCCGCTCCTCACGGAGCTCACGTAGTGAATTGTGTAGAAAAGATACTTGCTGACAGTGAGTATCCTGAAACAGGCTATAAGCGGGTGATGGGCCTTATCCAGCTCCATAAGTCTTACGGTTCTAAAAGACTTGATAATGCTTGTAAAAGAGCTTTACAGGCAGATGCGACTTCTTATATGCGTATCAAGAATATCCTAAAGAACAACCTTGACCAAAGCTCTCTTTTTTATCAGGATCTTGAAGAAGATAAAACTCATATCCCATCCCATCAAAACATCAGAGGTGCCGCTGCTTATCAATAAATCATTTTAATCCAGAAATATGAATAACAATCAGACTATTGAAAAATTAAAACAAATGCGACTGGGGGCTATGGCTCAGCTACACCTTCAGCATGTAAAGAACAACCAATTAAACGATATCACTGCCGATGAATATCTGGCACTACTCACAGACCATGAGTGGGAGGATCGCCAGAACCGGAAGATAGATCGTCTTTTTAAACAGGCAAACTTTAGGCAGAAAGCAAGTCTTGCTGAAGTGAACTATTCTTCCAATCGTAACCTCGACAAGAACATGTTTGTTCGTCTGGGATCCCTGGATTTTATAGCTAAAAAGGAAAACCTTATACTGACCGGTGCCTCCGGAGTAGGCAAAAGTTATTTAGCACAGGCCTTAGGTCATCAGGCCTGCATGATGGAATATAAAACCATCTACTCAAACACTGCCCGTCTATTTAAGAAGTTAAAACTCAGTAAAATTGATGGAACCTATCTCAAAGAATTAAATAAACTACTTAAAGCAGATCTGCTCATCCTTGATGATTTTGGACTTCAAGCCTTCGACAATCATGCAAGAGAGACCTTAATGGATATAATCGATGACCGATACAATAAAACATCTACCATATTATCCTCTCAAATACCGGTATCTGCATGGTACGATATTATAGGGGAAGGAACTATTGCTGATGCAATCCTGGACAGGATAGTAAACTCCTCACATAGGATAGATCTCAAAGGAGAATCATTAAGAAAAGGAGTTCTGAAAAACGAGTAACATTAATTTTTTATATAATTGCATGATCTTTTAAAGTGGCACTGTTTGAACCGAAATCAGTGGCACGGTCCTTCCGAAATAGCCACCTGTTACTATAAAATAGTGCAACTGCCCACCATCTCCGGTAATTTTAATAAAATCCTGGTTCCATGGAATATTGAGACTCTACGTAATGATCACGGAAAATCTTTTATTGGCACTATAAAAAAATATGACGGCTTTACTTGCATCCCAGGGCATAAAAATTTCCAACAGGAATGTCATGGATTTTACAACACTTATGCTCCATTGCCTTATAATCCTAAGAAAGGAACTATAGATTTTTCACTTCGTTTTATGAAACACATTTTTGGGGGGCAAGTAGAACTCGGGCTTGATTATTTGCAGCTGTTATACTCTAATCCCACACAGGTGTTACCTATTCTATGTTTAGTATCAAAAGAAAGGGTTACCGGTAAGACGACCTTTCTAAAATGGCTAAAAGCAATGTTTGAAAACAACCTGACTTATTTAACCAATGACAATTTCAGTAGCCAGTTCAATGTGGATTGGGCAAACAAACTTCTTATTTGCATTGATGAAGTACTGTTTAACAAAGAAGAGCTTACAGAAAGGATCAAATATTTAAGTACCACCAATTTTAATAAACTGGAGGCCAAGGGCAAGGATAAACGTGAGGTAGAATTCTTCGGGAAATTTATCCTTTGTAGTAATAATGAAGATGGTTTTATAAAGATCGACAGTGAAGAAACCCGCTTCTGGGTTCTAAAAATACCTTCTCTTAAGAATGAAGAAACTGATTTCCTTGAGCATCTTGTGAATGAAATTCCTGCATTTCTGTATTTTCTAGAAAATCGGGAGTTAGCCACTACTCATCGGACCCGTATGTGGTTCACACCGGAACAGATTAGTACCGTTGCTTTAAAAAACCTCATGCAAAACACCCGAAATCTTGTGGAGAAAGAACTAGTAAGTATGCTTCTCAACGTGATGGATACTTTTGATTTGGATGAAGTAAATATGTGTCCTCTGGACGCTTTACAGGTTTTAAACAGAACACGTGTAAAGACCGACCTCACCCGATTGCGGCAGATCCTAAAGAAAGACTGGAAATTAAATAACCAGGACAATTCTCTTAGCTATCAAAAGATGGTGATCTGGAATGAAGGAGGGTTGGGATTGACGGATGCTAAAGGACGTTATTACACCATCACAAAATCCTTCCTGCTAAAGAACTTCACAGAAGGCCTTAAAAATGATGAAATGATGAAGTCTGATGATTCCTGTGAGGCTAGTATGTGAAGGATTTCCGGATAGTAATTTCCGAAAGACAGATATTTAAAAAAATCAGCAGAAGAAAAAAGATATCTAGTATTTCTTTCTTTTTAGCTGAAATGATGAATAATAAGTATTTAAACGAGTAAAACCAATGGTTCCCGGCTTCATCATTTTCTCATCGTTTGCTCATCGAATAAAAATGATGAGAAATAATAGGTTCAATAGAAGTACTTGTTTTAGAAGTAAATAAAAAAAAGAAATGGAAACATCCTTGAGCTGGGAAAGAGCCCGTAATGTTTGCATCGTAAAAACGCTTGCAAAATTAGGGCACTTTCCCACCAGAAAATCGGAGAAAGAAGCTTGGTTTCTGAGTCCCCTGCGGTCAGAAACCCAAGCATCTTTCAGCGTCTCTTTGAGTAAGAACCTGTGGTATGACTTCGGTATGGGAAAAGGAGGTTCTGTTATTGATCTGATCATGGTTTTAAATAACTGCTCGGCCTATGAGGCCGTAATGTCCATTGAGGATAGTACCCAATTTTTTTTTAGCCCGGAAGATTTTCCGAAGAAAAACAATCCACACCACATAAGAGAGGTAAAGCCTATTTCTCATCCGGCTCTTGTTCAATACCTGCACTCAAGAAAGATTCCTCTGGATCTGGCACAAAACTACTGTAGGGAAGTATGGCATAGCATGAACAGTAAAACCTATTTCTCCCTCGGGTTACAAAATGATGCCGACGGGTGGGAACTGCGCAATAAGTATTTCAAATGTTCCACCTCTCCCAAAACAATCTCCTCTTTTAAAAAAGGATTTTCAAGGCTTCTTATTCTGGAGGGGATGTTCGACTTCCTTTCCTTGAATGTGCTGGATAAGGAACTTTTCTGCAGCTCAGATATCATAGTGCTGAATTCCCTCAGCAATATCAGAAGTATTGAAAATGTAATTGCATCCTATGCTGAAGTTATGCTTTTACTGGATAACGATCCGGCCGGAAGAACAGCTGCCGAGGAGTTACTAACCCTGTTTTCCAATACCACAGATGGCAGTGATCTCTATAAAGATTTTAAGGACCTTAATAGTATGCTGAGCTATGAGAGAAAAGAATCTTGATGAGAAGCCACCTGTTGTAATTGATTTATCCGGATTGGATCCCACTGTCAACAATCTTCCAATCGACCACATAGATACTTCTTTAGAGGAACATTCATCTATTGATTCGGATTCCAATTCAAGATGTGTGCCTGTGGGCACAAAAATGATTGCTCCCGGTGGTCGCAATAAAAAAGAGATGTTTAAGGCAAAAAGGCAATTCGTAAAATTTAGATGTTCCGTCTATGAGAAGAAGCTGCTGTACATCAAAGCCAAAAGGAGCAGGCTTAGCGTCAGTGAATTTTGCAGAAGGGCCGTATTTGACCTGGAGATTAAAGAACGGCTTTCAGATGATCATATTGAAGGGTTAAAAACCCTCAATAAGTTTCACAACAACTTCAAGTCGATCGGTAATATGTTCCGGAAGAAGGATCCACGCCTTAGCACAGCAGTATATGCCCTAGCAGAGGAGATTAAACAACAACTTCAAAAATTTCAGAAATGATCGGGAAAGGAAAAGCGATCTCCCATATCCTACGGCTGGAACCAGGAGAAAGATGCAAAAGTGGTATACCGGCAACACCTGGTGGGAGAAACCCCCCAAGAGATAGCCCGGGAATTTAGGTTTGTACAGGAGCAGAACCCCAACTGCAAAAAGAACACCCTGTCTTTTGTACTGAGTCCTACTGTGAATGACGGAAAAGCCCTGGCAAGAAAAGAACTGGACAAGATATGTAGCAACTTTATGGAGAAGATGAACCTGGGAGAGCGGCAGGCAATAGCCTTTGTACACCGGGACAAGCAACACCTGCATATTCACCTCTACGTGAACCGCATTGACTTTAACGGGAATGCTTATAAAGACAGCTTTATCGGGAAGAGGAGCCAACAGGCAGCAGAAAAAGTAGCAGAGTATTACAACTTAACAACCGTTAGACAGCTTCAGGTTGAGAAGGAAATCAATTTGAAAGATATTAGAGCAGAGATCAAGCGACGACACGATATCACCATGAAAAACTTCAAACCCCGGAGCTTTGATCAATATATAAAGGCAATGGAAACAAACGGTGTAAAAGTTATTCCCTGCATCAACAAAGCTAACAAGTTACAGGGCTTTCGGTTTGAATTTGATGGTTATAACCTCAAAGGAAGTGAAATCCACAGATCAATGAGTGGAGGAAATATTGGGAAATCCATGGTCTCCCAAGTAGGAATTAAAACGTTTTTAAAAGAGCATGAACAGCTGAAAATGGCAGGAAAAGCAGTCCAACTGTCTGATCGGTTGGCTGTCAGCATTACTAAACATGTAATTAAGAGAATAATAAGCCAAGGGTTAGAATACTAAAAATCAGAAGATCATGACCAAATTAGAAGAACTATCAGAATTGTTAATTTCAGAAATTAAAGATTTTGAAGAGGCAGTAAAAAAGCTGGAGGAGATTCGGAAAAGTAAAATTCAACTGGATCTGCAAAATTTGAAGAAATTATTGACGGAGCATAAACAGGGTATAGAACAGAGTACTATTCAGAATAAAAAATATCTTGTAATTTCAGAAACAATGAATAAAGATATCAGGAGCTATTTTAGAAAAGGGATAATTTTGGTGGCGGTCGGTTTTGTAATCAACCTTTGCTCCTGTGTTATAATTTTATACTTTTTGTTGAATTAATAAATCGGCTTCCTTAGAATTGAGTTGATACCAATTGCATTAAATAAAATAAGCGGGATATGGAATCAAAAGTCTTTACAAGAGAAGAATTGTACAACCTTGTTTCTAGGTCATTAAAAGAAATTACTGAAGAATACCTTGTCTCTTACCACAGTTTTAAAAAAATATGTAAAAGTCATCAAATTCCCTTACCACCTCAAGGTCATTGGTCAAAGAAAAGATTTGGAAAAGAATCTCCACCAATCCTCTTACCAAATTCCGACAAATCCGATTCAATTAGCCTTTACAAAAGAAAAGAAGGCAATAAAAGAGACTTAGGAACTTTAAGTTACTTTGTTAAAAGAAAATTGGAAATTGAGAATGATCCTAAGGTGAATTTAGAGGTTCCCAAAAAACTTCCAAGAAAGTTAGACCCTATAGTATCTGCAACGAAATCCTTCCTGCCAGTTGATCATCCAAAGGAAAATGGGATTTGGGATTTCACAAAAAGATACAGTTACGGAAAAATTTCTGTTTCTGCCTCTGAAAAGATTTTTTCAAGATCTCTAAGAATTATCCACACCCTGGTTGAAGCCATTAAAGCCAGGGGACACACCTTTTCCTTCATCTATCACCGATCATATATTGTAATTAATGGTATAGAACTAGTACTACGCTTCAGGGAAAAACAAAAACGCATTCAAATCATTGAAGAAAGTGGATGGAAAAGCAGCAAACTTGAGCCATTAGGTCTAATAACCTTAATTACTGGAGAGTATTCTGCCCGAAAAGAATGGAATGAATCAGAAAATCTTCCTATAGAAAGAAAACTGTCACAGATAATAACCTATCTAGAAATTGCTGCTGAGGAGAAATTTCGACTTAAAACTATAAATGATAAAATACTAAAAGAAAGACGGGTTCAAGAAAAGCTAGAACAAGAAAGAGCTGAAATTCGGGAAGCAGAAGTAAACAAATTAAAAGATCTTATTGCTCAGTCCAGGCAATGGTATGAAGCGCAAAAGCTAAGGGAGTATTTAAATTATTTGTCCAAGGTTTCCTCAATGAAAAGTGAATCACAACCAGAGATTGAAGATCTTATTCAATTCGGATTAGATAAAGCAGACTGGTTGGATCCAACGTTGAATAAAAAGGATGACATTCTAGAAGGTGTCAATCCTAATGATTTTTTTTGACCCGTTAGAATTCGAAATAGCCTTATCATCACTATTCCTGAGTTTCAACATAAACTTTGCAGTTTGTAAAAAAACCTAACTTTCGAGATTCTTCCTTTGAGAAAGTAGAGTGGGATGTGGATATGAATATTTTTACTGATTTATTTCGGAAATCAATAGGTGAAATTAATCCTAGACTTACAGAAGACAAAATAGATCGTATTTATCAGGAGGTTAGCGTTAAATTGTTACGGTATTATCACATTAGGAATAGAAAAGGCTCAAATTATTTAAACGAAATGTCATCGCTATTTCGCTAACTTTGAATTTCTTTGCCAATTCTTTAATTAACTCATGATCTGTAGAACTTCTATTTTCCCACTCTCCTATTTGCTTTTGAATCAATTGTTCTGGCATTAGTAAAGCCGCAGCAAACTGATTAGCTTGCATTTCTCTTTTATATTCTTTAGAGTTAGGACTTCCTTTACGGAACATGTATTTAGTATTGTCCACAAAAAGCCCTTCTTCTTTGTCTTCACAATGTAAAACAAAATGACCTACTTCGTGGGCCAGCGTGAACCGTTGTCTCACAAGTGATTCTGTGGAGTTGTAGCCGATTTTGTAATTTCCTTTATCAATTACTAAAACACCAGAAACATCTTCTCCTAAATCATAAGGACTTAATTTAATCCCTAACTTCTTGATTAAAGACTTAATGTTTATAGGAGCATTTAAATGATCATGTTCTTTCAATAATTGAAAAGCCTTTTTCTCAATTTCTTCTACTCTCATGTTGTTTGTTTGGTGAGTGAAAATAAATAAACTTTAGAAATCATTAATGAAGGAAGTAATTTTTGATAAAGATTCCTTCTTAATGTCATTGTTCTTAGACACTCTTCTAATTTCTTTTGCAATGTCAGATTGATTGTGATTGTCGTAAAATTCTTTAGAAGAATTAGGATAAAAATCCACTGGACCACAGTCCAAAACTTGGCTAAGTTCCCAAAGTAAATGTACGGGCGGATACTGCCTTCCATTTTCAATATTAACAATTGAGGTTCTGCTCATACCTGCCTTATTGGCCAATTCCGTTTGAGTCAATCCTTGTTCTTTCCTTCTTGATTTAATAGCGGAACCAATCAACTCGTAAAAACTTTCTTTATTGATTACGTTCATATCGTTTTACAGTTATCGCTTTTAATAGCTTTATTAAGGGTAGTATAAATAGTATTAAAAATAATTTTATAAATGACGGCGGAAACAATTCATTGTATTTTACTTCAAAGTGTATACCATAAAGTACTAAGTAGGGATCTTGTATATTTTAAAGATAGTGCAAATGTATCTAATAAACAAGTAACAGTCAAATTTATGTTGGTTATACTTGACATTAAATTTTTTTAAAAAAAATTAATCAAAAAGATTGATGTAGTAGATATTTTTATATATTTGTGTCGTCTGTAGTTCTGAAACCTACAGAATATAAACATAAATTAAAAGAGTAGAGTATAAGATCAGATAATATAAAAAATAAAAGCCCAGTCCGAGACCGAGCCTTTAGATTTTCAATGTTTAAATATGTAAACATTTTGTGTGTAGCAATACAAATATACATATTTCTTCAATACGATTTCTGAATTCTCTGTTAAACTGTTCAGCTAGTACTATTTCTGTTGTTCTAATTAGTCAGCATTAGTGCTTTTATTACCCAATATCAATCTAAGTCCGCTTTGGGAGGACATACAGTAAAGAACATCAAAATCATACAATTAAACTCCAAAAAAAACTAAAATGGAGAAAGAAGTCATTAATTTGAAGAAATGCTATAGTAGTGGTGTAAAGCCAGAAATAGCATATGAATATGAGTTTTATGTTAACACAGAGAAGCATAGAACTAGGCAGCAAGTATTAACCGGACAAGAACTTCATGAAATGGTAGGAACTAATCCTGAGACACATTTCATAAGAATGATCGTTCATGACGGCAAAAAACTTGTAGGGCCCAAAGTAGAAGTCAATTTAACTGAATGCGGTATTGAACGCTTCATTATACTACCTTATGAGCAAGAGACAATTGATATTCATGATTGTTTTTGCCAAGGAGTAAATCCAATAATTACCTTTAAGTATCTTATTAAGATCAACAAGGATAAATATACGGTAGAGAAAGAAGTAATCACCGGTAGAGAAATTATTCTTTTAGCCGGCAAATCCCCAGATAATAATGGTGTAAGAATGTTTACAAAATCTGGGAAAAAGATGGTAGGGCTAGATGAATCAATTGACTTGACGGAAGGAGGTGTTGAAAGATTTGTTTTAGTACCATTGGATTGTACAGAGGGTTTTGCTACGGCAGAACCCTTTAAACAACTCACTTCTGATGATATATCCTTTATTAAATCATATTCCGAACAGGTAGAATTTATAATGAATGGTAATACTTGTTGGGTAGTGTTTAGACAATTCAAGGTGCCAAAAGGCTACAATGTGGAGATGGCTGATATGGCAATAATGATTCCAAATAACTATCCTTTGGGCAGATTAGACATGTTTTACTTTAATCCTGCCCTTTCCAGAAAAGATGCTAAAAACATAGGGGCTTTGACTAGTACTACCTTAGAAGGTAAAAACTATCAGCGATGGTCAAGACATAGAACATCTTCTAACCCCTGGAACCCTGAGATAGATAATCTGGAATCTCAGGTAATGCTTGCTACCAGTTGTTTAGAATCTGAATTTAAAAAGCGATAGTTATGTTTAGATTTAGAATGACAGAGAAACAGCATTCTAAGCTTAAGTCCCATCTTCATAATGGAGATGGGCTTGAAGCTGTAGCATTCGGCTTGTGTGGTACATTGAGCCACAATGGTGACGATTTTTTTATGCTTAATCAGGTATTTCTACTCCCATACGAGAAATGTGAAAGGGCAGCAAACTATGTCAACTGGAAATTTTCAGATATTGAGAATCTTGTAGATCAGGCTAAGCGCCAAAATTTATCCCTGGTGAAATTTCATTCTCATCCCAGGGAAAATTCTGGTTTCTCCGCACTTGACGATGACTCTGATAAGCGTTTTTTTGAATCAGTATATAGTTGGTTGGATAACGATTTAATTCATAGTAGTGTGATTATGTATTCTGATGGTACCTTCAAAGGAAGGGTTATTGAATCTGACTTAAAGTTTCAGCCTCTTGATTCACTCTCTATTATTGGAAGTAATTTATGTAAATCTACTTATTTTCCCAGTTCTGTCGGCAATGAATATTTGGGTGCGATGGACAGAAATGAACAAGCCTTTGGCAAGGCAACAATTAACAGGCTGAAGCAGATGAAAGTGGCCGTTATAGGTTGCTCTGGAACGGGAAGCCCTACCATAGAGCAACTTGTAAGATTAGGGGTTGGAGAGTTAGTTTTAGTTGATCCGGACGTTGGAGATGTCGTAAATTTGAACCGTATTCTGGGATTGAACTTAACAGATGCTAAAGCTAACAAGCCAAAGGTAAGCGTAATTAAAGCGCATATAGACGAAATTGGTTTAGGAACACGGGTTACTGCATTAAACTCATATTTACAAAGTAGTAAAGAAGTGGTTGAAGAGGTAGCTTCCTGTGATTTTGCCTTTGGTTGTACTGATTCTGCTGAAGGAAGACACGCTATGAACCTAATTGGTCATTATTATCTTGTACCGTTCATTGATATCGGAGTTAAACTTAGCGCCGACGGAAGTGGAGGGATTGACTCAATAGCTGGAAATATCCATTACGTTTACCCGGGTTCAAAATCCTTGCTTGAAAGAAAGGTGATTTCACCGGCCAGAATGGAAGAGGAAGAGCTTAAAAGGATTTCTCCTGAAGAGTATAAAAACAGGCAAGCGTATTTTGAAAATGCCAACGTAACCAGTCCAGCTGTCATTAGTGTCAATATGATGCATTCATCTTTAGCTGTCCTAGACATGTTAGATAGAATTCATCCATATAGATTTAGTGTTCCTAGCCAATACGAAGTAACCCGTGTAGATATTACAGACTGGGCTATTGAGGAAGAGGAAGTTGGTCTTACCGAATCAAGATTTTTTCCTGAATCTAGCCTAGGATTTGGTGTTCACGGATATATTCAGCTTTATGATTAGATGGTTGTTGAAATGGTCGCGAAAGTTTAGTGTTTTTTTCCATAAGCTATGTTATCCTAATAAAATAGCATTTATTCTTGTGAATGAAGCTCCTTCTGATATTAGCTCAAGAAGAGTTTATTTAGAAGGTGCAGACATGGAAGATCTTTGGTTTGCCTATTTGAAATGTCCGTGTGGATGTAAAGACACTATAATGCTTAATCTGATACCGGATACAAAACCATGTTGGACATATTTGCACGACAAGCTAGGAAATCAATCCTTAACTCCTTCTGTAAATCGAAAATTCCAATGCAAAAGTCATTTTTGGATTAAGAACAATAGGATTGTCATAGTCTAATGAGAAAGCATGTTATAGGAGCATTCTACCTGCTGTGCTGCCTTAAATTTCTAGAGGGATACTCTTCCCTCTAGGAATTTAGCTTTTATATTAATTTAGTTCATAAATTTCAAAGCAGCGTTTCAACTGCCTCATCCAAAACAGAACTATCAAGCTCTTTCAAATAAGCTTGAGTAACAGCCATATTCTGATGGCCTAAAGATTCGCTGATGATATCCGTTGCCACTCCTCTTTGCTTCATACAATTTGCAAAACTGTGCCGGGCTACGTAACTGCTCAAAGTTTTATTAATCCCACAGATTTCAGCAATTTCCTTCAACTGAAGATTATATCGTTGAAGTACTTTATGTTTTCTGTTGGCAATCTGGGAGGGGGAAAGGTTATCGTGTAAGAGAATTGGAAAGACATACTTTGTATCTCGCTTCTGTTCTCTGTAAAAATTCAGTATATCTCGTACTGGAGGAACAATTTTTATGATGAAGGTTCCTTTGGTTTTTGATCTAGTATAATATATTTTATCATCATCAATTTGCTTCCACTCGAGTTTCATCATGTCAGCAAAGTTCATTCCTCTGGTATAAAAGCTAAACACAAAGAAATTACGGCTGTTGGTCAACCAGGGATATTTCTCAAGGTCAAGTGAAACTATCTTCTTCACTTGTTCCATGTTTAATGCTTTTTTTGAACCCTTACCTTTTAACTTTGAAATCTTGTAGGTTTTATATGGATAAAACTTTTCTTTGACCAGGCCGCGTTCGATAGCACAATTATAAAGTGCTCGTAATGCACGCATAGGAACTCCTATACCACCATCGGTACCGCCTCTTGATCGCATGTATACTTCATACTTGTTAAGAAAAGCTGGAGTAATGTTCTTGAAGGTTAGATTTTTAGATCCATGAAACTTTAGGATTGATTTAGAGGCCTCCCGATTTATTCTGGCATTTCCCATTCTTCCAGCCAGTGTCATTTCTTCAATAATTTCATTCCAGAATGTAAATACGTTACTCTGGATAGGGTTGGAAATCTCTCGATAATTTTTCTCAAAATCCTCTAAAGTGAAATCGTCGCTTTCAATTTTTAATTCTCCAAGAATTTGTAGCGCCCGATCCTGAAATTTAATTAGGAGCCTATTGTTTTGAAGGTAATTATTGTTCCGTTTAGAAAACTTTCCTGTTGCGGAATTCCACTCATCTTCGGTGGCATTAAAAATGGTTTTGAAGTATTTTGTTTTGCGGTCTTTTGTCACCCTGAGGCAGACTGGAAACTCTCCTGTTGAAAGCATCTTTTTTCGTAAAACTATCCTGACGTTTATCATATCATTCTAAAAAACGGGTACAACATAGGTACAACAAATTGCCTTTTAAAGGTAGTTTAAATGAAAATAGGTGCAAAGGAAAAAATCATAAAATGCTTATAATCAGAACAAAAGAAAATAAAAGCAACCACAAGAAAAGCAAATTCAACTTCTCATAATCAGGTGGTCCCTGGTTCGAGCCCAGGTGGGACCACAGAAGTAAACCGCAATTGCTTGATATTATGGTAGTTGCGGTTTTTCATATGGTAACTGTGTCACTTTTTGTGTCGCTTTTTCTGGTGTTATTCTTTAATGAATTAATTATCTCTACTCTATTTATGACTACACAGACCATATCCTATCACCTCTTTACTTTCTCCACGATTTCAAATAAATAAAATATTATATGACATGGATTGTCGTCACCTCTATTTATTCTTGTATTGAGGTTTAACTTAATATGAGATCCCGAATGATTTTAAATTAAGAGCAGTAAATATTGCGAATAGAAGATCCAGGAAAAAGAACAAGATTCCCTAAAGGATTTGGAAAAAACTACCTCAAGCTTGAAGAAAATATTTAGGTTTACGAATCTTTCATTTTACTATTGACCTTTAATATTTTTTTAAACCTACCAACCATATGAAACCAAACATTTTTGACATTGCAACCAAGGAACTACATCAGGACGCTTTCATCACTTGGCTGTTACAGTATTCAGACAAACAATATGAAATTGTAGATCCACTTCTTAATAAATGTGGACGGGAATTTATAACTAAACTTATCCAAACTAAAATTCCTGATTTTGAGGAAGAGATTAATACTGTGGTCGCCGACCGGCAATGGGATAATATTGATGTTAGAGCCAAAATCAATAATAAATATTTAATTATTATTGAAGACAAAACGGTCTCTTCATTTCATTCCAACCAATTAGAACGATATCAAAAATCTGCCACTATCTGGTGTGTGGAAAATGATTACTTAGAGCCTATTTGTATCTATCTTAAGACGGGTAATGACTCTAAGCGAAATCTGAAAAAAGTTATGGATAAAGGTTATACTGTTTTTCAGAGACAGGATTTTCTAGCGATCTTGACAAAGTATCAGAAGTGCAGCAATGATATATTTATTGACTTTTATAACCGTTTAAAACGACTCGAAAAAATAAATAATCAATTTGAACAAAAGGAAATTGGGGACTGGGATGGAAATGATTGGCAGGGATTTTTTCAGTTTCTTGAGCGAGAAATTCATCTGGTTAATTGGCATTACGTCAATAATCCTGCGGGTGGCTTTTGGAATGCCATTGTGAATTGGAAGCAATGGGGAAACTACCCTGCCTATGTGCAGATTGAAGAAGGCAAACTGTGCTTTAAAGTTTCCACTCATCCTGAAGACATTGAATTTTCTTCAGAAAGAAAAAGAAGTGCTGTAAGAAATGACCTGCATCAACTTATTATGAAGCAAGCCGAAAAAGAAAACCTAGTGGAAATCGAAACGCCGAGAAAATTCGGAAATGGAAATTATATGACAGTTGCTATTGTAAAAAGACATAACTGGCTAGGAAAAAAAGAAAGTACAATTGATCCTAAAGATGTTGTCAATAATATAAAGAAATATAGGAAATTTTTAGATCGAGTTATTCAGACGTCTCCTAAAGAATACGAAAAGACGGAGACAACGGGCGAAATAGCACAAGGTCACCAAGTTATTCACTAAGGATGTCTCTTATCCAACATTCTCAGATACGAAAGCTAATGCTGAGTATGAGAGGATTAAATTGGACATCAAAATAATATATCATATAAATGAATACAAATCTTTCCCACGCGGACATAAAGGAATTAAAAGAAGCGAAGCAAATTCTGGAGAATCCCGGATTAGCAGCAGTAATCATGAATTACTTTGGTAAACCTCTTGAAAAAGGATTTGAACGGTTACCCGAAGATGTAAATTCTAAAATAGGAAAAATAACCCAAGCTGCTTTGCTAAAAGCTGCTGAAGGAGCTATTTTCACAATGAAAAAGGAACCAGGTACTCAATCATGGAACAAATTGCACAAATTGGGTGCTTTTGCATCAGGGGGTGTTGGAGGATTTTTTGGTTTAGTAGCTCTTCCTATAGAACTGCCAATTTCTACGGGCATCATCCTGAGGTCTATTGCCGAAACTGCGCGCGCTCAAGGAGAATCGATTTCAGACCAAGAAACAAAATTAGCTTGTCTTACAGTATTAGCTTTAGGTGGACCAAGCAAAGAAGATAATGCCACTGAGAGCGGGTATTATACTGTCAGGACTGTCTTAGCACAATCGGTATCCGCCGCATCAAAACATATGCTTACAAAAGGTTTAGCTGAAGATGGGGCTCCAGTTTTGATCAAATTATTGACAAACATAGCTCAAAGATTCAGTATTCAAGTTTCAGAGAAAGTAGCCGCTCAGGCCATTCCTCTTGTCGGGGCAGCAGGTGGAGCCTTGATTAACACCTTGTTTATGGATCATTTTCAAGACATGGCCAAAGGTCATTTTATTGTTCGAAAATTGGAAAGAAAATACGGTTCAGAGGTAATTCAACGGGAATACGAACAGATTTAAAATCTAAAATTCAGGCAATTAATAAAAGCAGTACTTTGTACTGCTTTTGCCTCGTTCAATCGATACTTTTTGGTTCATGATGATTGTATAGCCACATAAGAACTAATAAATTTCTTTTATTAGTTCTTTATCACCACCTGAGTATTTCATTTTTGATTTTAAGGTATCTATGCCAATAAATACATGAGAACCTAAATAAGCCTTCTTCCTTGTCAAATATTTTGATTCCATCTTTATAGCAGAAAAGATGTTCCAGGAATTTTGAACCACCTGCATCTTGTGTATATGCAGCTGTGTCACATTGATAATAAACCAGGAAAAGTTTTAATAATTTTTCCGGAGTTGTACTGAGTCTTTTACAGCCATTTAATATATATCCAGATAGAAAAGCAACGTCATGTTTGTTTTGAAAGTATTCGCCTATATAATCACCTTTTAATAATAGTAGAACCTTATTTAAATCTTTCTGAGATTCTGAGATTTTGAACCAAAATTCCTTTATTATCTTAATACTGTGGTCATGTTGAATACTTATATCACCTTCCTCAAAAGCTCGGGGTTTCCCGATGTCATGAATTATCAGGAAGAATCTTATTAATTCCCTCTCTTTAGCATTAAACCGGTTGGAAAAATATTTATCAAACTGATTAAGAACAAGATTTGTATGATCCCTTAGTATATAATGTCTGACTTTATAGTCATATATTGGCCTAAAATGAGGGAAAATATTACAGAATTCTTCTATTGATTGCGGGTATGTAGAGGTAACCATTAAAGTTGTTTTGTTAGCAGTGTGAAGTGTTTTTCCAACATAAGTTTGTAAGCTTCCCTTAAAACCGAACTGTTTAAAAGTAGAATAATTCTTAATTTTAAACAGTATGAAAAAAAGTAAATTTTCTCCACAGAAGATCTCTAAGATCCTCAAAGAATTCGATAACGGTAAAACAGCTGCCGAGATAAGTCGTGAATATGGTGTAAGCACCGCTGCTTTTTACAAATGGCGAGAACGTTTTAGCGGAATGAATGGCAAAGAGCTTAAGCGACTCAAAGAACTTGAGGAAGAGAATCGTCGACTCAAGCAAATGTATGCCACCCTTTCTTTGGATCATGAGATGGCTAAAGAGATCATCGAAAAAAAGCTCTAAAGCCTTGCCGTAAGCGAACCATAGCTAAAGAACTTGCTCATTACGGTATAAGCAGGGCGTGCCGTGTTTTAAAAATGAGCAAGAGTGTGTTTTATTATAAACCTCTCCCTAAAGATGATAAACCCATAGAAGAAGCCTTACAGCAAAAGGCAGAGAAGTATAGTGAGGAAGGTTTTTGGATGGCTTATGAGCGACTGCGTAAGGAAGGAAAGCCGTGGAACCATAAAAGAGTTTATCGTGTCTATAAAAACCTTGGCTTAAGCTTAAGGCGTAAAGTGAAGAAAAGATTACCAGCAAGAGTAAAAGAACCCTTAGAAGTACCTGAGACCCTTAATCATACCTGGAGTATGGATTTTGTGACAGATGTCCTGGATAATAAAAGAAGGTTTAGGGCCTTTACTATTATTGATGATTATAACCGGGAGGCACTTCACATAGAAGTAGATTTTTCCTTGCCCAGCAATAGAGTTATTTGGGTATTAAACCACCTAATTAATCGAAGAACAAAACCTCAGAAAATAAGAATGGACAATGGTCCTGAGTTTATTGCTAAAATAGCTTCAGAATGGAGTCAGATGCATGGAATCAACTTCAAATATATCCAACCAGGAAAACCTACACAGAATGCTTTTATTGAACGATTCAATGGAAGTTATAGAAGAGGAGTTTTAAATAAATACATTTTTGAAGATCTGGATCAGGTACGAGAACAAACACAGGTATGGATGGATGATTACAATAATCAAAGACCTCACGATGCATTAGGAAAAATGGCTCCAATAGAATATGCAGAATTTAATTCTCTAATAGCAACTACAGATAAAACCAAAAACAATAATTTTATATCATCAAGCAGTTCTAATTAGGGGGAGCTTACAGACGGATATAGTGGATCAAGAACAAAAGTTGGGGATTAGGCAAAAATTGTGGTTAATCTGAACAGGTCTTGTTTGTTCTCCAATTTTTTTCAAGTAGAAGGCAGTTGAGGTCTAGTTGTTAGGTAGAAAAGTTAATCTTCTAAGATCAGGAAAAACCTAACAGGTTTTTAAAACCTGTTAGGTTTGCGTGGTAGTCAGACGCGACTAATTATAAATAGACTTGATGAATTCCTGGTACTTTTCTATGATCATTTTGCGCTTCAGCTTAAGGGTGGGTGTTAACTCTCCTCCTTCAATAGTCCAGGCATTAGGGATCAACCGGAACTTCTTGATCTGCTCCACCGGATTAAAATGCTTGTTGAAATGAATTACAGAGGCGCCAATCAATTCTTTTGCGTGCTTGTCTTCCAACACCTTTTCATTTCCCGGATAGGGTTTGTCCTGTTCTAGGTACCATTTTTTAAGAGCTTCAAACGCAGGGACAACGAGCGCACCCACAAACTTCTGTAGCTCTCCCACCACCATGATCTGCTCGATCCATGGGCTTTCTACCATCTTATTTTCAATGGGCTGAGGTGCTACAAATTTTCCGCCGCTGGTTTTGATCAGTTCTTTCTTCCTGTCGGTGATCTTCAGGAATTTTTCGTCAATAAATGTTCCGATATCGCCGGTGCGCAACCATTCGCCCTCCATCACTTCTGCAGTGAGATCGGAACGTTTGTAATAACCCATCATTACATTAGGACCTTTGCAAAGAATTTCACCGTCTTCGGCAATTTTAACCTCTACACCTTTTAAAAGTGGCCCCACAGTACCAAACATCCTGTTCTTTTCATTGTAGCGATTTCCGCTGATAATGGGAGAGGCTTCGGTTAAACCATAGCCTTCCTGTATCACGATTTTGGCGGCAGTGAAGATCTTTAACAGCCGCACCTGGCATACAGCCGCACCCGTGATGATAGATTTCACTTCTCCTCCCAGGGCATCTCTCCACTTACTAAAGATAAGTTTATCGGCCACGGCAAGTTGAAGTTTATAACTCAGGCTCTTGGGTTTGTTGATCTCAAATTCCTCGGCCAGTTTTAAAGCCCAGAAAAAGAGTTTTCTTTTTATTCCGGTAAGTTCGTTGCCCTTTGCAAGTATGCCTTCATAAACTTTTTCCAGGAGTCTTGGAACTGTGGTGAAAAGCGTGGGTTTTACTTCTTTTAGATTTTCTGAGATCTTCTCCATGCTTTCGGCATAGTACACCGCTGCCCCGCTGTAAAAGAAGCAGTAGGTTGCCATTCTTTCAAAGCCGTGGTTGAGGGGGAGAAAACTTAATACTTTCTTGTGTTTAACCCCCACTTCTTGTATAACATGGGCAGCCCCCAGAGAATTGCTTACAATGTTACCATGGGAGAGCATAACGCCTTTTGGAGTTCCCGTTGTTCCTGAAGTGTAAAGAACGGTCGCAAGATCTGTCTCTTTAACGGCATCTTTGCTCTGGGCTACCTGCAGTTTAAGTTGAGGCGTTACATTGATCATCAAATCGGTTAGCTGCGGAATTCCGGCAACTGGTTTGAAAGAATAAACATGTTCTAAAGCCGGCAGCTCTTCGCGTATTTCAACGATCTTTTGGTAGAGTGTGGTGTCTCCTACAAAGATCATTTTCACATTGGCATCAGCCAGGATAAATTGCAGTTCGTGGTTGGTAATGTTGGGGTAAACCGGTACAGATAATGCTCCGGTTTGTTGAATAGCCATATCGGCCATGATCCACTCGGGGCAGTTCTGGCTAATAATGCCAATTTTATCTCTACCTTCTATGCTTCCGTCACCTCCCGAAAATCCCATTTTTAGGAGTGCAGCACTTATCTGCTCAATTTTTTGTCCTACTTCGGCGGTGCTGTATTTTCTCCATGTTCCATTTTCTTTAGCGGCAAGCATATCGGGGAGGGGAAAATGTTCAAGCTGAAAGCTAAGGCAGTCAAACAGGCGTTTCGGAAATTCGATAGAAGTTGTGTTTTGGTCCATATGTCAATCCTCACTAATCTTTTATTGCAGAAAATAGCCGAAAAAAATCTTCTGTTGTTGTGACTTATTCGGGAAGTGCAAAAATATTGCTTAATCCTACAATTAGGACGGGAAGCAGGTACTTTTTTTGCCTGGGCCTCATTTCTTTTTCCGCAGGTAAATTCAGGAAAAAGAAAAGCCGGTCATGTTACTCACATTCCGGCTTCATATACCTGTCAAAAGGGGAAAATTGGTTAGCTTTTTTCTCCCAGTTCTACTGCCCTGTCAAAAGCGGCGTAGGCGGCTTCTTTTATCAGTTCTTTTACGTTGTTGTCATCCATAGAATCTAGCGCTGCCCTTGTAGTACCACCTTTTGAGGCCACGCGATCCATCCACAGGGTTGGGGAAAGGTCATTTTGGTTAAAGAGTTCTACCGCTCCTTCAAAAGTCTGGCTTACAAGTACCCTTGAATCGTGCTCCGAAAAGCCCATTTTTAAGGCCGCTTCAAGCATAGAGTTCATAAAGTAGAATACGTACGCAGGTCCACTTCCCGAAATTCCGGTAGAGGCATCAATAAAGTTCTGGTTCTTCACATGAATAGATTCCCCAGTAGTGTCAAGAAGGTTTCTCACCATCAATAATTCTATTCTCGAAACTTCTTTTGATTCGGTGTAGGAGGTAACTCCTTTTCCTACCTGGGCCGGTAGGTTAGGCATTGACCTTACTACTTTTTTAATGCCCAGTCCATTTTGTATAGTCTCAATGGTAACTCCCGCCATTAAGGAAACCGCGATTTGCTCCTTGTTCATCATCGGTTTCATTCTTTCAAATAGTTCCTCGCTGTGGTATGGTTTTACAGCAATAAAGATTAGATCGGCCTGGGGTAAAGCATCTTCCAGTTGTTCGTGTACATCAAAGATCCCCATGTCCTTCAGCAAAACAATTTTATCTGGCGAGACATCGTAAATCATGAGCTTACGCTGGTTTAAAAATGTTGATGAGGCCATGCCTTCTGCATAAGTGAGGCCCATATTTCCTGCTCCAATAACTAAAACTTTCATTACTTCTAATATTTTGTAGTGTTTGTGCAAAGACTGTACAGGACAAGCCTTAAATAAAATTAATTCTGAAATTCTTTGCCTGTCATGGCGTAGTTCGCTGATAGCAAGGAGTTTGTTTGTGGAGTTTTATTTCTGAAGTGACCGACATATCGTCAAAAACCTGAAAATCCGTCAGTAGTAGAAAAGCTTCCGAAGGGAAAGTCGTTGATTTTATTGATATATTTGGCTAAAACTGATCTTAAAAACTTATTACACGCATGAAAAAACTTTCAGGATTATTCACCCTGTGTCTGCTTTTGTCGGCTCACTTCTCATTTGCACAATCAAAAGATGAAGTTATACAGAATATTGTAAAGGAGGCCGAGCAAAATTCGAAACTTGAGGAGTTAGCGCACCAGTTGCTGGACAGTATTGGGCCACGCCTGGTAGGAACACCACAAATGAACAATGCTCATAACTGGGCCGTAAAGAAATTTGAAAGCTGGGGCATCCCTGCCGAAAAGCAGAAGTGGGGAGAATGGCGCGGCTGGGAACGCGGCGTTACCCATATTGATATGCTTGAACCACGGCTGCAAACCCTTGAAGGGAGACAGCTCGCCTGGAGCCCTTCTACCGGAAAAAAACCTGTAACCGCCGAGGTAATTACGTTGCCCGAAACAGTTTCCGATTCTATGGCTTTTCAACGCTGGCTGCCACAGGTAAAAGGTAAGTTTGTCCTCATTTCTATGCAGGAGCCAACCGGAAGACCCGATTATAACTGGGAAGAATATGCTACCGAAGCTTCTTTTGAAAAGATGAAGCGCGAGCGCAGTGAACAATCTGAAGCCTGGAGAGATAAATTCAGTACTATGGGCTATACCTCCCGCACTTTACCTGCTGCACTTGAAAAAGCCGGTGCTGTTGGGGTGATTACTTCCAACTGGTCTGAAGGTTTTGGGGTAAACAAGGTTTTTGGAGCTTACACAAAAGAGGTTCCTACCCTTGATCTCGCCCTTGAAGATTACGGAATGCTTTACAGGCTGGCAGAACACGGAAGCAAGCCTAAAATTAAGGTTACCGCCCAATCTAAAGAACTGGGAATGGTGCCAACATTCAATACCATTGCTACTATTAAAGGAACCGAATTACCTGAAGAATACGTGGTGCTTTCGGCGCATTTTGATTCTTGGGATGGCGCAACCGGGGCGACAGATAATGGAACCGGAACTATCGTAATGATGGAAGCTGCCCGAATTCTTAAGGAATATTACCCTAACCCTAAAAGAACAATTATTATTGGGCTTTGGGGTAGCGAAGAGCAGGGGCTTAACGGGT